>DATLEX010000242.1:0-8341 GCA_035525045.1 Thermoanaerobaculia bacterium | reverse complement strand
CCGGCCGCGTTCATCGCTGCAGACTCGGCCCGGCACCGCTCCGCGACGCAGCCAGGGTCCTCGCCGAGCTGGCCAGGTTCTGGAACAGGCGGTTGGATGCTCTCGAGCAACTCCTCGGCGAGCTCGAGGTCAGGGAGTAGCCGATGCCGAAGGATGGAGTTGCCGTGAGGCGGTTGCTGCGGGCCCGGCGCGAGCGGGTCTTCGAGGCATGGACTCGTCCCGACCTGATGGCGCGCTGGTTCTACCCGGGCGACGGCTGGACCGCCGAGGTCGTTGCCGACGTGCGGGTTGGTGGACGCTACGAGCTGGTGATGCGCGATGCCGCCGGCGTCCTGCACACGCAGTTCGGGGAATACCGCGAGATCGTCCCCGAGTCACGCCTCGTCTTCACCTGGAGCTGCCCCGAGCTTTCGGTTGCCGACAGCGTCGTCACGGTCGACCTGATCGATCACGGCGAGGGCGCCGAGCTGCTCCTGAGTCACGAGCTGCCTCCGGATCCGAAGATCCGGCGCGGCCACGAAGAGGGTTGGGAGGGCTGCCTGGGCAACCTGGAGAAGATGTTGAGCGACACATCGAAAGGAGACAGTGATGAACGCGATCAGGGATGAGGTCCGGATTCAAGCCGCCGCGAGCAAAGTCCACGAGGCGCTGACGCGTCAGGCCGGGTACCGGGGCTGGTGGAACAGCGCCGCCGAGGTTGCGGAGGTCGTCGGAGGAGAGGCGAAGCTGCGCTTCGTCAAGGACGGCAATCCGGTGAACATGCGCTTCCGCATCGACGAAATCAAGGCGAACGAACGCGTGCGCTGGACCTGCGTCGCGCACGACATGCCGAGCTGGGTCGGCACGACTCTGGCGTGGCGGCTCGCGGAGGCCGGCCCCGCCACGATGCTCTCGCTGGAACACGGCGGCTGGAAGGATCCGGCGCCCGACACAGTGGCCCAGGGGTGGAAGCACTTCCTGGGAAGCCTCAAGTCGTACGTGGAAACCGGAAGCGGCCAGCCGTGGTGAGGGAACCACGACGACGGGCCCGCTCCGTCGTTGCATGTGGCCGCGATCCGGACTTCAGCGCGGGCTGATCGGCGCCTTGCGGAATCGTCCCCAGGCCACGAACGCCGCCAGCGCGCCGAACATGACGTTGATCGGAAGCGCCTCAGCCTCCCCGCGCCAGAGGTGGAACACCGCCGCCAGCGCCATGATCACGATGAGGCCCGTGGCCGCCAAGGGCGTCAGGATCGGCTTGATGCGCGTCGCCGCCGGCAGGATGAGGCCGATCGCGGCGGCGAGCTGGGACGCGCCGATGAAGCGAACGAGCGCCGCCGGGAGGGCGCCCGGCCAGACCAGCATCTCCGCCAGATCGGGAATGGGCTGCGTGGTTTTCAGGATCCCGCCGATGCCGAAGGCGGCGGCGAGCAGCACCTGCGCCACCCAGAGCGAAATCCCCCAGACCATCGGTGTTGGAGATGGGGTCCCGGAACCGGGAACGACGGTGCTCATGGGCTCCTCCTTGCGCCGTTCGGATCTGGTTTACATTTCGTCACCGACACTATCACGGTGACGGGATGAGCCCGCGGATCCTGGCGCCGTCAAGATCGGAGTCCCGAATCAGCCGGCGGTGATGATCGACAGCGTGTTGTCGATCTTCCGTCGCCACTCCGGCGAGCATGCGGGATGGTCGAGCGCGCGGACCAGCGCCTCTCTCGCTCCTCCGATGTCGCCCTTCGACCGCCGGAGGTTCGCGAGCTTCACCAGGGAGGGGATGGCGTTCACCGTCGCGTCGGCTTCGCAGAGGCGCTCGTAGAGCGAGATCGCCAGCGGCCGGTCGCCGGTGCGCTCGGCAAAGGCGGCGGCGCGAGCCAGAAACTGCGGCAGCGGCTGGGCCGCAGCGGACGGCGGGAGCTCGTCGATGAGATCCCGTACGGCGACCGTCTCCCCGGCCGCCGCATGGGCGGACAGGAGGCGCGCGCCGAGTTGGTCGACGGCGGCGTGCTCATCTCGAGATCGCGCGATGTCGAGCGCGAGGCGCAGCGCTCCTGTGTCGGAGGGCCGCTCCGAGAGCAATGCCGTCACTTCCCGGCGCGCGGTCTCGACGTCGTTGCCGCCGAACGCCGCCAGCGCGCGATCGAGCCGCGGATCGGCTCGCCACGTGGTCTTCTTCTCGATGACCGGCTGCACCAGTCTGCTCTCGACCTTCGTCACCTTCATGAGCAGCGCGAACAAGAAGCCGTACCCGAATCCGGCCACGTGCGCCGTCACCGCCACGCCGGAGCCGCCCTCCATCGGAATCGAGACGAGCTGCTCCAGGAACCAGATCGGCAGGACCACCAGGGCGGGAGCCGAGAAGCGGAAGTGCCATGTGGGGAGGAAAATAATCGGGATCAGGAGGAAGTCGAGCCGGGAGAGCGCGAACCGCACCAGGTAGGCTCCCATGACGGCAGCGACCGCGCCCGACGCTCCCAGCAGCGGTGCGACGAGGTTGGGGTACCGCGCTGCGAAGGCGAGCGTCGCACCGATCCCCCCCGTGAGGTACAGGACGATGAAGAGCGGCCTGCCGTAGACATCCTCGACAAACGGCGCGACGGCCAGGAGGAAGATCATGTTCCCGATGAGGTGCAGCAGGCCTGCGTGCAGAAACATGGAGGTCAGGACCGTGTGGGGGGCCCCAACGGCGGGAACGTAGGCCAGCCGGACGTCCGCGACTTCGTAGTGGCGCCGGCGAACGTCGGCGGCCATCTCATCGAGCGTCGTCTGCTCTCTGGAGACCTTCCACTCGGCGACGGACGGATCGGGACGCGGGGTGCGGTCGCGGAGGCCGGACGGCAGGAGGTGCGCGGCCGCCACCGGCGGGCGGAGATAAGGGCGGTCGCGCAGGTAGGAGATCATGGAGCGCCACCCTCGAACGAGCTCGCCGCGCTCCTGATCCGTGGAACCGGTGCAGAACAGCAGGAAGAAGACGATGTTCAGCGCCACGAGGGAGTACGTCACCCAGGCATGGCGTTGCAGGATGCCTTTTTCACGGCCGATGGGCAGGATCAGCATCGCTGAAGTTCCGGAGATGGGTTGCCAGGCTGGTATCCAAGGCCTATCTTAGGCCTCAGGTCAATTACAACACAGGAGGGCGGCCATGAGTGCAACCACGTGGACCGTGGATGTGGACGGTGCGCGCCATACCATCAGCGTCGAGCGGGATGCACAGATGGGACGCTCGATGATTCGCGTCGACGGGCGGATGGCGGCCAAGCCGATGTCGGACGAGGAGGGCGAGCGCGAGGTGCCGGTCGGGAGCATGCGTTACGTCGTTCGACGGGTTGGGGAGGACAAGTTCGAGCTCGACGTGCCGCCGGAGGTCTTTCTCAACCCGACGACCTCGAAGCTGCGCTCGCGCAGGCAGACGGCCGAACCGTCGGAGAGCGGCGGGAGGAAGATCGGGCTGTACATCGCCGGGTTTGTCGTGGTGGCCATCGTCACGGGCCTCCTTCGCGTCGGGCGCGATGGGTTCTCGTACATGCGCGTGCCCTGGAAGCCATACGACGGCGCTGACGGGACATTCAAGGTCCTGTTCGCGGGTGATCCAACCCAGCGGACCCAGACGCTGAACATCAACGGCGACCTCTGGAAGATCGTGTCACTGCAGTCCCGCCACAAGAACCACATCTACACCGTGGAGTACGTCGACGCGCGAATGGTGATCACCGAGCAGAACGCGCCCGCGATCATCGACGACTTTCTCCAGGGGTGGATGACGGCGATCAGCGCGACCGTCGTGAACAAGGAGCAGATCTCGCTGGCCCGCAATCCGGCCGTCAGCTTCACGGCCCGCATTCCGAAGGGCGCCGGCGAGGGGGAAGACAAGCTCGAAGTCGACGCCCGGCAGCGGGGAATCATGGCCTTGCGCAACAATCGGATCTTCGTCGCCTGGACGCTGGCCGCGGAACGGGACCCCATCTCGTGGGACCTGCAGAAGTTCCTCGAATCGTTCGAGATTGAGCCCCCCGAGGAGCGGCCGACGACCCTGGCATCCGTCTACGCCCCCGCGCCGGCCGCGGCCGCTCCGGCGACGGAGGCAAAACCCTCGACGGCACCACCCCCTCCGCAGCGGCGTCCGCTCGTGGAAATGACCACACCGGTGGAGCGGGTCTACGCGTACAACAGGACGAAGAAGTTTTATCCGGCCGACTGCGCTGCGCGTCCGGAAGGGGCGTACGCGATCGCGAAGAGCCTCGCCATCCGCCAGGGATTCACGCTGGCGGAGGAGTGCGCGAGGTGATCGCGTCGTCTCGTTGATTCACGGCACATGGCGAGGACCCGCCGTTCTCCCCCGGGAACGTGACGCTCCGCAGCGCCGTCGATCATTCGATCGAGGTAATGGAACACGAGTGCGGTGCCGAACGTACTCAGGTGCTCCCTCGGAGTGTGTGCGTGCTCCCGGAGAGCGTGCGACCGCTACCGGCCGGAACATCCGGAACATAAGGAGATGCTCATGCAACGTCTCGATGCAAAGACCGCCCTCCGCGCGACGCTCGTCGGTTCCGCCGCGCTCTCCTTCGGCCTGGCCCTGGCGACTGCCCTTCAGGTGTCGATGGCGCCACCCGTCACCGCGCTGCCCCTGCCGGTGGTGAACATGAGCTGGTCATTGGTCATGCTCTATCTCGTCTACCAAGACATACGGGCAGGGTATCTCGGCGCCGTGGTCCTGGGGCTCTCCGTGGCGGCGTTCCCGCTCATCGTATTCTTCGAGGTTCTGGGACCGGCACCGGTCCGCATGCCCGCCCATTACGCAGGCATCACATCCGATATGGTTTTCGGGATCGGCATGGTCGTAGCGGCGGCAGTCGCACTACGGTCTGGTGGACGGAGAGAGACTGAATGAGACGCTGCTCGGCGCGCGGACGTCGTCACGATGAAGCGACGTTGCGTGCTGCCGGTCTGGGCCGTGAGCCTGGCGCGAGAGGAGGAACGGGGTGAAGGCCGTTGATCCGTCGAACGGTAAGCGACGCGCCAACGCGACCCCTCGAAGGAATGGCTCCGGCAGTAGGACTCGAACCTACGACCCGCGGATTAACAGTCCGCTGCTCTACCAACTGAGCTATGCCGGAACACTGAGGCCAGCGAAGGGCGCCGGAAATTAGCAAAGCACCGCGGCGCCGTCAAGGCAGGCATCGGCTCCAAACCGCCCCCGTGGCCCGTTTATTCACCTCAGGGCAAGCTCCAGATCGGCCAGCATCTGCTCGACCGAATCGTCGGCGTACTCGATCAGACGGAGCCCCGGATCGCCGGCCACCATCCCGCTGCATCGCCGCGTGAAGGCCGGCCGCCAGAGGCAGATCACCGCCATCCCGAAGCGGTACCGCGCCGCGGCGACCTCGTATCCCACGCCGGTCGACGGCCGGGAAACCTCCGCCACCAGGACGCCTCCCGCCGCCGCCACTTCCGCCATCCAGCGGAGGTCGCGGGCGAAGATCTCCGCCGCCGGGAGGTTCTCTCCCCCATCGTGCACCGCGGCGCTGGTCACCGTCCCGGCCTGGACCCGATGGCCGTCGCGCTCGAGGCGCCCGACGATGCGCCGGTACATGGCCAGGTCCTCGCGCCCGCCGCTGATCGAGCCGGAGAAGTAGATCGTTCGCGCCATGGGCGACAGTCTAGCGGCCAGGAGGGGACACGGGTACTCGCGCTCACGCCGCGGGCGTTTCCATCATCCGCAGCAGCTTCGTCGTCGTGTTCCAGTTGCGGATGGTCATGTTCTGGTAGATCGGCAGGGAGGTGAGCCTGCCGAGCTGGCTCTGGGGCGCCTTGCTGATGAGTCTCGAGAAGTAAAGCACGCCGGCGCCGGCGTGCGCCTCGTCCACGCCCGCCCTGGTGAGCACGCTCTCGATGGCCGTCGACGCCGTGAGCGGCTCCTTCAGGAAAATGACATCGTACAGGTGCCTGGCCGGATGCAGGCCGAAGCCTTCCGGCGCCCCCTCGACGATGGTCCGCATCTGCTCTTGGGAGCGCAGCACCACGCTTGCCCGGTAGTTGAACGTCGCGGCCAGTACCTCCTCGATCCGAGGAGTCAGCCTGGTGCGTCCCGGCTCGTTCGACTTGAAGAGAACGTTGCCGCTCTGGATGTAGGTTGCTACGTCGCGGAAGCCCTGGCCTTCGAAGCAGGCCTTCAGATCGGCCATCCTGATCAGGTTCTTGCCGCCGACGTTGATCCCGCGCAACAGCGCGACGTACCGGGTCATCAGTTCACCCGAAAAGTGTACCTTGCACCGGTTCGAGGAAGCCTGTCAGCCAGCCGGGGAGGAGATTCCTCGCCGTCTTCGCGGACCAGGGATGACGCGAGTACACTGCGCGCCGATGTCCCGCGAGATCGTCATCAACGCCACCCGGCACGAGTCGCGCATCGCCGTTCTCGACGAGGGGCAGGTCGTCGAGCTGTGGGTCGAGCGCACCGCCCACCGCACCATCGTCGGGAACATCTACAAGGGACGGGTGACGAAGGTCCTGCCCGGGATGCAGTCGGCCTTCGTCAACCTCGGTCTCGATCGCGACGCCTTCCTGTACGTCTCCGACGTGATCGAGGAGTGGGAGGAGCTCGAGAACGAGACCCCCGACGAGCTTGCGCTCGACGAAGTCCCCCACCGGGCGGAGACGTCGATCTCCGACCTTCTCCGCGAGGGGCAGGAGATCCTGGTCCAGGTCTCCAAGGACACCATCGCCGGCAAGGGCGCCCGGATCACCACGCACATCACCCTCCCGGGCCGCTTCCTCGTCTACATGCCGACGGTGAATCACGTCGGTGTCTCCCGCCGCATCGAGGAGGAGCAGGAGCGGACGCGCCTCAAGGAGATGCTCGACCGCATCCGGCCGCAGGGCCAGGGGGGCTTCATCGTCCGCACCGCGGGCGAGGAGCGCGACGAGGAGGAGTTCCGCGCGGACCTCCGCTACCTGACCGATCTGTGGGCGCAGATCCGCCGTCGCGCCGAGAAGGCCTCCGCGCCGGCGGCCGTCCACCACGACCTCGACCTGATCCTGCGCACCATCCGCGACGTCCTCTCCGCGGAGTTCAAGAGCGTCTGGGTCGACTCGGTCGACGAGTACCAGCGCATCGTGGAGTTCCTCGACCAGATCCAGCCGCAGCTCGTGCCGCGGGTCCGGCTCTACCGGCGCGACGAGCCGATCTTCGACGAGTTCGGGATCGAGCCGGAGATCGCCAAGGCGCTCAAGTCGAAGGTCTGGCTCAAGTCGGGCGGCTACATCGTCATCAACCAGACCGAGGCCCTGGTGGCCATCGACGTCAACACCGGGAAGTACGTCGGGAAGAAGAACCTCGAGGAGACCGTGTTCCGGACCAACCTCGAGGCGGCGAAGGAGATCGTCCGGCAGATCCGCCTGCGCGACCTGGGGGGGATCATCGTCCTCGACTTCATCGACATGGAGGAGCCGGCGAACCGCGAGCAGCTCTTTCAGGCGCTGGAGAACGAGATCCGGAAGGACCGCTCCAGGACCAAGATCCTGCAGATCTCCGAGTTCGGCCTGATCGAGATGACGCGCAAGCGCGTCCGGCAGAGCCTGGAGCGCTCGCTGACGCAGGCCTGCCCCTACTGCGCCGGGAGCGGGCGGATCAAGTCGAACACGACCGTGGCGCTGGAGATCTGGCGGGAGCTGATGAAGGCGCGCGACTTCCACGAGGGGCAGGACGTGATCGTGCGCGTCAACCCGCTCGTCTACGGCGCGCTCTCGGCCGGCGACCCGATCTTCGAGGAGGTGGAGCTGACGCTCGGGATCCACCTGGTGTTCAAGCCCGACGAGACGCTGCACCATGAGCAGTTCGATGTGATGAGAATCTGAGCGGTCCTCCCCTGCTGGCAGGCCGTATGCACCCTGCCGCCGGAGCAGCATGTCCCTCGAAGATACCTTCACCAGCCTCGCCTCCTTCCTGAACAGTCTGGACGCGGAGGGGGAGCAGAAGTTCGAGCTCTCGCACTCGCTCGTCATCATCTGCCCCGACTGCGGGAAGAACATCGCCTTTCGCGGCCGCTGCCCGAAATGCGGCGGGAACAGTTGGATTCCGGCGGGGCACGCCGGAGGGATCTTCGAGCGGATAAAGGCGCAGCGGTGGCGTCAGATGATCAGCAGCGAGGACGACACGCTGACGCGCCGCGCGCGCCAGCCGGCCGCGGAGCCGGACGAGGAGCCGGCGTAAGGCCAGCCCTGTGATTCCGACCCTCTCCCGCTTGCGGGAGAGGGTGGCGCGACGCGCCGGGTGAGGGCACTCCGTCTCGCGGTCGCGCCCCCTCATCCGGTCCTTCGCTCCGCTCAGGACCACCTTCTCCCCCGCCGGAGGCGGGGGAGAAGGCTC
>DATLEX010000323.1:0-5188 GCA_035525045.1 Thermoanaerobaculia bacterium | reverse complement strand
TCTGCAGACCTTCCACCAGACGGTCCGCCTCCTCGCGGGTATTGTAGAGACCGAAGGAGGCTCGGCCGGTCGCCGGCACGTTGAATCGCAGCATCAGCGGCTGCGCGCAGTGGTGACCGGTGCGGATGGCGATCCCCTCCTGATCGAGGATCGTCCCGATATCGTGAGGGTGCACGCCGTCGAGCACGAAGGAGATCACCGAGGCCTTCTCCGCCGCGGTGCCGATGAAGCGGAGACCCTCGACTTCCTGCAACCGGCGGGTGGCATGGGCGAGGAGGTCGTGCTCCCAGGCGGCGATGCGATCCAGGCCAAGTGCGGAAACATACTGCAGGGCCGCGCCCAGGCCGACCACCCCGGCAATGTTCGGCGTCCCGGCCTCGAACTTGTACGGCAGCGCGTTGTAGGTGGTCTTGTCGAAGGCCACCGACAGAATCATGTCTCCACCACCCTGCCACGGCGGCATGGCCTCCAGGAGGGCCTCCCGGCCGTAGAGCACGCCCACCCCCGTCGGCCCGTAGACCTTGTGGGCCGAGAAGGCGTAGAAGTCGCAGCCGATCTCCCGGACGTCGACGTGCCCGTGGGGCACGCCCTGCGCGCCGTCGATGAGGATCAGCGCGCCGGCGGCGTGCGCGAGCTCGGTCATCCTCCGGATCGGGTTGATCGTGCCGAGGGCGTTGGAGATGTGCCCGACGGCGACGATCTTCACCCGCTCGTTGAGCATCCGCTCGTATTCCTCGATCACCAGCTCGCCCCGATCGTTCACCGGGATGACTCGAAGCGCCGCCCCCTTCTCCTCGCAGAGGAGCTGCCAGGGGACGATGTTCGAGTGATGCTCGATGGCCGAGATGATCACCTCGTCGCCGGCCCGCACGTTCCTCCGCCCCCACGACTGCGTCACTAGGTTGATGCTCTCGGTCGTGCCCCGCGTGAAGACGATCTCCTTGACCGTTCGCGCATGCAGGAAGTGCATCACCTCGGCGCGTACCTCTTCGAAGGCCACCGTGGCGACCTCGCTCAGGTAGTGGACGCCGCGATGGACGTTCGAGTTCTCCTCGGTGTAGTACTTCACCAGCCGGTCGATGACCGCCTGCGGCTTCTGCGTCGTGGCGGCGTTGTCGAGGTAGACCAGCGGCTTGCCCCTGGCCAGCGTCGACAGGATGGGAAAGTCGCGCCGGATCGGCTCGATGCCGTACGGTGTCATCCCGAGCGAAGCGAGGGAGCCCCCTCGGGATGGGGATTCCTCGCCGCCGGCGCGGCTCGGAATGACACGAGTGGCCACGCTCATCGCCCCCCTCCCCACCGGTCGGGCATCCGTTCCGGCATCTGCCGGAAGAGCGCGCGGCGGACGTACTCGCGGACCGGCTCGACCCTCATCCGATCGACAATGTCCGCGGCGAAGGCGTAGACCAGAAGGTTCCGCGCCTCCTCTTCGCCCAGTCCCCGGGAGCGGAGGTAGAACAGCGGCTCTTCCTCCAGTTGTCCGATGGTCGATCCGTGATTGCACTTCACGTCGTCGTTGTGGATCTCCAGCGTCGGCTTGGAGTCGACCGTGGCCGTCTCCGAGAGGAGCAGGTTCCGGTTCTCCTGACGGGAGACGGTCTTCTGCGCTCCCGGCCGCACGATGATCTTCCCCTCGAAGATGCCGCGGGCGTTCTGATCGAGAATCCCCTTGTACAGCTCCTGGCTGTCGCAGTGCGGGCTCAGGTGATCGATCACCGTGTGGTTGTCGAGGTGCTGCGTGCCGGTGCCGATGAAGAGTCCCTCCAGCACCAGGCTGGCGCCCTCCCCGGCCAGGACGCCGGCCACTTCGTTCCGGACCAGCGCGCCGCCGGCCACGACGCTGCGCGAGATGACGCTGCTCGAGCGCTGCTGGTGGATGAACACGTTCCCGACGTGGAAAGCCTCCCGCGACTCGCATCCGAGCCGGTAGTGCTCGACGACCGCACCGTCGCCGGCCACGATCTCCGTCACCGCGTTGGTGAAGTAGAGACCCGATCCGACGTACGTCTCGACCACCGTGACCTGGCTGTTCCGGCCGGCCACGATCAAGGTCCGCGGGTGAGACCAGATCCCCTCGCCGCTGCCGGTGAAGAGCAGGTGGATGAAGCCGCCGGCGACGGTATTGGGGGGAATCTCCACCAGCGCGCCGTCCCGGAAGTGGGCCGTGTTCAACGCCACCATGGCCTGCTGTTCATCGGCAACCCTGCCGAGGTGCTCCTCGATTGCTCCCGAGAAATCGGCGGCGAGATTGCGCACCACCACGCCGGCATCGCCGGAGGAGCCGGCAAAGACTCCGTTCACGAAGACCAGCTCGGCCGCGGCGCGGCCGGCCATCGTGGCGCTGGTGTCGGGTGCCGGCGGCGTTTCGGCCGCCGGGCGCCACTCGACCTTCGCCACCGGCGCCAGGCTGGTGTACTTCCACTCCTCGAGGCGGGTGGTGGGCCAGCCCAGCTCCTGGAAACGGACGGCGGCCCGCTCACGGAGTGACTGCAGGACGTCGGAATCGGACGCGACTCTCATCGTCACCGTGTGGCGGCGGCCGTCTCCTGGTCGATCCAGTCGTACCCCTTCTGCTCCAGCTCCTCGGCCAGATCCTTCCCACCCGACTTCACGATGCGGCCGTCGCCGAGCACGTGCACGAAATCGGGGATCAGGTAACGGAGCAGCCGCTGGTAGTGCGTGATCACCAGGACGGCATGGCGCTCATTGCGAAGCGTGTTGACGCCGTTGGCCACGATGCGCAGCGCGTCGATGTCCAGTCCCGAGTCGGTCTCGTCGAGAATGGCCAGCTTCGGATCGAGCACCGCCATCTGGAAGATCTCGTTCCGCTTCTTCTCGCCGCCCGAGAAACCCTCGTTCACGCCGCGGTTCATGAACTGCTCGTCGAGAGCGACCACCTTCATCTTCTCGCGCGCCAGCTCCAGGAACTCCATGGCGTCGAGCTCCTCCTCGCCGCGGTGCTTGCGCAGGGCGTTGAGGGCCGCCTTCAGAAAGTAGATGTTGTTCACGCCCGGAATCTCGACCGGATACTGCATGGCCAGGAACACCCCTTCGCGGGCCCGCTCCTCCGGGGCCATGTCCAGCAGGTTCTTCCCCTCGTAGGTGACGCTGCCGCTCAGGACCTCGTAGCTGGGGCGGCCGGCCAGAACGTTGGCCAGAGTGGACTTCCCGGAGCCGTTCGGACCCATGAGGGCGTGGACCTCGCCCGCGCCGATGCTCAGCGAGAGGCCCTTCAGGATCTCTTTCCCGTCGATCCCGGCGCGGAGGTTGTTGATCTCGAGCATGCGCGTCATCCCACCGATCCTTCCAGGCTGACTCCCAGGAGCTTCTGCGCTTCGACGGCGAACTCCATCGGCAGCTCCCGGAACACCTCGCGGCAGAAGCCGTTCACGATCATCGACACGGCGTCTTCCTGGGAGATGCCGCGCTGCTGGCAGTAGAAGAGCTGGTCCTCGCCGATCTTCGACGTCGAGGCCTCGTGCTCCATCTTGGCGGTGGAGTTGCGCACCTCGATGTAGGGGAAGGTGTGCGCCCCGCACTTGTCGCCCAGCAGCAGCGAGTCGCACTGCGAGTAATTGCGCGCGCCCGCGGCGCTCTTCAGGATCTTCACCTGCCCGCGGTAGGTGTTCTGCCCGTGGCCGGCGGAGATCCCCTTGGAGATGATCGTCGACCGGGTGTTCTTCCCGATGTGGATCATCTTCGTCCCGGTGTCCGCCTGCTGGTAGTTGTTGGTCAGCGCCACCGAGTAGAACTCCCCGACCGAGTTGTCCCCCTGCAGGATGCAGCTCGGGTACTTCCAGGTGATCGCCGAGCCGGTCTCCACCTGCGTCCAGGACACTTTCGCGTTCTCGAACGCCTTCCCCCGCTTGGTGACGAAGTTGAAGATGCCGCCCTTCCCTTCCTTGTCCCCCGGGTACCAGTTCTGGACCGTGGAGTACTTGATCGTCGCTCCCGGGAGCGCCACGAGCTCCACCACGGCGGCGTGCAACTGGTTCTCGTCGCGCATCGGCGCGGTGCATCCCTCCAGGTAGCTGACGGTGGCCCCTTCCTCGGCGACGATCAGCGTCCGCTCGAACTGCCCCGTCCCGGCGCTGTTGATGCGGAAGTACGTCGACAGCTCCATCGGACAGCGCACCCCCTTGGGGATGTAGCAGAACGAGCCGTCGGTGAAGACCGCCGAGTTGAGCGTGGCGAAGAAGTTGTCGGTGTAAGGGACGACCGAGCCGAGATACTTGCGGACCAGCTCGGGATGCTCCTTCACGGCATCGGAGAACGAACAGAAGACGATCCCCAGCTTGGCGAGCTCGGCCCGGAACGTGGTGGCCACCGAGACGCTGTCGAAGACCGCGTCGACGGCCACGCCGGTCAGGCGCTTCTGCTCTTCCAGCGAGATGCCCAGCTTGTCGAACGTGGCCCGCAGCTCCGGATCGACCTCATCCAGGCTGTTGAGCTGTTTCTTCTGCTTCGGCGCCGAGTAGTAACTGATGGCCTGGTAGTCGATCGGCGGGTAGTGGACGTTCGCCCACGCCGGCTCCTTCATCGTCAGCCAGTGCCGCAGGGCCCTCAGACGCCACTCCAGCAGCCACGCCGGCTCGCCCTTCTTCTCCGAGATCAGACGGACGACCTCCTCGTTCAGCCCCGGCGCAACGACATCGGACTCGATGTTCGTGACGAAGCCGTACTTGTATTCCTGTTGAGCGATCTGTTGGATGGTCTCGTTCATGTCGTACTCACGAATGCTTCGCTCCGCCCGGAGGCGAAAGCGACGGTTGGTAAGACGCCGCGGGTGAGGTCTCCGAGCGTCACCTGCTCGAAGGCCCCCTTGATGGCCTGGTTGATGCCGAACATGAAACGCCGCGACGGGCAACTGATGCGGATCGCGCACACAGCGTGCCCGCCCTCATCGACGCTCTCACACTCCACCAGGTCCCACGGGCCCTCCAGGACGTCGATCAACTGCCCCAGCGTGACGCGCTCTGCGTCCGCCTCGAAGGAGTAGCCGCCTCCCGCCCCGCGGTGGGAATCGATCAGCCCCCCCTGGTGAAGGGTCTTCAGCACCTTCGTCACCATCGGGACCGGAAGGTGATAGAAGGTGGCGATCTCGCGCGTCGCGACGATCTGCCCCTGATGCCGGGCCAGATAGACGCAGGCGAGAAGTCCGTAATCGGTGAGTCGCGAGATCTTCAGC
>DATLEX010000300.1:0-2362 GCA_035525045.1 Thermoanaerobaculia bacterium | reverse complement strand
TACGCAGCCTTCTTCAGCTCGAGCGCGGCGGGGTCCTCGCCGAAGAGGGTCAGGGCCCGCTTGAGGATCAGGTCTTCCTTCGGCCGCTTCGAGTCGCCCTCGTCGCGCAGCGCCTGCGTGGAGAGATCGACCATCACGTCGGGGCGGATGCCCTTCTTGATCGGCTTGAGCTCCGGGGTGGTGAAGTGCGCGACGGTCATGTGCACGCCGCCGCCGCTCGGCAGCGGAATGAAGCGCTGCATGATCGACTTGCCGTAGGTCGGCACGCCGACGAGCTTTCCGCGCTGGTTGTCGCGAATGGCCGCCGCGAAGATCTCGCCGCCGGCTGCCGTCGAGGAGTCGGTCAGCACCTGCACCTCACCGTCGTAAGCGGTCTCGCGGTCCGCCTGCCAGCGCTTCGACTCGACTTTCCGTCCCTCCCGCGCCGTGATCAGACCGCCGGTCAGGAGCTCGTCGGCCGCGGCGATGGCCTCTTCGACGTCGCCGCCGGCGTTGCCGCGCAGGTCGACGATCAGCTTCCGCCCGCCGCGCCGGCGAACATCGGCGAGCGCGGCCTGGAACTCGGCCGCCGAGCCTTTCTCGAAGTAGGGAATGCGAACGTAGGCCACCCCGCCGTACTGCCGCGTCTCGAGGGGGACGGGATGGAAATCGGCCCGGCGGAGGATGATCTCCTCGCGGCGGCTCTGCCCGCCGCGGAGGATCTGCAGCCTCACCGGACCGTTGGCCCGAACGGCCTGCCGCACCTGCCACACCGCCATCTTCTGCGTCGGGGTGCCGCCGATCTTCTCGATGAAGTCGCCGCGGTCGATCCCCCCCTTCGCGGCGGGAGAGCCGGCGATGACGGAGATCACGTACGCGTAGCCGAAGCGCTTGGTGACGACCAGCCCGACGCCGTTGTCGTCGTCGTCGACGAAGGACTTGTAGGTTCCCATCTGCGCCGGCGCCACGTAATAGCTGAACTCGTCGATCGCGTCGGTCACGCCGGCAAACGCGCCCTCCATGAGCTGATCCGAGGAGACCTGGTCGACGTAGCTGCTCCGCACCAGGTCGAGCACCTCCGAGAAGACGCTGAGGTAGCGGTAGATGTTCGTCCTCTGCGACGACTGCCCGAACAGAGCGCCGGTCAGAAGCAGGAGCAGCAGCGTCGCCGAGAGCGCGAGGAAGGTGATTCGTGTCTTGGTCATAGGGTCACCGCAGCCATTCTTTCGGATCCTCCGGCCGGTTGTCCTGCCGGATCTCGAAGTAAAGATACCCCGACTCGGCGTCCTCGGCCTCCCCCACCCCTGCAATCGCGGCTCCCGTACTGATGCGATCGCCAGCGGTGACAGTCGGTCCGTTCAGATTCCCATAGAGCGAGAAAACCCGGTTCCCGTGGTCGAGAATGATCAGATTTCCGTATCCCTTGAACCACTGGGAAAAGAGAACTGTTCCCTGGAAGACCGCCCGCACCGGGGCCCGGGGCGCCGCGGCGATCTTCAACCCGTTGCTCACCGTGTAAGTTGCAAACTTCGGGTTGCGCTGCCGGCCGAAGGTCTCGATGACCCGCCCCTCCACCGGCCAGGCCAGCGCACCGCGAAAGGAGCGGACGTCAAGGGCGGCGATCGCCTCCCCATGCTGATCGGCCAGCAGCGCCACGAGCCGCTCCAGGCGGCGGGCCTTCTCCTCCAGCTCGGCGATCTGCAGCTCGGAGCCGCTGGCCTCGCGGCGGAGGCGCGCCAGCAGCCGCTCCTTCTCCGCGTGGGCCGCGGCCACCGACTGGCGCTGCTGCTCGATCAGCTTCGCCGTGGCCGCGAGCTGCCGCTGGCGCTCGGCGAGCTGCTCGTTGCGGAGGGCGAGCTGGTCCTGCGTGGCCCGGAAGCGGCTGATCATCCGGGCGTCGTTGGTCACCAGATAGCTGAGCATCGACACGGCCGCGCTCGGGTCCTGCTGCTCGCCGAGGGAGAGGAAGAGCCGCACGTAACTGAGTCCGCCGAGGCGGTAGAGCGCCACCAGGCGCTTGCCGAGGGACTCCTTCTGGCGGGCGATGCGCTCCACCAAGGCGGCGATCTGCCCGGAGATGGCGATGCGCTCCCGCTCCAGCCGGGCGTGCGTCTCCAGCGTCATCTCCAGCTCGCGAGTGCGGATGCCGAGCTCGAGATCGGCCGCCTCCACCTCCAGCTCGACCGTCCGGGCCTGGTTGCGCACGTCGGCCAGGCGCTGCTTGAGCCGGGCGATGTCGCCGCGGATGCGCTCGAGGTCGGGATCGGCGGGGCGTTGGGCGAACATCCCCACCGCGCTCAGCAGAAGGATTGCGGCGATCCAGGGGCGGGTGTGCCCTCCCCCGCTTGCGGGAGAGGGTGGCGCGAAGCGCCGGGTGAGGGGC
>DATLEX010000295.1:0-18999 GCA_035525045.1 Thermoanaerobaculia bacterium | reverse complement strand
GCTGATCGCGAACGCCTACTCGGCCATGCCGTGCTGCGCCGCCGGCGAGGAGAGCGTCAGCGCACCGATGCCGTGCTGTCAGCCGGCGATGTGCGCGAACCCCTCACCCGCCCGGCAGCCGAAGGCCATCGACACCTCCGCGCAGCCGGGTCCGGCCGCCGAGCCCGCCACTCGGGCCGCCGGCGAGATCCCCCGCTACATCGAGTATGCCGAGTCACCCGACTCTCCCCCACCTCCCACCCGCGTCCGTCTCGCCCTGATCGCCACGCTCCTGATCTGATCCACTGGTGTCATTCCGAGCGCCGCAGAGCGCGAGGAATCCCCTCCCCCTCAGACACCACAGGAGCGATTCATGAGAGTTTCGAGAGCTTTGCTCTTCGTCGTCGCGGCGTTTCCGGCCGTGCCGGCGTCCGCGATCGACTGGCATGACCCGCAGGCGGTCGCCGCCGCCGCGCTGGAGAACAACCCGACCATCCTTCGCCTGCAGAGCGAGGTGGAGGCGGCGCGCGAGCGCATCGCCCCCGCCGCCTCGCAGCCGAATCCGATGGTCATGGCCGGCGTGCAGAACAAGGAGATCGATCTCGGCGACGACGCGATGATGACCATGTACATGGTCGGGGCGCGACAGACGTTCGCGGATCCGGCCCGCCGAAGGGCCCGGCGCTCGATCGCCGAGCTGGAGGTGCGCGCGGTCGAGCAGCAGATCGCCTCCGCGCGCGCCGAGATCGAGCGGGACGCGCTGCTGGCCTGGTACGACGCCGCGACGGCCGACAGCCAGATCGTGGCGGCCGAGCAGGTGCGCGGCCTCATCGAGGCCATCATCGACGCGGCACGCGTGCGTTACGAGGTCGGCAACGCGGCTCAGGCCGAGGTGATCCGCGCCCATCTCGAGCGGAGCAATCTCGAACACCTGATCCTGGCGCTCCGCGGCATCCGCAGCGCGGCCCTGGCCAGGTTGTTGCCGCTGCTCGGAATGCCGGTGAACACCGCCGTGCCGCGGCTTCATCTCCCGCATGCCACGGGCCGCACGCAAATCGGCGCTCCGATCGAGCCGCCGGCCGGCCACCCCGCGCTGGCGGTACTGGAGGCCGAGATCGAGCGCCAGGAGGCGGTCATCCGGCTGGCCCGGCTGGCGACCCGTCCCGACCTCTCGGTCGAGGCCTCGTACGGTTACCGGCGCGAGCAGCGGGACATGTTCAGCGTCGTGGCCAGCATCGAGCTCCCGTTTCGCCGCGGCTCGTTGATCGAGCCGCGGATTCGCGAGGCCGTGGCCGGCCGAGAGGCCGCCGAGCGCCGCGTGGAGGAGCTTCGCCGGCAGCTGACGCGCGCCCTGGCGGTCGCCGCGGCGCTCCACGAACAGGCCGATCAGCAGTTGCGGCTTCACGAAGAGGTCCTCGTCCCGCAGGCGCGCCTGGCCTTCGAATCGACGCTGGGCTCGTACCAGACCGGCCGGGCCTCGTTCGACGGCGTGCTCGCCGCGGAGTCGACCTACCTCCGGCTTCAGCTCGACCACTACGAGTTTCTGGCCCAGCACATCAAGGCCGTCACCGACTTCGAAGCGATCCGCAAAGGCGCAGTGAGCAGCGCCCTACGATCGCCGATGTCCTCACCGGCGCGCGGCGCCTCAGGCCCCAGCGCCACGACTCCCACGATGGGAGGCATGTAAATGAACCAGACACGCAAAGTCACCATCGGTGCCATCGTCGCCGTCGCCGTTGTCGCCATCGCGGTGTTCTTCATCTGGCACGCCCTGACGCCCGCCGAGCACGCGCACGGCGAGGGCGTTTACTACTGTCCGATGCATCCCACCGTCACCTCCGACAGGCCGGGGAGCTGCCCGATCTGCGGGATGGCGCTGGTCAAGCGGACGGCGCCCGATCCCGCCGCGGCACGCCTGGCGGGGTCGGGAGCGATCGATCCCGCCATCGCCGCCATCTCCCTCTCCCCCGAGCAGCGGATCACGGCGAACGTCCGTACGGTCCGCGTCGAGCTCGACACGCACACGGGCGAGATGGTCACCACCGGACGGGTGACCATCGACGAACGGCGCGTGGCCCAGGTGACCGCGTACGCGGCTGGACGCATCGAGCGTCTTCACGTCAACTTCACCGGGGACTCGGTGCGGCGCGGCCAGGCCGTGGCGACCATCTACTCCCCCGACCTCTTCGCCACGCAGCAGGAATACCTTCTGGCCCTCGCCAACCGCGAACGGATGCGCCAGGCCGGCTTCGCCGATGCGCGGAGCGCCGCGGACGATCTCGTCGAGTCGACGCGCCGCAGGCTGCTGCTGTTCGGGATGACCGGGCAGCAGATCCAACAGCTCGAGCAGAGCGGGAAGCCATTTCACGCCACCACGATCACCTCCCCCCTCGCCGGGATCGTCACGCGGAAATTCGTCGTGCCGCAGCAGTACGTCATGCAGGGCGAGCCGCTCTTCGAGATCGCCGATCTCTCCACCATCTGGGTCGAGGCCGACATCTACGAACAGCAACTGCCCGGCATCAGGATCGGACAAAGTGTGATCATCACCTCCCCCGCCAATCCGGGAAGGGAGTTCCCCGGGTCGGTTTCGTTCATCCAGCCCGTCCTGGAGGGGGAGACACGGACGACGCGGGTGCGAGTCGAGCTCCCCAATCCGAACCTGCAGCTCAAGCCCGACATGTACGTGAGCGTCCGCATCTTCGGCGCGCCCGCCGCGGCGCACCTGATGGTGCCGAAGTCGGCGGTGATCGACCGCGGCCAGCGGCAGTTCGTCTGGGTCGAGACGGCCCCCGGCACGTACGAGCCGCGGGAAGTCGCGACCGGCGAGCGTCACGGCGAGCAGATCGTCATCGAGCGCGGACTGGCCGGAGGGGAGACGGTGGTCGTCGAAGGAGGGTTCCTCCTCGATTCCGAGGCGCAGTTGCGCGGGGCCACGGGAGCGCGGGCGGGATCGTCTGACGCCGCCGGGACGGCCGCCGATCCCCATCAGGGGCACTGATCATGATCCGCAAACTGATCGAGCTCTCCGCTCGGAACCGGTTCATCGTCCTGCTGGTCTACAGCGTCCTGATCGTGGCTGGCATCATCGCCACGCTGAACACGCCGCTGGACGCCATCCCCGACGTCTCCGACAACCAGGTCATCGTCTACGTCGACTGGCCGGGACGCGCCCCCCAGCTCGTCGAGGACCAGGTGACCTATCCCCTCGCCTCGAACCTGCAGGGACTGCCGAACCTGAAGGCGGTGCGGGCGCAGTCGATGTTCGGCTTCTCGCTGGTCTACGTCATCTTCGACGACGACGTCGACATCTACTGGGCGCGCACCCGCGTCCTGGAGCGGCTGAACTACATCAGCGGACTTCTGCCTCAGGGAGCGATGCCGCGGCTCGGCCCGGAGGGAACCGGAGTCGGACACGTCTTCTGGTACACGCTGCAGTCGAAGACGCACGACCTGGGGCAGCTTCGCTCCATCCAGGACTGGTACCTGAAGCTCGGCCTGCAGTCGGTCGACGGAGTGGCGGAGGTCGCCTCCATCGGCGGCTTCGTCAAGCAGTACCAGGTGAACCTCGACCCGATCCGGATGGCCGCTCGCGGGATCTCGCTCGACCAGGTGATCGAGGCCGTGCGCCGCTCGAACAACGACGTCGGCGGAAGGCTCATTCAGATCGGGCAGAGCGAGTACGTCGTGCGCGGCATCGGGTACATCCGCGACGTCGGCGACCTGGAGACCATCGTCGTCGATGCTCCCGGCGGCACGCCGATCTATCTCTCTTCCCTCGGCTCCGTCTCCCTCGGAACCGAGATGCGCCGCGGCCTCCTCGAGGAGAACGGCGAGGGTGAGGTGGTCGGCGGCATCATCGTGGCCCGCTACGGAGAGAACGCCAAGGCGGTCATCGACCGCGTCAAGGCCCGGCTCGACGATCTGAAGGGGGGCCTGCCGGAAGGGGTGACCATCCGTACCGCCTACGACCGCTCCGAGCTCATCGCCCGTGCCGTCGGCACTCTCAGGAAGGCGCTGATCGAAGAGGGACTCATCGTCTCGCTCGTGGTGATCGTCTTCCTCTACCACTTCGGCTCGGCGATGACCGTTCTGGTCGGCCTGCCGATGTCGGCGCTCATCAGTTTCATCCTCATGTACCGGTTCGGCATCACCTCGAACATCATGTCGCTCGGCGGCGTGGCCCTGGCCATCGGCACCATCGTCGACGCAGCGATCGTGATGGTGGAGAACGCCTACCGGCACCTGTCCGAGGGCCCGTACGCCAGGGCCTTCTCTCAGGCGAGCGAGGGAGAAGGTGGTCCAGGGCCGGATGAGGGCATGAGGATCGAGACCATCATCCGCGCCGCCCAGCAGGTCGGGCCGGCGATCTTCGGGTCGCTCCTGGTCATGGTCGCCTCGTTCCTCCCGGTCTTTCTCCTCACCGGACGGGAGGGGAAACTGTTTACGCCGCTGGCGTACACGAAGACGTTCGCCATGATCGGCGCGTCGGTCCTCGCCGTCACCCTGGTGCCGGTGCTCATGACCTTCTTCCTGCGAGGGCGGATGCGGCCGGAGAGCGAGAACCCGGTCAGCCGGTTCTTTATCGGCGCGTACCGCCCGTTCCTCCGCTGGTCGCTCGACAACCGGAAGACGATGATCGCCATCAACATCATCGCGCTCCTGATCACGGTGCCGATGATGCTCAGCCTCGGCACCGAGTTCATGCCGCCGCTCGACGAGGGGTCGCTCCTCTACATGCCAGTGACGCTGCCGGCCATCAACATCACGGAGGCGCGGCGGATCATCCAGGTGCAGGACCGGATCATCGCCGGCCATCCGGCGGTGGCCTACGTGCTCGGCAAGGTAGGGCGGGCCGAGACGGCCACCGATCCGGCGCCGGTGTCGATGTTCGAGACCATCATCGAGCTAAAGCCGAAGAGAGAGTGGCCCCCCGGGACGACGAAGGACTCGATCATTCAGGACCTGAACGAGAGGCTGCAGATCCCCGGCGTGACGAACGCCTGGACCCAGC
Source organism: Thermoanaerobaculia bacterium (assembly GCA_035525045.1). GTDB lineage: Bacteria > Acidobacteriota > Thermoanaerobaculia > Gp7-AA8 > Gp7-AA8 > DATLEX01. The sequence goes on along the minus strand of DATLEX010000295.1, from coordinate 14,006 downwards.
CGATCATCAACCGGATCGACATGCTCAACACCGGGGTGCGGACCACGCTGGGGGTGAAGATCTTCGGTCCCGACCTCGGGACGCTGGAGGAGCTAGCGCTGCGGGCGGAGACGATCCTGCGCGGCGTGCGCGGCGCTGTGGACCTCTACACCGAGCGCATCACCGGCGGGCAGTACGTGAACATGGAGGTGGACCGCGAGGCCATCGCCCGCTACGGGATTCCCGTGGGGCTGGTCCTCGACGCCATCGAGACCGCCATCGGCGGGACCAACGTCACCTACACGGTCGAGGGGCGGGCCCGCTATCCGGTGCAGGTGCGTTACCTGGCCGACTACCGCGACGACATGGCCGCCCTGCAGAACCTGCTGATCACGATCCCGCGCGGGCCGGCGTCCACTCAGCTCCCCCTCGGCCAGCTCGCCCGGATCACCATCGAGCCGGGCCCGGCCATGATCAACTCCGAGAACGGGCAGCTTCGCTCGCTGGTGCAACTCAATGTGCGCGGGCGGGACATGGGAACGTTCGTCCGCGAGGCCCGCGCCACCCTCAACGACCAGCTCGCCCTCCCGGCCGGCTACTCCCTGCAGTTTTCGGGTCAGTACGAGAACCAGATCAGCGCGCGGAAGCGGCTCCAGCTCGTCGTTCCGCTGGTGCTGATCATCATCTTCGTCATTCTCTACTTCACGTTCCACTCGGCCATCGAAGCGTCGATGGTCATGCTCTCGGTGCCGTTCGCGCTGATCGGCGGCGTCTACCTGCTGTGGCTCTACGGGTTCAACTGGTCCGTGGCGGTGTGGGTCGGCTTCATCGCCCTCTACGGGATCGCCGTGCAGACGGGGGTGGTCATGGTTCTCTACCTGCATGAGTCTCTGGACCGGCACATGCTCGCCGGACCGGTGACCGAGGAGACCATCATGGAGGCGACTGTGGAGGGAGCGCTGCTGCGCGCCCGTCCCAAGATCATGACCGTGGCCACGACCATCCTCGGCCTGCTGCCCCTCCTCTGGGCCACCGGCACCGGCGCCGACGTGATGAAGCCGATCGCCGTCCCGATCATCGGCGGGATGGTGACCTCGACGATTCACGTCCTCCTGGTCACGCCGATCATCTTTCTGATCCTGAAACAAAGGGATCTTCGCCTCGGGCGCCTGAGACCCTCGGGTCTCCGGGGCGAGGAAACAATCGATGAACCAACACAAGGAGAAGTGAAATGAGAGCTCTCGTTCTGATCGTCTCCCTCGTCCTCCCGCTGGCCTGCCAGCAGAAATCGCACGCGCCGCACGCCTCGCAGGCGGCGGAGCCGGCAGGCGCGCCGGTCGCCGCCGAGACGTCGGGTGACGTCCAGATCGCCGATCTGAAGATCAGCGGCGGCGAGTATCAGCCCGCCTCGCTCAGCGTCCGCGCCGGAGTCCCCCTCCGGCTCAACGTAACCCGGGACGACAAACCGGGCTGCGGCGAGGTCCTGTCGATTCCGTCGCAGAACATCAAGCGCGACATCCCTCTGAACCAGGTGACGACCATCGAGTTCACGCCGCAGCAGCCCGGTGCGATCGAGTTCACCTGCGGGATGAACATGATGCGGGGCAGCATCGTCGTTCAGGAGACGGAGGTCTGACATGCACTCCTTTCTGATGGCCGGCCTCCTGCTCCTCAGCACCAGTTACGGAACGATGACCACGCGTGCGATCAAGGCACTCTCGGCGGAGGAGAGCGCCGCCCTGCGGGAAGGCAAGGGCATGGGCTTCGCGCTGGCGGCGGAGCTGAACAGTTATCCCGGCCCGATGCACGTCCTGGAGATGGCGGAGAAGCTGAAGCTCACCGAGGAGCAGAAAACGGCGGTGGAGGCGGCGCGCGGCCGCATGCAGGCAGCGGCCGTCGCGCTCGGGGCGGAGATTATCGATCTCGAGCGGCAGCTCGACGAGGCCTTCGCCTCCGCAACGATCGACCGGGAGCGCCTCGCCGGCCTCACCGCCGCCATCGCCGAGCGCCGCGGCAGGCTGCGATACGTCCATCTCGCGGCGCACCTCCAGACCCGCGCCGTGCTCACGCCCCACCAGATCCGCATGTACGACCAGGCCCGGGGTTACCGGGACGGCCAGGGGCACCACGAGCACCGGCACGAGTAGCCCATGTCTTCGAAGCGTGCCCTCTCCCGCTTGCGAGAGAGGGTGGCGCGAAGCGCCGGGTGAGGGAACTTGGTCGCGCGACACGCCCCCTCATCCGGTCCTTCGCTCCGCTCAGGACCACCTTCTCCCCCGCCGGAGGGCGGGGGAGAAGGCTCTGATTACCATAGGGGGGTATGGTATCCTAGAACGATGGGATTGCAGGCCCGGGCTCCCCGTCCCGATTCGGCCGCCGAGCTGAAGAAGAAAACAGATGTCGGCAAGCGCCTCAAACGCATCGAAGGACAGGTCCGCGGCGTGCAGCGCATGGTCGCGGAGGACCGCTACTGCGTCGACGTCCTCACGCAGATCTCCGCCATCCACGAGTCGCTGCGCAAGGTCAGCGAAATCCTCCTCCGCGACCACCTCAGCCATTGCGTCACCCACGCCGTCCACAACGACGACGAGGACCGCCGCGAGCAGATCTACGATGAGCTCGCCGACCTCTTCAACAAGTACGCCCGATGAAAAGGAACCCATCCATGCATCCCGCCACCACCAAGACCACTCCCCTCTGCGGGATGACGGTCGATCCCGAGACCGCCGCCGGCTCCTGCTGCGGCGGCCACTCCCACCACTGATCCGACAGATCTGGAGGGCAACATGAGTCGCGAACCCGCAGTCGCCGTCACGGAGATCGATCCGGTCTGCGGCATGACCGTCGACCCTGAACAAGCGGCCGGCTTCTCCCGCATCGGCGGGAAGACCTACTACTTCTGCTCGAAGGGCTGCAAACAGAAGTTCAACGCCAATCCCGCGGCCTACGGCGTGGACGCGCCGCCGCAGACCGCCTCCCCCGCCGCCCCCCCACCTCCGCCGGACGCGATCTACACCTGCCCGATGGACCCGGAGGTGCGCCAGAAGGGTCCCGGCGCATGCCCGAAGTGCGGGATGGCCCTCGAGCCGGAGTCGGTCACGGCCCCGTCGACGAAGACCGAATGGACCTGCCCGATGCACCCGGAGATCGTCCGCGACGCCCCAGGCACCTGCCCGATCTGCGGCATGGCTCTCGAGCCGCGCACGGCGGAGATCGAGGAGCGGAATCCGGAGCTCGACGACATGACCCGCCGCTTCTGGATCAGCACGCTCCTGACGGTGCCGCTCGTGGCCTTCGCCATGCTCCGGCACCTCCCTGCCGGGCACGACATCCTCGGGCACACGGTGACGGCCTGGGGCAACTGGATCGAGCTCGCCCTCGCTACCCCGGTCGTGCTGTGGGGCGGGCAGCCCTTCTTCGTCCGCGCCTGGGACTCGATCCGCTTTCGCCACCTCAACATGTTCACCCTCATCGGGCTCGGCGTCGGCGTGGCATACCTCTACAGCCTCGTGGCCACGCTGATCCCGGGCGTCTTCCCTCCCTCGTTCCGCGACGCGGCGGGGCACGTCGGCGTCTACTACGAGGCCGCGGCGGTCATCGTCGCCCTCGTACTCCTCGGCCAGGTGATGGAGCTCCGCGCGCGGAGCCGGACCGGCGCGGCCATTCGCTCACTGCTCGGGCTGGCGCCGAAGACGGCTCGCCGCATCGAGGCCGGCGGAGCGGAGGGCGACGTTCCGCTGAGCGAGGTCCGGGCCGGCGACCGTCTGCGGGTGCGCCCCGGCGAAAAGGTGCCGGTCGACGGTGTGGTGATCGAGGGATCGAGCAACGTCGATGAGTCGATGGTCACGGGTGAATCGGTCCCGGTCGAGAAGGGCGCAGGCGACCGCCTGATCGGCGCGACGGTCAACGCCACCGGGTCCCTGGTCATGCAGGCCGAGCGGGTCGGCTCGGAGACGCTCCTGGCGCAGATCGTCAACATGGTCGCGCAGGCGCAGCGGAGCCGTGCGCCGATCCAGAGACTGGCCGACAAGGTCTCGGCCTGGTTCGTGCCCGCCGTGGTCCTGATCTCCATCGCCACGTTCATCGTCTGGTCGCTGGCCGGGCCGTCGCCGCGCCTGGCCTTCGCCATCGTCAACGCCGTGGCGGTGCTGATCATCGCCTGCCCCTGCGCTCTCGGGCTGGCCACGCCGATGTCGGTGATGGTGGCGGCCGGCAAGGGGGCCACCGCGGGCGTCCTCTTCCGCAACGCCGAGGCCATCGAGGTGCTCCGGACCGTCGACACGCTCGTCGTCGACAAGACCGGTACGCTCACCGTCGGCAAGCCGCGGCTGATGTCGGTGGTGGCCTCGACGGGCGACGAGAACGAGATCCTGCGGCTTGGTGCAGCGGTGGAGCGCGCCAGCGAGCATCCGCTCGCGGCGGCGATCGTGGCCGGCGCGGAAGCGCGCGGACTCGAGATCCCCCCCGCCACCGACTTCTCCTCGCTGACCGGCAAGGGCGTTCAGGGCGTCGTCGACGGGCGGAAGGTCGCTCTCGGCAACGCCGCCCTTCTGGAGCACCTCGGCATCCCGCACGACGAGATTGCCGGGCTCGCCGAAGAGCTGCGCCGCGACGGCCAGACCGTGATGCTCGTCGCCGTCGATGGGAAGGCGGCGGGACTGATCGGCGTCGCCGATCCGGTGAAGGAGTCGACGCCGGAGGCGATCCGGGAGCTTCACGCCGCGGGTCTACGCGTGGTGATGCTGACGGGCGACAGCAGGACCACGGCCGAGGCGGTGGCGAGGAAGCTGGGCATCGACGAATTCGAGGCCGAGGTGCTGCCCGACCAGAAGGCGGAAGTCGTCAGGCGGCTGCAGCAGAAGGGGCACGTGGTGGCGATGGCCGGGGACGGCATCAACGACGCGCCGGCGCTGGCGCAGGCCGAAGTCGGAATCGCCATGGGCACCGGCACCGACGTGGCGATGGAGAGCGCGGGGGTGACGCTGGTCAAAGGAGATCTTCGCGGGATCGTGCGCGCACGGCGCCTCAGTGCCGCCACGATGAGCAACATCCGGCAGAACCTCTTCTTCGCCTTCATCTACAACTCGCTCGGCGTTCCGATCGCCGCGGGCGTGCTCTACCCGATCTTCGGTCTGCTGCTGAGCCCGATGATCGCCGCGGCGGCGATGAGCTTCAGCTCCGTCTCGGTGATCGGCAACGCGCTCCGGCTCCGTTCGGTGCGCATCTAGCAAGCAAGGAGAACCCGCTCGAATGAAACAGACTGTCACGCTCGTTGTAGCGGCAATCGTGGCGGCCGGTTGTGGCGGCCGCGAGAGCGTCGCCAGCCGCAGCGCCGCCGCCTATCGGGAGGTGGTCGAGATAGGCACGCCGATCGCCGACGATCACGGCGGCCATGCGCACAAGGCCGCTGATGGCCACGGCCAGGCTGCGGCGCACGACCACGCCGGGCCGGCGGCCGGAGCTGTCGACCATGCGGCGATGGGTCACACGGACGCGCCCGCCGCCCACGCCGGGCACACCGCCGCGGCAGGGACGGCGCACGGCGACCACGGTGCGCAGGCGGCAGCCGGCGCTCATGCGCAGCATACGAGCGGCAGTGCGGCCGCACACGCCGGGCAGGCGATGCCGGATCACGCTGCGCATGGAGCGGCGCCGCACGCGACCCGCTCCCCCGCCGGCCACGGGCAACCTGCTCCCGCCGGGCAGGCGGCTCATGCCGATCACGCCGCCGTGTCGCCGGCGCTGATCCCGGAAGGCGGTCTATGGGGGCCGGTGGGTGCCGCGGCGCACCACGCCGGGCATCCGGCGACGGCCGCGGCCGCGCCGGAGCTTCCGCTGGCCGCCATCCCCTCCTCGAACCGCGAGATGGCGGCCGTGGCGCCGTCGCAGACCCTTCGCCCCGACTCGAACGACGCCGCCTCGCCGATCTCGGTCGAGGAGGCGGCGAAGAGCTCCGCCCCCGCCGGCGAGCATCGCGACCACTGAAACAACAGGAGTGATGTCGATGATCCGAGCGATGATCGTTCTGTCATGCGCGCTGGTCGTGGCCGGATGCGCGACGATCCCCCGCGACGCCGGCCTGGCTGACGTGGAGCGGGAGCTGGCGGAGCGCGGCCGGCTCACGCTGGATCGGGAGGAGCGGATCGAAGAGCTGCTCGCCGGCGAGCTCGACGCCGACCGCGCCGTCGCCCTTGCCCTGGCCAACAGTCCGCGGGTGCGTGTGATCCTCAGCGGCCTGGGAATGGCCGCCGCCGACCTGGCCGAGTCACGAACCATCAGCAACCCGGTCTTCGAAGCGGAGATCCGTTTTCCAGCGGATCCATTCCGCCCCTACGAGTTCTCACTGGCGCAGTCCCTCCTCGACCTGGTCCAGCTTCCGCAGCGGCGCCGCCTCGGAGCGACGGCCTTCGAGGCGGCCAAGCTCCGTGTCGCGGCGGAGATGCTCTCCTTCGCGGCCACGGTTCGGGACCGCTACTACGAGGTGGTCGCCGCGGCGCAGAACCTCGCCATCAGCCGGACGGTCGCGGAGGCGGCGCGGGTGGGAGCGGAGTTGGCCCAGCGGCAACATGTGGCGGGGAACATCACCGACCTCGATCTGGAGAGCGAGCAGACGCTCTACGAGGACGCCAAGCTCGATCTGGCCAGGACGGAGGAGCAGCTCATCCTCCGCCGCGAATCGCTGATCCGCCTCCTCGGCCTGCGCGAGCCGAACCTGACGTTCACCATCGCCGCCGAGTTTCCGCAGCCGCCCGAGCGCGAGCCGACCGACAAAGAGCTCGCGGCCACGAGGGCCGAGCGCCGGCTCGACCTGCTGATCGCGCAGCGCGATCTCGACGTGGCGCGGCGGGCCGTCCCGCTGGCGCGCGCCTCGGCCATCGGCGAGGTGGTCGCTGATGTTCACCTCGAGCGCGAGGGCGGCGGCGCGAAGACCGCGGGCCCTGGAATCGAGCTGCCCATCCCGATCTTCAACACCGGCCGCGCAGCGCGCATGCGCGCCGAGAGCCGGCTGGTCGAGGCGGAGGAGGCGTTCCGAGCCCTGAGCATCGAAGCGGAGTCGGAGATCCGCACCGCGCGCGAGCGCGTCGTGGCGGCGCGGGCCCGGGTCGACTACTACCGCGACGTCGTTCTCCCACGCCGCAAGCGGATCGTCGAGCTGACGAAGCTCGAGCACAACGCCATGCTCCTCGGCACCTATGCCCTGCTCGACGCCCGCCGCCGGGAGATCGTGGCGCGGCGGGACTATGTCGAGGCCCAGCGCCAGTACTGGTCGGCGCGGAACGATCTCGACCGCTCCCTCAACGGAATCGAATCGGCATTCGCCATGAGCGTGGAGCGCGCGCAGCGGCCCGAGCCGGGCGCGCGGCGAGGAGGCCACTGATGCTGTCCCGTAGAAACATCATGTCCGCCCTGGCCGGACTCGCCGGCGGAGTCACCTTCTCGCGGCCGGCCCTCGCCCAGAGCCAGCCGGCCACTCCGCGCGCGCAGGGCCTCCTGGCGCCGGCGCGCCGTCCCTCCGGCCGGGCGGAGCTCATCGTTCCCGACGGCACGAAGCTGCCGTTCCGCATGGAAGGGGGGGTGAAGGTCTTCCACCTGATCGCCGAGCCGGTCATCCGGGAGTTCGATCCCGGACTCCGCGTCAACTGCTTCGGCTACAACGGCCACACGCCGGGGCCGGTGATCGAGGCCTTCGAGGGGGACCGCGTCCGGATCTACGTGACGAACCGCCTTCCTGAAGGCACCTCCGTCCATTGGCATGGGATGATCCTTCCGAACGGCATGGACGGCGTCAGCGGCCTGAATCAGCCGAAGATCCGGCCCGGCGAGACGTACGCCTACGAGTTCACCCTCAAGCAGACCGGCACGCTGATGTACCACCCCCACTTCGACGAGATGGTGCAGATCGCCATGGGACTACAGGGCTTCTTCATCATCCACCCGCGGAGCGCGGCCGTGCGCCGCGTCGATCGCGACTTCGCCATCTTCCTGCACGAGTGGGCCATCAAGCCGGGAACGCGGACGCCCGATCCGACCGTCATGCTCGACTTCAACGTCTTCACCATGAACAGCCGCGTCTTCCCCGCCACCACTCCGATGCTCGTCCGCACGGGCGATCGCGTCCGCATCCGCCTGGCCAACCTCAGCATGGACGCGCATCCGATCCACATCCACGGTCACAAGTTCTACGTCACCGGAACCGACGCCGGGCCGATCTCCGAGTCGGGGTGGTGGCCGGAGAACACGGTGAACGTCCCGGTGGGCACCACGCGCGACATCGAGTGGACGGCCGACAGCCCGGGCGACTGGGCCTTCCACTGCCACAAGACCCATCACATCATGAACCAGATGGGTCACGACCTGCCGAACCTCCTCGGCGTCGACACCGGAGACGTGCCCCAGCGCGTGAACGAGCTCGTCCCCGGAACGATGGTCATGGGGCAGACCGGCATGGGCGACATGGCCGAGCATCAGATGGAGGTGCCGCGCAACAGCATCCCCATGCGCGGCGGCATGGGACCGTACGGTCCGATCGACATGGGGGGGATGTTCACGCTGATCAAGGTGCGCGACGACTACCGGACGGGCGCCCCTGATCCGGGGTGGTACAACGCGCCTCCAGGGACTGTGGCCTGGCGCGTTCCGGAGATGAGCGTGGAACCGGCGGCGCCTGAGCACGACCCGCACCGCGGACATCACGAATGAGAAGGACCGGAATCGCCCTCCTGGCGCTGGTGGTGATCGGATTCACGGTCACGGCGCTGGCCCTCGGCCGTGCCGTCCGCAGCGGCTTCAGCACCCATGAGCAGCCCTCCGCGATCGAGGCGTGGGTGGCGCGGACGGTGCGCCACTGGGCCGTGCCGGCGGACCTGCGCGGCGCCGCCAATCCGGTGCCGCTCACGCCGGAGGCGTTGGCCAGCGGCCGCGCGCACTGGGCCGACCACTGTGCGACCTGCCACGGGAATGACGGGAAGGGGCAGACCACTCTCGGCCAGAACCTCTACCCCCGGGCGCCCGACATGACCCTTCCCGCCACGCAGCGCCTCTCCGACGGCGAGCTCTTCGCCATCATCGAGAACGGCATCCGCCTCACCGGGATGCCGGGATGGGGCAACGGTACTGCCGCGTCCGGGAAGGGCAGCTGGGAGCTGGTGCACCTGATCCGCCACCTCCCGCAGATCACGCCGGAAGAGATTGCCGAGATGGAACGGTTGAACCCCAAGTCGCCGGCTGAATTCGAGCGCATGCAGGAAGAGGAAGCCTTCCTCGGCGGAAATGACCACCACTGAAAGGAAATCACCATTTGAAGAAACGACTCGCCCTTTTCGCAGTTCTTCTCGCCGTCACGACCGCGGCGTGGACGCACGAAGGACACGTCCACCACATCCTCGGCACGGTTCAGGAGGTCGAGGGGAATACGGCCGTCGTGGAGCTCCGGGATGGAAAGCGCCACACCGTCGAATTCACCGCGAAGACGCGCTTTACGAAGGGCTCGAAGGAGGCCTCGCTCGCCGACGTCCGCCCCGGCGTGCGCGTCTCGGTCGACCTGGCCGATGACAGCCGCACCGCGCGCTCGGTGAAGATCGGGGCCGCGGCGAAGTAACGCCCCGGATCAATCGATCCTTAGCCTCATGACATGACGAACGCAGACGACAGTCTTCCTGGGGAGCCGTCAAGCGCCGCAGCAGCACCGGTCGAATTCGTGAGAAGTCATGGACAGCGGCTGGCGGTCGCGGGCAGAATCGCACTTCTGTCGGCCGTCGCCATTCTCTCCGTCGCATCCGTGGAGGCGGACGTCCCCGCCCGGCGCGGGCCGTTCGCCTTCCATTACAGCCCCAGCCTGACCGAAGAGGCGCTGGCCTGGTATTCGCGGTTCGATCTGCTCGTCACCCACGACCCGCTGCCGCGCGCGCAGGTGGCCCGCCTCCGCGCCGCGGGGACGCGGCTGCTGGTCTATGAGTGGTCGGTCGCGTTCTACCAGTCGCGGGCATCCGAATGGCAGCGCTCACTCCTCGCCGGCAAGAAGGACGTCCTGCTCAACAGGAAGCCCTTGACGGGAGGGGCGGGGTCGAAGAGCGCGGGGGCATGGTATTTCGATCCCGCCAACCGGGAGCACCAGACCGGTCGCGCTGCCGCTCTGGCCTCCTTCATCGAATCGATCGGCTATGACGGCGTCTTCTTCGACACCACCCGTTTCGAGAACGTGCACCCGGATGCCAGGAAGGAATACGAGCGCCGCCATCCGGAGATCCCCTACGACCTGGCCTTCTCCCGGTTCCTGGCGCAACTCCGCAAAGAGCTCCCAAACGGCATCATCTTCACGAACCAGGGCTACCGCCGCCCCGAGTACTATCTTCCCTACGCCGACTGGGATCTGACCGAGAGCCTCATCAGCGGGCCGCGGGACGGTTCCTACGAGTTGCGTCCATGGAACGATCCCGCCGATCCGTGGAACAGCATCCACTTCGTGATGCGCAGGATGATCGAGCCCTTGACCAAACGCTATCCCAACGTGCGCTTCGGCCACCTCAACTACATCGATCGGGCGGGCCGGGAGGCGATTCGAGCCATCGTGGCCACCGCGCAGATCTTCGGGACGGAGGCCTTCGCGGCGGCGCCTTCGAATCGAAGGGTCGCGGCTCATGAGCCGGCTGCTCGACGAACAGACGTGGGACCTGATCGTGGCCGACTACTCCCTCCCCCATTTCAGCGCCGTTCGGGCGCTCGATCTCCTCAACGAGAAGGGACTGGACATCCCATTCATCATCCTTTCCGGAACGATCGGCGAAGAGACAGCCGTCGAGGCCATGCGGGCCGGGGCGCACGACTACATCATGAAGGGCAGCTCGGCCAGGCTCATCCCGGCCATCGACCGCGAGCTGCGCGATGCCCAGGAGCGGGCAACCCGCCGGAAGGCCGAGCAGACCATTCACGACAACGAGCGGCGCTTCCGCTCGCTGATCGAGCACTCCTCGGATATCACCACGGTCATCGAGGTCGGAGGAAAGATCCTCTACAGCAGCCCGTCGGTGGAGCGACTCCTCGGGCACAGGCCTGAAGAGCTCATCGGCGCCCCCCTGCAGCAGTACATCCATCCCGAGGACGTGGAGAAGGTCCTGGGAGTGGTGTCCGGCTCGGGCGGAGAAGAACACCCTTCGGTGGAGTTCCGGTTCAGAGAACGGGCCGGCGGCTGGCGCATTCTCGAGACCACGATCAATCACCTGGTCGACAACCCCGATATCGGCGGGGTCGTTCTGAACTGCCGCGACATCACCGCGCGCAAGCAGGACGAGGCCACCATCCGTCACCTGGCCTACTTCGATGCCCTCACCGGTCTGCCCAACCGGATGCTCTTCAACGATCGACTGGCGCAGGCCATCGCTCACGCCCGGCGGCGGCCTTCGAGCGGCGCAACGATCATGTTCCTCGACCTCGACCGCTTCAAGACGATCAACGACACCCTCGGCCATGGCGCCGGCGACGAGCTGCTGCGCGCGACGGCAGGACGTCTCTCAGTTGCCCTCCGGGAAGAGGACACGGTGGCCCGTCTGGGCGGCGACGAGTTTCTCTTCCTTCTCACCGGCGTGGCCGATGTCGAAGACGCGGCCCGCGTCGGACAGAAGATCCTGGACCAGTTCAACACCCCATTCCAGGTGATGGGGCACGAGCTTCACGTGTCGGCCAGCATCGGCATCAGCATGTTTCCGATGGACGGGACGGACGGCGAGACGCTGATTCGGAACGCCGATACCGCCCTGTACCGGGCCAAGGAACAGGGACGGAACCGCTGCCAGCTCTACGCGCCGGCCATGAACGCCATTGCCTTCAAGCGCCTGGTGATCGAGAACAGCCTCCGGCGCGCTCTCGACAGGAACGAGCTGGTCCTGCACTACCAGCCGCTGGTCTCGCTCAGTAGTGGTGACATCGTCGCGGTGGAGGCCCTCATCCGCTGGCCTCATCCCGAGCTCGGCATGATCTCCCCGCTCGAGTTCATTCCCATGGCGGAGGAGACCGGGCTCATCGTCCCGCTCACGCGCTGGATCCTGCGGACGGCCTGCGCTCAGATGAAGCAGTGGCAGGACGAAGGGCTGGCACCGGAGGTCCTCTCCGTGAACGTCTCCGCGCGGCGTTTCAACGACTCCAATCTCCCGGACATGATCAAGGAGGTTCTCGAATCGACGAACCTCGACGGCAGGTGCCTGAGCATCGAGCTGACCGAGAGCGTGATGATGGAGAACGCGGAGGCGACCATCGGCACCCTCCAGCAGCTCAAGGATCTGGGGATCAAGATCTCCATCGACGACTTCGGGACCGGCTACTCGTCGTTGAGTTACCTGAAACGGCTGCCCATCGATACCCTGAAGATCGACCGTTCCTTCGTCAAGGACATCCCCGCCGACAGCGAAGATGCGGCCATCGCCATCCTGATCATTACCATGGCCCACAACCTGAAGCTTTCAGTCGTCGCCGAAGGGGTGGAGACGGAGGAACAGAGGTCGTTCCTGCAGGCCAAGCACTGCGACGTCATGCAGGGATTTCTCGTCAGCCGGCCCCTGTCGGCGGAGGATCTGCGCGAGTTCCTCAGGAAAAAACCCAACCACTCCTGAGGCGTCAGGCCCGATGAAGCCGCGCGAACTCCAGCGCGTGGTAGGTGATGATCAGGTCCGCCCCGGCGCGCTTGATCGAGGTGAGGATCTCGCTGGTCACCCGCGGGCCGTCGATCCATCCCTTCTCCGCCGCCGCCTTCACCATCGAGTATTCGCCACTGACGTTGTAGGCGGCGATGGGGAGCTCGCACCGCTCGCGCGCGCCGCGGATGACGTCGAGATACGAGAGCGCCGGCTTGACCATGACGATGTCCGCGCCCTCTTCGACGTCGAGATCGATCTCCCGCATCGCCTCGCGGGCGTTGGCCGGGTCCATCTGGTAGGTCCGGCGGTCGCCGAACTGCGGCGCCGACTCGGCCGCCTCGCGGAACGGGCCGTAGAACCCGGAGGCGAACTTCGCCGAGTAGGCCATGATCCCGCTTTCGGACAGGCCCCGTTCGTCGAGCGCCTTGCGGATCGCGCCGATACGGCCGTCCATCATGTCCGACGGTGCGACGAAATCGGCTCCCGCCTCGGCGAACGAGACCGCCTGCTTCACCAGGAGCGGCAGAGTCTGATCGTTGTCGACGTCCTTGATCCCGTTCTTCTCCTCGATCACTCCGCAGTGGCCGTGGTCGGTGTACTCGCAGAGGCAGACGTCGGCCATCACCGTCATGGCCGGAACCGAGCGCTTGATCCCCTCGATGGCCGACTGCACCGGCCCGGAAGGGTCCCAGGAGGCGGAGCCGACCGCGTCCTTGTACTCGGGGAGACCGAAGAGGAGGACGGCCCGGATGCCGCTGTCGAAGGCGCGGGCGGCCTCCTCGACGACCTCGCGGACGCGGAGTTGCCAGACGCCGGGCATCGAGCCGATCTCGGTCCGCGGCCGGCTGTTCGGCACGACGAACAGCGGGTAGATCAGCTCCTCCGGCCGCACCACCGTCTCCCGCACCATCGAGCGCAGGCCCTCCGAGCGGCGCAGGCGCCGCGGGCGGCGGGTCAGCTCACTCGTGGTCGCGCTTTCGCTCGGTAGGGTCTTCGTCGTCATCGACATCTCCGTGGAAATAGTAGGCGCGGGCGCATTCGGGCGAGCAGAACCTGCGGCCGCCGAGGGCGCGGTGGGCGTGATCGGGACAGTAGTACCGGGCACAGATTCCACAGCGCTCCAGCCGCGCCATCTCCTCGGTATCGCCGCACGTGACACAGACCCGATCTGCCGACATCCCCTGCTCCAGCAACGAAATATCCGCGGTTGCGAACTGTTTCACTATACTCCCCAGCCCGGCGGGCGGTGTAGCTCAGACGGTTAGAGCGGGCGTCTCATAAGCGCTAGGTCCCCGGTTCAAATCCGGGCACCGCCACCAACCTCTCCTTCCCGGAACCGTTTCCAATTAACCCCAATGGCCTGAACTTAGGCGAAAATATATCGCGGGAGGGCGAGGCTCC
>DATLEX010000291.1:0-2427 GCA_035525045.1 Thermoanaerobaculia bacterium | reverse complement strand
CACGCTCCAGGGCAAGGCGCGTTCCTACCAGAGCACCCTCGAAGGCTCGCTCGCGACCTTCGACCGGCTGACGGACCGCCGCTACCTGAACGTCCAGCCGAAGCGGATCGACCTGGTGACGATCGACCGCGCGATGACCCTGGAAGAGCTCGACCGCCGCTTCCCGTCGACGGTCGACCTGCCGACCCTGGCGATCCTCAACCACGTCGAGCCGGGTGAAACGCTGGCGGCCGGCCGAGCTTACAAGCGGGTGGTGGGCGGCGAGCTGCCGCCATAGCTTCAGATCGAGTCGGCGTGGTCAGAGAGAGGGCGTTCTGCGGGCGGTTTCCCCGCCCCGCCCCCCAATGCGTCTCAATAGCCGTCCGGGCGCACCCAGGCCAGCCCCTCCACATACCCGAAGTGCGCGTCGAAGGAGATCAGGTCGGCACCGGCTTCCAGAGCGTGGGCGGCGATCCACATGTCGTTCGTGGGGATCGGCTTACCCTTCCGCCGGAGCGCAGTGTAGATGCGGCTGTAGCGGTCCGCTGTAGTCCAGGTGACGGGGACGAGGGTGACGCGCGGCTGCGCCACGAAGCGTCGCATGCGTTCCAGGTTCTCGGCCAGCTTCGAGCCGTGACGGAACCCGGCGAGAACCTCGCCGAGGACGACCGTGGAGAAGACCAGCGACTCGGCCTGGCGCATCAGCTCGGTCGCCCCCGGGTGCGCGCGAGCGATCGCCGAGTAGGCGTTGGTGTCGAGGAGGAGCTTCACTTCCAGAGCTCTTCGTCGATCGTCTCGAAGTCGGCGACCGCCTCGTCGAACTCTCTGGCCTCCTCCTCGGTCCACGACCCTATGAACCAGTCCAAGGAGGTCCCGATAACCTCCTTCTCCACAGGTGGTTCGTCCAGGCCGACCCCTTTCCGAAGCAGACGGAGGACGGCCTGGTTACGCGACACCCGTTCGCGTCTCGCCACGTCCTCGATCTCCCGAGCCAGGTCCTCGTCGAATCGGATCGTGAGCTGATGGGTCACGCTTTTCCTCCCTCGGCCTCATCCTAGAGCACGGGTCTTGGCGAGTCAAGCTGCGAATCATAGTGAGTCGTCAACATGAATCGCTCGTCATTCCTTCACTCTATGGGCGGGGGCTCACCGGTACGGCTTCCCCGGCCCCGGGAGCAGGCAAGCTGCTCCCCTACATTCCGCGGTGGTTCTGCGAGTAGGGTCGGCTCGAAGCTGGATGACTTGGCCTTGAGAACTACAGCCCCGGAGTCGCGGTCGCTGGTGGACCGGGGGGAGGGCAGGGGCTCGGGGATTCCGATCCGGCGCTCGGCGGACGCGCCCGCCCCGCCGAGCGCGGGTTGAGGCGGCTTCCCGAAGTCACCGGAAGCTGAAGGACCGCTTCGTGACGGAGGAGGTGGAGCGTTACGGCCAGCGTCTCGGCCCCGTGAGGGCACCAGAGGTCGAGGAGCACCGCCGCCGCCCGCCGGCCACTGCCGCCGAATGCGGGCTCGGGAGTCGAGCCCGGACTCGTAACCCCGACCCCTGCCTGGGCGGGCGGACACCGTCCCCGAAGCCGCCCGTTTCAGTCTTGCCACAAACCGGCGGGGGATTCCGTGGAGCACCTGTCCGAGGGGATGGGCTGACGAGAGCTTCGCCTCAGTGCACGCGGCGGCGGCGGTTGCGGATGTAGTCGGCGAGGATGAATTCGCCGAGGTTGTAGGGGGAGGCGAAGTAGGCGCGGCCGCGATTGACCTGGGTGAGCTTCTCGACGAAGTCGGTCAGCATCGGGTCGGTCGCCAGCATGAAGGTGGTGATCACCACGCGCTGCCGGCGGCAGAGGTCGGCCTCGTCCAGGGTCTTGTTGACGATTTTCAGATCCAGGCCGAACGGATTCTTGTACACCTTCCCACCCTCGGTGATCGCCGAGGGCTTGCCGTCGGTGATTAGGAAGACCTGCCGGTTCGGCTGCTTCCGGCGGGCGAGCAGGCCGCGGGCGAGCTCGAGCGCCTCGCGGGTGTTGGTGTGGTAAGGACCCGCCTCGACGTAGGGGATGTCCGACAGATCGATCGGTTCCGCCCTGTCGCCGAACAGGATCACCCCCAGGTAGTCCTTGGGGTACTTCGTCGTGATCAGCTCGGTCAGCGCCAGAGCGACTGTCTTCGCCGGCGTGATCCGGTCCTCGCCGTACAGGACCATCGAGTGGCTGACGTCGATCGCCAGCACCGTGGCGCAGGCGGTCAGGTGCTCGGTCTCGTGGATCTCCAGATCCTCCTCGGCGAGCTCGAGGCTGCCCTGGGTGCGCTGGAGTGCATTCTGGAGCGAGCGGCTGGCGTCCAGGTGGTGGAGGTCGTCGCCGAACGCCCAGGGGCGGGTCTCGGGCAGGCGCTCGACGCCGTCGCCGGCCGCCGGCACCGGGTGGTAACCGGGCCCCGAGCGGCCGAGGCTCGAG
>DATLEX010000288.1:0-15352 GCA_035525045.1 Thermoanaerobaculia bacterium | reverse complement strand
TTCGATCGTCCAGTCTGTATCTTCAACCACATCATGCAACACCCCGACAATCCGTTCCTCGTCGGACGTTAATTTCAGCATCACGCGCAGAGGGTGGAGGATGTAAGGTTCGCCGGCTTTATCAACCTGGCCGGCGTGCGCTTGGACGGCAATCATGATCGCGCGTTCTAGAGTGCTCATCGAGTGTTCTTCTCAGAATTATCAGCCACGCAGGTGGCGAGCGGCCTTGATGTCATCTCATGGGCAGCTCCCACAGATTCGCCGCATAGTGTCGGCGACGACCGATAAACCTTAGTTTCTCGTCGAAGATATACCGAACGGCGACCCGCCCGGACCATCGGACTCAGAGGCGGCGTCGGTCGCGTAACTTCTTGCATCCTTCAGATTCCCGAAGTCCTGGATTGTGATTTCTCCTGTCGCTTCAAAGACAACGACGCGGTACGCGCCCCATGCTATGGGGCCTCGGCGTTGAGCCGCATCGATCACGAAGCTCGGGGCTTTGTCCGTACTCATTAGCGACTCCGTCCTCCCGTCGGCACAGGCCTGTGTACCGATGATGGTGAGCAGGTCGGCTTAACGTATCACGCGTTCACCCGCGCGGCCGGTTCCGGTCGCCACTTGTTCTGAAACTCGCAACCGCGAAGCACGAGGCGCGCAAGCGCCGAGCCACGAGCGGGCCGCGTCGGGTGCTACGCGGAGTTGGACGGTGCTGCGATCACTCGAAGTAAGTGCCGATCCAGGCGGAATGAATTGAATCTGGCGCGATGGCGCCAATTTCTAAAAGGCCGAGAAGCACGCCGAAACGTGCGTGGCCTTCCATCAGATGAAGCCCACCTTTAATTCGTAGCGCGCGATGTTCGACAAAGACAGGCGGAACTCGCCATGTCCGGCTCTGCCGCCACTGAGCAATAATTTCTGGTCGCTTATCGACTTTGTTCCAATCGCCGTCCCGCACGGTGCAGGCGCGCTGAACGGCTCTGTTAACCGAATCATCGAACTGCGAGAAAAACGTGGCTGCAGCGAGTTCGCTCGCAGGTAGAGACCGCATCTCCCACCGAATACGAGCGAGATTTAGCGTCGCGTATAGCGCTTGGAAATCTTCGTTCGTGCCGCGGTCCACGATCAGCTGAGTCATGACGTCATCAGGAACGTCAGGTAGCCGCGCCTTCGCACTCTCGAACAAGAGCTGGTCGGTGCGACGATCGCGAGGCAGTTCCAGGAGTTCTGCGAAAAGCATCTGCAGCGGAACAATTATGGATCGTTTTCGTGGACTGTGCGACTCGTCGGTCCAACTTCCTAATTCGACTGCACCTGGTTGCATCTACAGGTAGATGCAAGTCTACAGCAGTAGATATCTACGTCTACAGGTAGATATCTAACTAACAGGCCGTTGCCCCTCGGCTCGGGGCGGGGGACGGGTGGGCCGGGGGCGGCGACTGGCGCGGCGGCGGGCGGGAACCGGAAGAGCAGGGAGCAGGCGATTGTTCTCACTCTGCTATGCCCACCCGCACGATCGCCATTCGCGGCGCGCGCACCCACAACCTCAGGAACGTCTCGGTCGACATCCCCCAGCGGCAGCTCACGGTCATCACCGGGCCGTCGGGGTCGGGGAAGTCGTCGCTGGCCTTCAACACCCTCTACGCCGAGGGGCAGCGGCGCTTCGTCGAGTCGATGTCCACCTACGTCCGGCAGTTCCTCGAGCGCATCGACCGCCCCGACGTCGACGAGATCGAGGGCATCCTCCCCGCCATCGCCATCGAGCAGAAGAACTCGGTCAAGAACGCCCGCTCCACCGTCGCCACCGCCACGGAGCTGGCCGACCACATCCGCCTCTTCATGACCTGGTGCGGCGAGACCCGCTGCCCCGACTGCGGCGTGCTCGTCCGGAAGGAGACGCCGGAGTCGATCACCGCCGAGATCGCCGATTCGCTGGCCGGCCGCCGCATCGTCGTCCTCGCGCCGATCTTCTTCGACCCGATGAACCGTGAGGAAGTGCTGGTCCAGCTCATGAAAGCCGGCTTCTACCGCGCCTGGCTCGACGGCGGCATTCGCGATCTGAAGGAGGTCGACACCACCGGCTTCAGCTCGCTCGAGCTGGTGATCAACCGGATGCGCGTCGATCCCGAGCGCCCCGACGCGATCACCGAGGCCATCGAGCAGGCCTTCGAGCTCTCGAAGGGGAACGTGAACCTCCTCGAGGAGAGCGACGGCGGCGCGCGGTCGAAGGAATGGATCAGCCATCGCTTCACCTCCCGCTTCGCCTGCAACTGCTGCGGCTCGGAGTTCATCGAGCCGACGCCGCACCTCTTCTCGTTCAACTCGCCGCTCGGCGCCTGCACGAACTGCCAGGGCTACGGCCGGATCATCGGCATCGACATGGAGAAAGTGATCCCCAACCGCGCCCTCCGGCTCGACGAGCTGCCCGTCGCGCCGTGGAACTCCCCCGGATACGAGGACTGCTACGAGGACCTCGATCGCGCGGCGAAGAAGTACGGCCTCCGCCTCGACGTCCCCGTCCGCGACCTCACCCCCGCCGAGTGGGAGCTTCTCTACAACGGCCGCGCGAAGTGGTACGGCATCAAGGGCTTCTTCGACTGGCTGGAGACGAAGAAGTACAAGATCCACGTCCGGGTGAAGCTGGCCAAGTACCGCAGCTACGAGCCGTGCCCGCACTGCCACGGCTCGCGCCTGAAGACCGCTGTGGCCAACGTGAAGTTTCGCGACCTCACCGTCGGCGACCTCTTCGCCATGAACGTGAAGGTCGCCCGCCGCTTCTGGGAGTACCTCCCGATGTCGAAGCAGGAGGAGGCGATGGCCGGACATCTCCGGCGCGAGATCGTGAACCGGCTCGTCTACCTCGACGAGGTCGGCCTCTCGTACCTGACCCTCGACCGCCAGACCCGGACGCTCTCCGGCGGCGAGTCGCAGCGCATCAACCTCGCCGCGGCCCTCGGCAGCTCGCTCACCGAGACGATGTACGTGATCGACGAGCCCACCGTCGGCCTGCACACCCGCGACAGCGAGCGGCTGCTCGCCGTCCTGCACCGGCTTCGCAACGCAGGGAACACGGTGATCGTCGTCGAGCACGATCCGACCATCATCGCCGGTGCCGATCACACCATCGAGCTGGGGCCGGGGGCGGGGGAGCTCGGGGGAGTGGTGGTGTATGAGGGGAAGCCGCGATCAGAGAGCCCCTCATCCGGCCCTTCGGGCCACCTTCTCCCCGCAAGCGGGGAGAAGGCACGTGGGAAGATCATCATACGAGGGGCGCGGGAGCACAACCTGCAAGGGATCGACGTGTCGATTCCGCTGGGGCAGCTCGTGGCGGTGACGGGGGTCTCGGGGTCGGGGAAGTCGACGCTGATCCGCAACTGCCTCTACAACCGCTACCGGCGCGACGTCCGCGGCGCGAGCGGCCTGGAGTGCGGGAAGATCGATGCGCTGGAGCGTACCGACGCCATCTACGACATGGAGCTCGTCGATCAGTCGCCGATCGGCCGCTCGACGCGCTCGAACCCCGCCACGTACGTCAAGGCGTGGGACGAGATCCGGAAGATCCTCTCCGAGACCACCGCCGCGAAGCTCAACGGCGTCACGGCGGGGATGTTCTCGTTCAATACCGAGGGGGGACGCTGCGACGAGTGTTCCGGGGCGGGCACGGTCACCATCGATATGCAGTTCCTCGCCGACGTCGAGGTGATCTGCGAGAAGTGCGAAGGGAAGCGCTTCAAGGAGCAGGTCCTGAAGGTGAGCTACAAGGGGAAGAACGTCGACGCCATCCTGAAGATGACCGTGGACGAGGCCACCCGGTTCTTCGTCGACAAGCGCGCCGTGCTGCGCAGGCTCGCCGCGCTTCGCTCCGTCGGCCTCGGCTACCTCCGCCTCGGGCAGTCCACCGAGTCGCTCTCCGGCGGCGAGGCGCAGCGCCTGAAGCTCGCGTCGTTCCTCAGCGAGAACACGAAGGGGGAGACGCGAAGGCTCTTCCTCTTCGACGAGCCGACGACCGGACTCCACCACACCGACGTCGAGCAGCTCCTGACGACCTTCCGCGATCTGATCGCCCGCGGCAACTCGGTGGTGGTCATCGAGCACAACGTGCAGCTCATCGAAGCCTCCGACTGGGTCATCGACCTCGGCCCGGAGGGGGGAGACCAGGGCGGCGAGCTCGTGGCGGCGGGAACGCCGGCGGAGATCGCCGCGAACCCGCGCAGCATCACCGGGCGGTATCTGCACCTGGCCCGTCGCGAAGCCGGCGCGGCGTGAGACTCGGTGTCATCCTGAGCCGGCGGAGCGCGGCGAAGGACCCCCTGCGGCCAACCGCGACATCGGCAGGGGATCCTTCGCCGTCTTCGCGGCTCAGGATGACACACACACTCACGAGTAGCGGATCGCCACCGCGATGACGAGGGCGATCGAGCCGGCGATCCAGACTTTCACCAGGAAGGGGAAGACGAAGCGCAGCCAGCGCTGGTAGGGGATTCCGGCCAGGCCGAGGATGCCCATCAGCACCGGGTTGGTCGGGACGATGATGTTCGTGAAGCCGTCGCCGAACTGGTAGGCGAGCACGGCCACCTGGCGGGTGATGCCGGTGAGGTCGGCCAGCGGGGCCATGATGGGCATGGTCACGTAGGCCTGCCCGCTCCCCGAGGGGATGAAGAGGTTGATCACGCTCTGCACGAGGAACATGCCGATGGCGGCGACGTGCGGTGTGAGCATCTGCAGCGGCTGGGCGATGCCGTGGATGATCGTGTCGATGACCTTCCCGTCGTCGAGGACGATCTGGATGCTGCGCGCGAAGCCGATCAGCAGCGCCGTGGTGGTGAGCTCCTCGGCGCCGCGCGCGAACTCGCGCGCCGTCGCGTCGGCACCGAGCCGGCCGGCGACGGCCAGGACGAGGGTCAGGCCGAGGAAGAGCGCTCCCATCTCGATCAGATACCAGCCGCGCGCGCTCAGCCCCCAGATCAGCAGCCCCAGCGCGGCGATCACCAGGAGGATGACGGCGATGTGCCGCGGGGTCGGCGTCACGTCCTTCGGAGGGGCGACGACCACGCTGGTCTCCACGCCGTCCATGAGGCTCTTCGAGGGATCGGCCTTCACGCGGCGCGCATAGCGCCAGACGTGATCGAAGCCGATCAGGAGGAAGACGGCGAGGAGCACGGCGCGGAACGGGGTGCCGGAGGCGATGGGGATGCCGGCCACGCTCTGGGCCACGAACACGGTAAAGGGATTGATCAGCGCCGCGCCGTACCCGGTGCCGTACCCGACGCAGAGGATGCCCACCGCCGTGACGGCGTCATAGCCGAGCGCCACGCAGAGCGCCAGCAGGATCGGGACGAAGGGGAGGTACTCCTCGGCCATCCCGATGGTGGCCGATCCGGCCGCGAAGACGAACATCGCGCCGCCGATCAGGAGCGCCGGCGCGCCGCGCATCCGGGCCAGAAGGAAGGCGATCAGCGCGTCGGCAGCGCCCGTGGCCCGGAACACCGCGAACGCGCCGCCGATGATGAAAACGAAGAAGATGATCTCCCCCGCCGCCTCGAACCCCCGGGGGATGGCGGTCAGGACCGCCAGCGGCGAGAGGCGCGGCCCCTCCACGCGCTCGTAGCTGCCCGGCACGACCTGCTCGCGGCCCTCCTCGTTCTTCACCCGCTGGTAGGTGCCCTGGGGGAGGACGTAGGTGAGGATCAGCGCCGCGACGATCATCGCGAAGAGGAGGACCAGGGTGTGGGGGACCCGGAATCGCGAAGCCATCGCGGCGGAGTATAGCGGCCATGTGATCCCGGGCGGGATGGCATATCCTTGATGCCGGTCCAATGGACTTCGGCTGCTTCACGGTCGTTTTGTTCGGCCTCGCCACGGGCGCGCTCATCATCGCGCTGAATGCGAGCGGCCGGGTGAACGCGATTGCGGCGGAGCTGGCCCAGCTCCGAGGGCAGCTCGACGCGCTGGCGCGCGAGCTGCGCCGGCGCCGCGAGCGGGCGCCCGACGACGCCTCCGATCGCATCCCGACGCTCGAGAAACCGGTACCCCCTCCCGCCCCCACCCCCGAGCCCGTGCCCGTGCCCGAGCCCGAGCCCGTGCCCGAGCCCGTGCAAGCCCCCAAGCCCGAACCAATCGTCCCCCCCCCTCCGCTCGTCGAGCAACCACCCCCGCCCCCCTCCCGCCCCTTCGACTGGGAGAGCCTCATCGGCGTGAAGCTCTTCTCATGGATCGCCGGCGTCGCGCTCGTCCTCGCCGCCGTCTTCTTCCTCAAGTACTCGGTCGAGCATGGCTGGCTCAGCCCGATCGTCCGCGCCACGCTCGGCCTGATGACGGGGACGGCGCTGCTGATCGTCTGCGAGTTGCGCATCGCGCGCGGATACGCCTGGACGGCGAACGCGCTGCACGGCGCCGGCATCGCCATCCTCTACGCCACGCTCTTCGCCATCCATGCGCTCTGGCACCTGCTGCCGGCAGGGGTGGTCTTCGCATTGATGCTCGTCGTCACGGCGGTAGCGGTGATGCTCTCGATCCGCCGCGACTCGGTGTTCATCGCGCTGCTCGGTCTGATGGGAGGGTTCGCCACGCCCGCGCTCCTCTCCACCGGCCAGAACCGTCCCATCGAGCTCTTCTCGTATCTGCTGCTGCTCAACGGCGGGCTGGCGTGGGTGGCGTACCGGAAGCGGTGGGTGGCGCTGACGTTCGGCAGTCTCGTCTTCACGGTGATCTATCAATGGATGTGGATCGCGAAGTACCTGACGGTCTCGCAGCTCCCGCTGGCGGCCGCCGTCTTCGGCGTTTTCGCGCTGGTGGGGACGGTCGTGCTCTGGATGCGGGGGGCCTCCCGCGACGATCAGCAGCAACTGACCTTCGAGCGCGTGTCGCTCGTGGCCGCGATCCTTCCGCTCACCTTCGCCATCTTCGGCGCGGCCGTTCCGGCGTACGGCGCCCGTTACAACACGCTGTTCGCCTTCCTCCTCTTCATGGCCGCGGGGCTGGCGGTGATCGCGAAGTTCCGCGGGCCGCGGTGGCTGCACGTTCTCGGCGGCGCGGCGGTCCTGCTGACCTTCGCCGTCTGGATCGGCGTCTCGTACCAGTCGGCCGCATGGCCGGCCGTCCTGGTCTGGATCGGTGTCTTCGCAGCTCTCTATCTTGGCGCCGGTTTCTGGATCGAGTCGAGGGCCGACCGCACCGCCGGGCTGCTCCTCTTCGTCTTTCCCGTGCTCGCCGCGCGGGAGCCGGCCACGGCCAGCCCTGCCGTTCTCTTCACCGTGCTCTTCGTCCTCCTCGCGGCGATCGCCGCCTACGCGGTTCGCCGCGGCAGCGGCGCGGTCTACCTGATCGCCTCCTTCCTGGCCATCGTCACGCAGGCGATCTGGTCGGCGCGGCACCTGGCGCCCGGCACGCTGCTCTCCGCGCTTCTAGTCTATGGCGCGTTCGGCCTGCTGCTTCTCGCCGTTCCGGTGATCGCCCGGCGGACCGGGCGCCCGCTCCAGCCGGCGTGGGGCGTTCCGGTAACCGTCCTGCTCAGCCTCGCAGTCCTTCTCTTCCTGACCGGGGACGGCATCGCCCCCGCGGCACTCTGGGGGTTGGCAATCCTTCTCTCGCTTCTGCAGATCGGCCTCTTCGCCGAGGCGCGGGCGGCGGCGCTTCCCGCGACGGCGATCGCCGGCATCATCCTCGGCTGGATCGTCCTCGCCTCGTGGTGGGAAGCGGCCCCGCTGGAGGCGAGCCTCATCCCCGCGCTCTTCCTGATCGCCCTCTTCGGCGTCATCGCCCTGGCGGGCAGCGCGTGGGCGGCGCCGAGCGGCGAGGAGGAGACCTTCGGCATGACGTCTCACCTCGCGCTGGCCGGGCACCTGTTCCTGATCTTCGTCGCGTCGCAGCGGGAGCTGTCCATTCCGCCCTGGCCGCTGTTTGCCGTGCTGGTCGTGCTCGACCTGGCCGTCGGGACGGCGGCGCTCTACCTTCGGCGCGGCTCGCTGTGGATCGGCGCCGCGGTCGCCTCGCAGGTCGTGGTGATCGTCTGGGCCGCGCAGACGCGTGCGGCGCCGTGGCCCGCCGTGGCCCTTGCCGGGACGCTGCTGATCGCGGCGTGGACGATCCTGTGGCTGATCCTGGCGCGGCGGCGCTTCGACTCCGCGACGGTTGAGGCCTTCGGACAGGCCGTGGTCGCGGCGCTGCTGCTGGGACACGTCGCCGCGATCGTAGCCGGGCAGGCGAGCACGGAGCCGCTTTTCGGCGCACTGCTGGCCACGCATGTCGTCCTGGCGGTGGCGATGCTGGCCATGGCATGGATCACCGAGTCGCACGCGCTCGCAACGCTGCTGGTGCCGGTGCTGGCCATCGCCACGGCGCTCAACCGCGCGGACTCGCCGGGGAAGGAGCTTCTCTTCGCCGGCGTCGTCTACGCGCTGTTCGTCTTCTATCCGCTGCTTCTCGGCGAGCGCGCTCGCCGCGCGCTGCAGCCGTATCTCGCCGCGGTGCTGGCCGGCGTGCCGTTCTTCTTCTTCGCCCGTTCGGCGATCGTGGCGGCCGGATACGGAGACATGATCGGCGTCCTGCCCGTGGCGCAGGCGATCATCATGCTCGGGCTGCTCGCGCGGATCGTGCGGATGGAGCCGCCCGCGGAGCGGATGCTCGGCCGGCTCGCGCTCGTGGCGGCGGCCGCGCTGGCGTTCATCACCGTCGCCATTCCGCTGCAGCTCGACAAGCAGTGGATCACCATCGGATGGGCGCTGGAGGGCGCGGCGCTGGTGTGGCTCTTCACCCGCATTCCCCACCGCGGGCTGCTGGTCTGGGCCGGCGCGCTCCTGGCGATCGCCTTCATCCGGCTGGTCTTCAATCCCGCCGTGTTCGGGTACCACCCCCGCAGCGCGACGCCGATCTTCAACTGGTACCTCTACACGTACACCGTGGCCGCCGCGGCCTTCTTCGCCGCGGCGTACTACCTGCCGGCGGAGATGCGGCGGCCCCGGGCCTTCGCCGCGGGCGCGGGCACGCTCCTCCTCTTTTTTCTCCTGAACATCGAGATCGCCGACTTCTACGCCTCCGGGCCCACGCTCACGTTCGACTTCTTCTCATCGACGCTGGCGCTCGGCCTGACCTACACGATCGGCTGGGCGCTCTTCGCGGTGGGGATGCTGGTCGCCGGCATCGCCCTCCCCGCTCGCGGTGCGCGCATCGCGGCGCTCTCGCTCCTGGTCATCACCATCCTCAAGTGCTTCCTCCACGACCTCGGCCATCTCGGCGGGCTGTATCGGGTCGGCTCGCTCCTCGGGCTGGCCTTCTCGCTCGTCGCGGTCGGGCTCCTCCTCCAGAAGTTCGTCCTGCGGCGCCCCGCGGAGGAGGCGACTTGATCGCCCGCGCCGTCGCCATCCTCGCCGCGCTCGTCGCCGCCGGCGCAGCCGCCGCGCCGGTCTACGAACGCCGCATCGACGTCGAGACGCCCGGGCCGCAGCGTCTCGACGTCGACCTCGCCCTGCTCGGCGGCGCCGCGGCGGGTCTGGCCGACCTCCGGATCTACGACCGCGCCGGCCGCGAGGCTCCCTATCTCCTCGTCCCCCCCGCCGCGTCCGGCCCGCAATGGACCCGCACGCGGCGATTCGAGATCGTGCCGACCAAGACCAGCAGCGGCGTCGAGGCCGACGCCGGAGCGCGGCGCGCCATCGACGCGCTGCGGATCGAGAACGTCGCCGCCCCCTTCCTCAAGCGCGTGCGCGTGGAGGGGAGCGGAGACCGGCACCGCTGGACCCTTCTGGCCGACACGACCGTCTTCGACCTGCCGGCCGAGGGTCTGCGGCGGACCGTCATCGAGTTCGACCCGGTCGAGATCCGCTACCTCCGCCTCACATGGGACGACTCCTCGAGCGCGCGCATCCAGGGCGTTGCCCGGATCGTGGTCCGCGCGCACAGGTCGGCCGTTCCTCCCACCCCGCTGCGGAGCGAGGTGAGCGTTGCCCGGCGTCCCAGCGAGCCGGGGCGGAGCCGTTTCCGGATCGACCTTCCAGCCGCGGAGCTTCCGCTCATCGCCGTCGACATCCTCGTCTCCGCAGGCGACGTGTTCCGGCAGGCCACCGTCTCCGAGCCGCGCCTGGCCGGGAGCGAGATCCTGCCGGTCGTCCTCGGAAGCGGGCAGCTCCGGCAGGCGGAACGCGACGGTCTGTTCGCCTCCGCCACGCGCATTCCGATCTCCTCGCCGCTTTCGCAGGAGCTGGAGGTCGTCATCGAGGACGGGAGCAATCCGCCGCTGCAGATCACGCGCGCGGTGCTCGAGCTGGCGCCGCAGCCATGGATCTTCTTCGAGGCGCCGTCGGCGGGGGCGTTCACGGCCCGGTACGGTGATCCGTCGCTCCGCGCGCCGCAGTACGACCTCGAGGCGGCGCGTTCATTCGTCGGCCGCTCCCGGCCGGCGACGGCCCGGTGGCAGCCGGTGACGGCGAGCACGGCGGCCGTTCGCGCCGCGGCGTCGGCGCCTCTCCCCGCCGTGGGCGCGCCGATCGACCGTTCCGAGTTCGCCATCTCCCGCCGCATCGCGCCGGCGCCGCCTGGGATGTCCATTCTCCCCCTCGACGCCGACGTGCTGGCCCGGAGCCGCGAGCTCGCCGACGTCCGCCTCGTCGACACGACCGGCCGGCAGGTGCCGTTCATCGTCCAGCACCGCGACGAGCCGCTGGTCGTCCCCATCTCCGTCGGTCCGCGGCGGGAAGAGAAGGGGAACGTCTCCCTCTACGCGCTGAAGCTGCCGTACGCCACGCCCCCCTCCGGCACGCGGCTCATCATCACCACCTCGCCCGGCGTGTTCGAGCGGGAGGTTCGTCTGCAGGCGGCGGGTGAAGATCGCGAGCCGCGCGTCCTCGCCTCCAGCACCTGGAGGCATGCCGATCCCGACCGCGATCCGCCGCCGCTCACGGTGAACCTGCCGCGGCGGACAGGGCGGGAGCTGGAGCTGAGGATCGCCGAGGGGGACAACGCGACGCTGCCGATCACCGCCGCGCGCCTGCTCTTCCCTTCCTTCGCACTCCGGTTTCACCATCCCGGGACGCCGCTGACTCTCATCTACGGGAACCCGAAGGCGACGGCGCCCCGCTACGACCTGGCGTTGCTGGCGCCGCGCATCTTCCGTGAGCCGGCGCAGCAGGTGGAGGTCACGGCCGCCGGCATCGGTGGCGACTCGATCCTCGGATCGATCGAGCGGCGGTTCTTCTGGATCGCGATCGCCGTCGTCGCGCTCGGGCTGATGTTGCTGCTCGCGCGCCTCCTGGGGCCGCTCGCGCAGGGCGGCAAGCCGGCGGAGTGAGCAGGCCGGCCGAGTGAGGCCGGCTAGAGTGGCCCGTAGTCGAAGAAGCGCGCGCGCTCGCGATGGCACCATGTCCCGGCGATGCGTCGAGCCGCGAGGCGCGCCGAGAGCCGCGACATCACCACGTGCGTGATCACCGCCGCGTTGAGGAGCGCGACGAGAATCATCGACTCCTCGCGTCCGATGAACGGGATGTGTGCCGCCGGCCAGGCGATGCAGACATAATCCACGGCGGCGAGGAGGACCAGGTTCGACGCGTCGCGCAGCCAAGCCCGGCGCCGCGCCCGGAGGACAGCCCTCCGGGAGTCGGCGACCACCACCGGCGGGCAGGAGTCGGTGGTGACGCCGGGGAGCAGGTCGGGTTTCGCCATCCCTGAATTCGACAGCGGGAGGGCGGCTGTTATTCCTAATAACTTCAAGTTACCGAATCCGGATCGTCTGCGCCACCAGGCGCCCGTCCTCGTCGCGATACGCCTTCACCAGCACCGGAACGTTCGCCTTCAGGGTGCCGGCCGTGGCGTAGCCGCCGGTCCGCGTCCTGATGACGAAGTCATCCGTGACGAAGAGATGCACCGCGCGCCCGTTGGCGCGGTCCTGGACGACGAGCGTTGGCGAGCTCTGCAGTGACTCGACCACGCTCCCCGAGAACGTCACCAGCACGAGTTCCCCCACCTCCCGCGAGGCAGGGACGACGATCTCCGATTCCGCCGGAGTCTCGGCGCCCATCGCCGCGAAGCGAATGGTCGAGGCGATGAACACCTCGGAGTTCGAGCTGTAGCTCCCGGTCACGTCGACCGAATCTCCGACCCGCAGGTCGCCCGCCCGCACGGGGCGCCCGGCGGCGTCCGCCGCCCGCAGCAGATCGACCTCCACCTCTTCGCGCCCGCTGTCGACACGGATGATGTTGCGCGCGGCATCGACGCGCGCCACCCGCCCGATCACCGCGGTGAGCCTCTGGTCCGCCGGCCGCGCCGCGGCCGTCTCCTGCACGCTCTGCGTCACCTCGATCGAGCGGGCGGTGATCTCGTCGGCGCCGGCGCTTCGGGGATCGGGCTCGACGCGGATGACATCGCCGACCTCCAGGTTCGCGATCCGGTACACCTCGCCGCGGAAGTACACCGGCGTCGATCGATTGCCGCGGACCGTGATCATCCGCCGCTGCGGTGTCTGGATGACGATCCTCCCCTCGTTCGCGTTCACCTGGCGGACCGTCCCCTCCGCCACTCCCGGCCCCAGCGTCACCTCGCCGGACGGAATCGTGTTCGTCGGAGTGGAGACGCTGGTCCCCGGCCTCGTCGTGCCGACGCCGACCTGCCCCGCCTCGACGGCACGGCCGATCAGCGTGACCTGATCGGCGGCGATCATCCCGCCGGGGCGCCCGACCCCGTGCACGTCGAGCCGGTCCCCCACGCGCACGTTCGCGAAGCCGCTCGATCCGCGGAAGATCTCCGGCGAGCCCTGGATGATTCCGCCGAACCCGAAAAACTGCGTGGTGATCGCGTCGCCGACGACGGTGATTCGCTGGTAGGCGTCGCCATCGGGCTCGATCTGCATCCGGTTCCGGGCGGCCTCGACGTCCACCACCGTCCCGAGCACGGAGCCGACGGCTCCCTCCCGGATGTCGGCGGCTGTCCGCCAGACGCGACTGGACTGTCCTGAAACAGATACAACGATGACCAGCAGAAACGCGGTCAACCACACGTTTCGGTTCATGGAATCCTCCTGCCGCCAAGGCTCAGCGCAATCAGTGTGCCGACGCCGGCCAGACCTGCCGCCCGGCGATCCACGCCCCCCGCACGGCACGGTCGTCGCCCATGAAAATGAGGGCGGCGAGCAGGTCCTCGATGCCGCCGGCGCGCTCGCTCCGCATCGCCAGCAGTGGGGTGGCCTCGAGGTCGAGGGCCAGGAAATCGGCCGATTTACCGCCCTCCAGGCTGCCGGTCTCCGAACCGAGCGAGAGCGCACGGGCGCCGCCGAGCGTGGCCAGGTACCAGAGCTGGAAGGGGCTGAGGGAGATGTTCTGGACCTGCTGGACCTTGTAGGCGTCGGCCATGGCGTTGAACATCGAGGGCGTCGTCCCCGCGCCGATGTCGCTGCCGAGCCCGACCCCGATTCCGCGCTCCAGGACGTGGTGGAGCCGGAAGAGTCCGCTGCCGAGGAAGAGATTCGAGTTGGGGCAGTGCGCGATACGCGTGCCGCGGCGGCTCAGCAGATCGAGCTCCTCCTCCGTCAGGTGGATGCCGTGCGCCAGCACCGTCCGCTCGCCGAGCAGGCCGTAGCGGTCGTAGACGTCCGCGTACTCGGCGGCGTCGGGAAAGAGCTCGTGCACCCACGCCACCTCGTTCACGTTCTCGGAGATGTGACTCTGCACGTAGACGTCGGGGAACTCCCCCGCCAGGTTTCCAGCCAGCTCGAGCAGCTCGGGCGTGGAGGTGGGGGCGAAGCGCGGCGTCACCGCGTAGCGGAGCAGGCCCCGCCCGTGCCAGCGGCGGATGAGGGCGCGGCTGTTCTCGTACGCCTCGCGCGGCGGCTCGAGGAGCGCGTCGGGCGCGTTGCGGTCCATCATCGTCTTGCCGATGACGGCGCGGAAGCCCCGCCGCTCCGCTTCCTCGAAGAAGATCGACGTGGCGTCGCGGTGGATGGTCGAGAAGATGAGCCCGCACAGCGTGCCGTTGCGCGGAAGCTCCTCGAAGAGAGCGGCGGCCACCTTGCGCGCGTGATCGGTGTCGCTGAACTTCGCCTCCGTCGGGAACGTGTAGCGATTCAGCCATTCCAGGAGATGCCCGCCGTACGAGCCGATCATCTCGAGTTGCGGGGCGTGGAGGTGCGTGTCGACGAAGCCTGGAGCGAGAAGCGTCCCGGATCCGAGGTTGACCACCTCCCCCTGCGGCTCCTCGCCCCACGGACCGACCGCAGCGATGCGGTCCCCCTCGACCGCCACGAAGCCGTCCTCGTAGGAGAGGTAGGAGCGGCTCGTCTCGGTCGTGAAGGGGTCGGCGACCGGCGTAAAGAGGCGCGCCCGGTAGATCCTCACGGGTGGAGTGTACTTTGGGGGCACGCCCGCCCGCGCTCAGATATCCGGGAGCTCTTCGTCCTTGTCGCGCGGCCCTGCGAGCTTCTCCAGCACCAGGGCCTGCTGTTTGGCGGTTATGACGCCTTCGCCCGGCTCCTCCCCGCTCTCCTCTCCGCGCTCGAGCGACTCGGAGAGGGCGACCGAGCTTTCCGTTACCCCCTCGATGAAGGCGGCCTCCGAGGTGGGGATGATGGGGAGCTGCTCCTCGCCGGGCTTGCGCGAGCGGGCCGCACGCTCCTCCGCCTCGCGGAAGGAGGGCTCGAACAGCAGGAGAGTCTTCTCCAGCTTGAGATAGAGCTCGCACGTCGCCCGCACATCCTCCAGGCAGTAGAGCGCGATCTCCTCGTACCGCCCGGCGCGATACATCGTCTCCACCGCCCGTCCATCCATCCCCTCGGTCTTCGAGCTGGCGATGCCGAAGGCCTTGCAGGCGAGGTCGAGGTTGAACCGCATCTGCCGCCAATTGAGCGTGCCGTTGAAGTTCAGCACCTCGCGCAGGTCGCAGTTCGGATGGAGCCGGTAGCGGTTTCCGACCAGATCGCGCTTCGGCACGAGCCCGTGGATGGCGGAGCGGATCATCAGGAAAGGCCCGTCGAACTGCCTGCCGTTGAAGGAGATGAAGCGGTCACCCCGCCCGAGGAAGTCCCAGAACTTCTCCAGGATCTGCCGCTCGCTTCCGGAGATGAGAGTGCGGTTGTCGTCCTTCCGCGTGATCAGCTCGGTCTGGCCGGGAACCTCGTACAAGGCGCAGGAGCGTTGCGTCTCCGCGTTGACGATGCCGATGGCCACGATCCGGCCGGTGAAGGGCGAGAGCGCGCCGCGGCGCTTCTCCTCTTCCGCCTCCGCGTCATTCATCCCCTTGATCAGGTATTCGCGGACGTAGGGGTCGTGCTCCTCCCACGGGACGCCGACCGTCTCGATGTCGATGACGAGCTTCTTCATGGGTTACTAAGTCTATCCAAACATATTTGAAATTTGAGAGTCAAAAGCCGGGCTCGGGC
>DATLEX010000284.1:0-13356 GCA_035525045.1 Thermoanaerobaculia bacterium | reverse complement strand
CCGGCAACCATCGCCGCCGGACGATCGCGAACACGAGCAGCGACACGGCCAGGAGGATCGAGGCGACGATCGCGGCCTGGTTCAGGCGGATGAAGCTGGGAAAGAGCCGCGAGAAGTCGCTCTGGTAGAGCCGGGAGAGGGTCTCGCCCGCCACGTTCTCGCCATTGGCGATGTGGAAGAGCCGCCAGGGGTGCGCGGCGCCGTGGATCACCAGCCCGATCGTCCAGAGCGAGATCATCCCGAGCATCAGCGAGCGATCCGGGCGGCCGGGTGGCTCACCTCGCTGCTTCGCCGTCAGGAGTGCGGCGGCGCCGAGCGCCAGCATCGGCATCAGAAAGACGATGTACCGCAGCGGAGGCGACCATCCTCCGTGCCACTCCGAACGCGGAACGAGGACGGCGAGGTAGACCACAGCCGACAGACATCCGAGGCGGAAGCCCGCGGGCATCGCCCGCCAGCGGACGAGCGCGAAGACTCCCAGCAGGTAGAAGGGCGCCTGAAAGGCGATGCCGGCCGCGCCGTCGAGAATCAGACCGAACGAGCCGTGCAGAGGCCCGCCGAAGCTCGGCGCCACGAGATCGCGGATCGAGTGAACGTTCGTGGCACTGCCGGTGATCAGCCATGCGATCAGCAGCGGGATGGCCACGATGAGCGCCGCGGCCACGGCGTGCCGGCGCGAGCGGACCACCGCGCGCGCGAGCAGGAGCGCCGCGACGAGCACGAAGCGCAGCTTCAGGAGCGACAGCAAGAGCAGAGCGGGCACCCATCGCTGCGGGCGCCGGTGGCGGACGCCGCGGATGGCCTCGACGAAGAGGAGGGCCGCCGGCACCTCCGGCCAGATCCTTGCGGCGTAGAAGACGACCGGCGGTCCGAAGGCGAAGAACGGGAAGACGGCGCGCGTGGTGGCCTCGTCGATCCCTTCCTCCTCGAAGAGGCGCACCGTCGAGCGAACGAGAAGCGCCGCGAAAGCAATCATCGTCGCCAGCGCGCCCGGGAGCCCGGCCAGGACGTAGCCCGGGACGAGCAGGAGCGAGAGCAACGGCTCGTGGCGCGAATACTGCTCCCCCTCCGGACCGGTCGGGTCGCCGGGTTGCGGGCGGAGGTCGAGCCTCCCTGTGGCCGACCGGGCCAGGTCGCGGTACTGATTGGACAGGTCGAGATCGAAATCGCGCACGATCGACTCCGTGACGAGCAGGTAGAAGGGCTCGTCGCCGTCGACCGGCGTCCGCTGCATGGCCGGTACGAGCAGCGAGTAGACGAGCAACGCGGCCACCGCTGCACGATTGGCCGACCAGCGCACCTGGCGCGCCGCCGCCAGAAAGAAGGAGAAGATCGCGATCTTGACCACCACGAACGCGATGGCGGCGAGGTAGGCGTCGACGCCGCGTACGTGCGGCCAGAGCAGCGCGGCCAGGAGGTAGGTGGCCAGGTCGACCGCGAAATAGCGGCGCAGCGCGGCGCCCCGCAACGTCAGCAGGGGAAGGATCGTCAGGACGAGCAGCGCATGAATGACGCGGGAGGTCATCATCGTGCCAGCTCGATCGCGTCGATCTGGAGGGCCGCCTCCGCCGGCAGCCGCGGATCAGCCCTCACCGTCACCCGGCCGGGGGAAACGGGAATGCGTCCCGACGCATCGATAAACGCCGTCTGCCCGTAGCCGCGGATCAGACCGCCAGGCCGGCGCGGCAGCGGATTGCGCGAGCTGTAGTAGTGCTCGCGGCGCAGCATGCCCCAGTCGGCGACGTCGCCGACGCGCACGACGATCGCACCCGGCTCGATGGTCCCTAGGACCGTCCCTCGCTTCAGTCGCGGGACGTTCGCGCCGGAGATGATGACCGCGCGACCTTCCGGGGGAACGTCCACCTCGGCCATCGTGCCCGGCCCGAGGGCGATGTGCAGCGGGACGCGCTCGAGCGACGGAGGACCGCCGCGAAGCATGACCGGCAGCGCGCGGGCGAGGGCTCCGCTCCAGGCCAGAAAGGCCAGCATCAACGCCACGGCCGATGCGGAGACGACGGGAAACCGCAGGCGGTGTGCGCCGAGAATACGCGCCACCGCCGCGATCACGGTCACGCCGATCGGAAAGATCAGCGTTCGCAGCGGAACGGCGGTCGTGAAGAGCGCGGCCGCCACGGCGACGGCCATGGCCAGCGGCGTGGATCCGAGCAGCACGACGATCAGCAGCGCGAGCAGGAGGATCACCACCTCACGGCCGACGAGCACTTCCTCGAGCGGAATCCAGCGGAGCAGAAGGACCGCCCCCGCCGTGAGGACGACGGCAGCGGAGCGGGCGCGGACCGGCCCGCCGTGGACGCGGTCACCGGCGCTCCACAGAATCGCCGACCCGAATGCCACACCTGCGACGACTCCGAACCAGAGAAGCCTCTGCCGCTCGTCGGCAAGAGCGATCGCGCCGCCGAGAAGGAGCGGCACGGCGAGCTGCACCCCCGGATGCGTCACCGCCGCGACCGCGGTGACGACCACCACGATGAACGGCAGCGCCGCGTCGACCGGCGTCGGATGCCACGAGACGGCCGCCGCGGCCCAGGCACCGACGGCCGCGCCGGGAAGCCACCAGAGGAAGGAACGAACGACCTTCGACGCGGGACCAGTGAAGTCGCCGTTCACTGACTCGATGCTTTCAGCTCCGCGCCGGACGGGTGGCGAAGGAAGTCGGGATCGAAGCCCTCCACCGTGTCGGGCGTGAGGGCGGCGCGATAGATCAGCCGGGCGTCTCCGGTCAGGCGGATGTCCCGCAGCTCCCCTCCCTCGCTGGTCATCGCCACCTCGAGCGTGATTCCGCTGCGCGTGAGCACCGAGACCGGCGGCCTTACCTTCCCGAGCAGAGTCCCGACGGCTACGGAGGCGACGACCCCTGACCCGCACGAGAGCGTCTCCGCTTCCACGCCCCGCTCATAGGTCCTGACCTCGAGCGACCTGCCGTCCCGCACCACCACGAAATTCACGTTCGTCCCGGCCGGCTGCATGTCGGGGTGATTGCGGATGAAGCGGCCGAGCGGCTCGATCGGCTGTTCCCACAACTCACCCTCCAGAAACAGCACGTAGTGCGGCACGCCGACGGTGATGGAGCTGCCGGACACGGCCGTCGATCCGGCGAGCAGGGGGCGCTCGGCCCGGAACGCCCGCGGAGGGGGAAGGGAGATGCTGACCCGGCCGTCCTCGGCCACCTCTGCGGAGACGAGGCCGGCGTCGGTCTCGATGGTCATGGCGGGGCCGGCGATGCCGCTCACCTGCGCGAAACGGGCGGCGCATCGGGTCCCGTTCCCGCAGAACTCGCCGAGGGAGCCGTCGGCGTTGTAGTAACGGATCGCGAAGCTGGCCCGGGTGGAGTCGTGGATCAGAATGAGCCCGTCCGCCCCGACGGAAAGACGGCGGGTGCAGATGCGGCGGGTCAGCTCCGGCGCGGCGGTGACCCTCCCTTCCCGGTCGTCGATGAGCACGAAGTCATTCCCCCCGCCGGCCATCTTGGCAAAGGCGAGCGGATCTTGTTTACCACCTAGCACTTGGATCATGCCGTTCATCGGAATTTTCGACTCGTCGCGGGGTTACCAACGGCGGTTCTCTATTCTCGCACGGAGCACGCCAGCGGCCTGAAACGCCCGCGGCCGGTCGTCCGTCGAAAACAACAAGACTGCAGCACCAATCCCCCCCCGGGAGGGTACGTCATTTTGAAATACGGAATCCGGTTCGCCGTCGTCGTTGCCGTCCTCATCGCCGCCCTGCCGGGCCATGCCCAGAAGAGGCCCGAAGGGGAGACCCCGCGGCTCGTCGAGCACATCGACGTCCGGGTGATCAACATCGACGTGGTGGTCACCGATCGCCGGGGGAACCCGGTCACGGGCCTGACGCGGGATGACTTCGAGATCTTCGAGAACAACGTTCCGAAGCCGATCTCGAACTTCTTCGCCGTGGAAGGGAGCCGGCCGGTCCCGGTGGAAGGGGAGGCGCCGGCCGTGGCCGCGGCACCCACAGCGGCGGGGAGGCCGGGCGCGGTCCCCGACGAGATGCGGCGGCGGATCATCTTCTACATCGACAACCTCTCGCTGGCGCCCTTCAACCGGAACCGGGTCTTCAAGCAGATGAAGGAATTCGCCCGCACGGCCATGCGCCCGGGCGATGAAGCGATGGTGGCCACGTTCAACCGGAGCATGAAGATCCGGGTCCGCTTCACGCAGGACCCGGCCCAGATCGAACAGATGCTGGACATCATCGCCGGCGAGTCGGCGATGGGTGTGGCCAACCGCAGCGATCGCAAGACCACCGAGGATCGCATCCGCGATGCGCGGAATTACGAGGAAGCGGTGGCCACGGCCCGCAGCTACTCCTCGTCGGTGGAGCACGACCTCCGGCAGAGCGCGGCTTCGATCGGCGCGCTGATGAGCACGCTGGCCGGTGTGGAGGGAAAGAAGGTCCTGGTCCTGACCACGGAAGGGTTCCCCATCCAGCCGGGACGGGAGATGTTCCAGTTCATCGAGGAGATCGGCCGTGAGAAGGGATGGAGCGGCACCGGGACGCTCCTGGAGGGGATGCACTACGACTCGACCTCGGTCATTCAGTCGATCGCCCGAGCGGCGAACGCCAACGGCATCACCCTCTATCCCGTCCACGCCGCGGGCCTGACTGGGGGAAACGAGTTCAGCGCCGAGCACGCCTCGCCGACGCCGGTGAGCGTGGCCCACGCCTTCTCCTCCAACACGACCGAGTCGGTGCAGTTGATGGCGGACATGACCGGGGGGCAGGCCTCGGTCAACACCAACAACTTCGCCGAGGCGTTCCGCCGGATCCAGCGGGACATGGACTTCTACTACTCGCTCGGGTACCGCGCCAGCACCGAGCGCGTGGACCGGCAGCGGTACGTGAGGGTGAGGCTGAAGAACAACCCGAACCGCTACATCGTCCGCAGCCGGCAGACGTTCGTGGAGAAGTCGACGTGGGCGGAGATGAGCGACCGCGTGATCGCCAACCTCCACTATCGCAGCCGCGGCAACGACCTCGGCATCCTGGTCCGGACGGGGCGTCCCATCGCCGTGCAGGACGGGCTCTTCCAGGTGCCGCTCGAGATCCAGATCCCGATGGACAACCTGACCCTGCTCCCGCAGGGCGAGGAGGAGATCGCCGGAGGATTCGAGGTCTTCATCGCCGTCGCCGACAAGAACGGCGACATGTCCGACGTGGCGCGGAGGTCGCACCAGATCCGAGTGCCGGCCAGTGATGCCGCCCGGGCCCGAGGAAAGTATTACTCGTACTCGGTGGACCTGCTGATGGAGAAGGGCCTGAACAAGATCTCGGTGGGCGTGAACGACCAGGTGGCGAGTGTGACCGGCTTCGCCGTCGAGCAGGTGATCGCCCAGGACCTGCGGTAGGTCGCTCTCCAGTTTATCCTGAGGCGCGAAGCGCCCTTCGCTTCGCCCAGGATCCAGTGACCAGACTCCTCTTCACGCTTCAGTATCTCGGCACGAACTACGCCGGGTGGCAGACGCAGGCGAATGCGGTCGGCGTGCAGCAGGTCGTGGAAGCGGCCCTCACGAAGATGTACGGCACGGGGGTGAAGATCGAAGGGGCGGGGCGGACGGATGCCGGCGTGCACGCCGCCGCGCAGCGGGCCCATGCCGACGTGCCGTTCGAGATCGCGCCGCGCGGCGTGATCCGGGGCCTGAACGACCTCCTCCCCGCCGACATCCGCGTGACGGCGGTCGAGCCGGTAGCCGGCGATTTCCACTGTCGCT
The DNA here is from genome assembly GCA_035525045.1 of Thermoanaerobaculia bacterium. Classification (GTDB taxonomy): domain Bacteria; phylum Acidobacteriota; class Thermoanaerobaculia; order Gp7-AA8; family Gp7-AA8; genus DATLEX01. The sequence continues at coordinate 7,609 of DATLEX010000284.1, read as the reverse complement.
TCGCCTCGACGGGAAAGACCTACGTCTACCGGATCTGGAACGGCGAGGTAGCCGACGTGTTCGTCGCGGCGACGCACGCGCACGTCGCCCAGCCCCTGGACGTGGAGGTCATGAACCGCGCGGCGCGCCCGCTGCTCGGGACGCACGACTTCGCGGCCTTCACGGTCGCGGCGCCGGAGGTGAGCTCGACCCGCCGGACCATCGACGAGCTGGGCGTGGAGCGCGACGGAGAAGTCGTTCGGCTCCTCGTCACCGCGGATGGTTTCCTCCGCTACATGGTGCGGCGCATCGCCGGCTCGCTGATCGAGGCGGGTCGCGGCAAGGTGAGCGCGGAGGAAGTGGCCCGATCGCTCGAGCCGGAGCTCGCGCCGGCGCGCTGGACCGCACCGGCCAGAGGCCTGACGTTACTCCACGTACGGTACTCGGATCGGGAGGGCACTGCTGACGCTCCGGATGACAGTGCTAACATCAGCCCCTCGACATGATCGACCTCTCCAAGCTCGCCGAACCGGGCTCCCTCGAGGAGAGTCTCCTCGATCGGATCGACCTCAAGCGCCTGCCGCGGCACATCGCCGTGATCATGGACGGCAACGGGAGATGGGCGAAGTCGAGGAACCTGCCGCGGGTGGAGGGGCATCGGGCCGGCATTGCCGCCGTGCGCGAGACCGTCGAGACGGCGGCACGGCTGGAGCTCCCGGTGATCACGCTCTACGCCTTCTCGGTCGAGAACTGGAAACGCCCGCGCTACGAGATCGCCACGCTGATGCTGCTCCTCAAGGAGTACCTCCGCAAGGAACTGGGAACGCTGATGGAAAACAACATCCGCTTCGTTCCCATCGGCCGGATCGAAGGACTGGACGAGACCGTGCAGCGCGAGCTGCGCTACGCCCAGGAGCAGACGGCGCGAAACAGCGGGCTCCTCTTTCAGATCGCCCTGAACTACGGCGGGCGCGCGGAGATCGTCGACACGGTCAACCGCGTCATGGCCCTCCTCCGGGAGCGCGAGATGAGCGACGCCCTCATCGACGAGACCTTCTTTTCCGATCATCTCTATACCGCCGGCGTCCATGATCCGGACCTGCTGATCCGCACCAGTGGAGAGATGCGGGTGTCGAACTTCCTGCTGTGGCAGATCGCCTATGCGGAAATTCACGTCACGAAGGTGCTCTGGCCCGACTTCCGGCGCCCGCACCTTTTCGAGGCCATCATCGATTTTCAGTCGCGCGACCGGCGCTACGGCGCCGTCGAGGAAGCCGACGCGCAGATGTTCATCGAGGCGGACGAAAACCGCGCGTGACGACCGACTCCCATTCGCCGGCCGAAGCGGTGCGCCCCCCCTTCTTCAGCCGTTACTCGCGCGAGCTCACCGCCGTGGTGCTCTCGCCCTTCATCATCTGGCTGGTCTTCTGGGGACCGGACTGGGTGTTCAGCCCGGTCGTCGCGCTGGTGTCCCTACTGGCCCTCTACGAGTTCCTCATCCTCGGCCGTTGCAAAGGGTACGAGATGCCGGTGTTCCTCTGCCTGGCCGTGGCCTTCCTGATCATCGCCGCCTTCGTTCTGGAAGACCTCTCCGTGGAGGTCGGCGTCTACGTCGCCCTGCTCGTCATCCCAGCCTCCTACGTCTTCGGGAAGTACGACATCGACGAGGCCCTCCCCTCGAGCGCGGTGGCCGTGATGGCCACGCTGTACGTGGGGATGCTGGGGGGATCGCTCATCCGGCTGCGTCATGACTTCGAGGCCGGCCCCAGGCTCATCGGATTCCTGCTGTTCGTGGTCTGGCTCGGAGATGCCGGCGCCTACTACGTGGGGAAGAAGTTCGGAAGATACCAGCTCTCGCCGCGCATCAGCCCGAAGAAGACCATCGAGGGCCTGGCCGGCGGGATCATCACCTCGGTGGTGACGGCCACGGTGATCCACTTCGCCTTCCTCGACGAGCTCCCCCTGCTGCACGCCATGATCGCCGGCGCCCTGCTCTCCGTCGCCGGCGTGGTGGGCGACCTCGCCGAGTCGATGTGGAAGCGCTCCGCGGCGGTCAAGGACTCCGGCACCCTCATCCCTGGCCACGGCGGCTTCCTCGACCGCTTCGATTCCATTCTCTTCACGGCGCCCATCCTCTACATCTACTGGGCCCTCCTCCAGCAAGGGAGACCCTCGTTGAATATCATGACAGGATAGAGGCTCTCGGCTGCCGGCTGTCGGCTCTCGGTGCACCCCCCTTCCTCCTCCCGAGAGCCGAGAGCCGAGACCCGATCAGAACCATGCGCAACCTATCCATCCTCGGCAGCACCGGTTCCGTCGGCCGCAGCACGCTGGCCGTGGTGGACGCCTTCCCGGACGAGCTGCGCGTGACGGGACTGGCGGCGGGGGGAAACATCGAGCTGCTGGCCGAACAGGTGAAGAAGTACAGGCCGGAGCTGGTCTCGGTACGCACGGCGGCGGACGTGCCGCGGCTCAGGGCTCTGGTGGGTGCAGGAGGGGAGATCGTCTCCGGCTCCGAGGGAGCCTCGGCGGTGGCCGCGCTGGGATCTGCGGAGGTGGTCATCGCGGCGATCGTCGGCGCTGCCGGAATCCCGCCGGTGCACGCGGCGCTGAAGGCCGGGAAGCGGGTCGGGATCGCCAACAAGGAGGTCCTGGTCGCCGCGGGCGACGTGATGAGGCGCGCCGCGCGCGAGCATGGCGGCGAGATCCTGCCGGTCGACTCCGAGCACAACGCCGTGCACCAGGCCCTCCGCTGCGGGACGGCCGCCGAGGTCCAGCGGATCATCCTCACCGCCTCCGGCGGCCCATTCCTCAGGCGGGAGCTCGATACGTTCGGGGAGATCAGTATCGACGCGGCCCTGGCCCATCCGACATGGAAGATGGGAAACAAGATCTCCATCGACTCGGCCACGATGATGAACAAGGGCCTGGAGGTGATCGAGGCCCATCACCTCTTCGAGATGCCGGCGGAGCGGATCGACATCGTCATCCACCCGCAATCGATCGTCCACTCCATGGTCGAGTACGTGGACGGGTCGATCATGGCCCAGCTCTCCACCACGGACATGAAGTTTCCGATCCAGTACGCGCTTCTCTACCCGGAGCGGGTGCGGGCGCCCTTTGGCCGGCTGGACCTGGCCAAGATCCGCACGCTCGAGTTCCTGCCGGTGGACACGAGGCGCTTCCCGGCGGTCGAGCTGGCTTACCAGGCCTGCCGGGACGGCGGCTCGATGCCGGCGGTGCTCAACGCCGCGAACGAGATCGCCGTCGAGCGGTTTCTCTCCGGCGAACTTCCATTCACGTCGATCGTAGACATCGTCAGCCGCGTACTCGACCGCCACGCCGGACAGGTGACTCCCATCACCTCCGTCGAGGACGCACTGGAGTGGGACGGCTGGGCGCGCAATGAAGCGCGCGGAATCGATGTTGCAGTCCGTCGCTGAGAGGCAAATGTCCAACATTCCCACGAATCTGCTCGCCTTCATCCTGGTCATCGGGTTCCTGATCTTCGCGCACGAAGCGGGGCACTTCATGTTCGCCAAGCTGTTCCGGGTGCGCGTTCTGGTGTTCTCCTTCGGCTTCGGTAAGCGCCTCTTCGGCTTCCACCGCGGCGATACCGACTATCGCGTCTCGCTGATTCCGCTCGGCGGCTACGTGCGCATGGCCGGCGACAACCCCGAGGAGAACGAGCAGGGAGCCGACGACGAGTTCCTGTCGAAGCCGAAGTGGCAGCGGTTCCTGATCCTCTTCGCCGGCCCGGCCATGAACATCCTCATCGCCATCGCCTTCATGGCCGGCATCGTGATGGTCGGCACCGAGTATCTGGTCATCCGTCCCGTGGTCGGCGAGGTCCTCCCCGACCGCGCCGCCGCCCGCGCGGGGCTGCAGGTGGGGGACCACATCATCCGCATCGGAAGAGAGCCGATCCGCGATTTCAACGACCTGCATCTGGCGATCTCGCTCAACGCCGGCACGCCGCTCGAGGTCGAATTCATCCGTGACGGCCAGCGGCAGACCACGATCGTCACGCCGGAGCGCGAGCAGAGCGAGTACGGGCCGGTCGGGCGGATCGGCATCCGGCCCCTCCGCGATCCGATCGTCGGCCGCGTCACACCCGGATCGCCGGCCGATCAGGCCGGGCTGCGTCCGGGTGATCGGATCATCAGCGTCAACGGGCAGCCGATCAGTAACCTCGATCGCCTGAACGAAGTCCTGGCCAAGGCTCCCGGTGCGCCGCTGACGCTCGGAATGACCCGCGGCGGCCAGCAGTACCTCGCCCGCTTCCCGCAGGTCGAGTTCAACCCCCGGGACCCCTACCGCGGCTTCCTGCCGCCGATGGAGACGCGGAAACTGCCGCTGGTCCCGGCGCTGAAGGAGAGCGTGCAGCAGAACTGGAAAATGCTTCGCTACGCGGGCGCGGCGGTGGCGCGGATGTTCCGCCCCGAGGGAAGCGTGAAGGAGCTGAGCGGCCCGATCTCCATCGCCCGGATCTCGGGCGACATGTTCCGCCGCGGCTGGATGGAGGTGGTGGCGCTCATGGCCATGATCTCCCTGCAGCTCGGTGTCTTGAACCTGCTGCCCATCCCCGTCCTCGACGGGGGCCACATCATGATCCTGCTCATCGAGGGAATCGCCCGCCGCGACCTCTCCATCCGGGTGAAGGAGCGCATCCAGCAGTTCGGCTTCGCCGTGCTCGCGGCGCTGATGATCGTCGTTCTCTACAACGACGTCATCAGCAACGTGTTGATGATGAGAAGGGGCTAGGAAAAGGCCTCACGGCCGCTGGCGGCGCTTTCGTCTGGCAGGCGGCGGCGTCACCGGTTTTCCCACCGGGATCTCCTCTGCGGGAAGCGGAACCCCCGGTGAGATCACCGCTCCGGCGATGAGTCCCAGCAGCGCCACGACCGAGACCGCCAGTGATGGCACGATCAGAGGGTTCCAGTACTCCATCTCCACCACGTGCCGCCCGGCGGGGATCTCGAGGGCCTGGTAGCCGACATTGACCGGCAGCGGCTCGGCAGGCCGGCCGTCGATCCGCGCCCGCCAGTACTTGTGCGGCGTCACGCTGATCACCAGCAGAGACCGCCCCGCCGCCTCCGCCTCGATGCGCATCGTGCGCATCGTCTCCCGGGCGGCACGCACGACCCCCGAAGCAGGTTGAAACGGGGACCATTGCACGAACGCCGTCCCCCTGCTGAAGCCTCCGTCGAGCACCTTCCGGACGAAGTCGCCGATGTCCGCAACCGGCTCGATGTGATCCGCGAAGTAGTAACGCGGATACCGCTCCGCGGCGGGAAGGAAATCGACGGGCATCATCGCCTGCCAGTCCGCGTTCGTGCGCCGGATCTCCTCCGCCGCATCGCGGAACTTGCCGTGATACCAGGCATTCGACATCGCCATCACCGACTCTTCCCACCCCGTCCGGCCGGTCTGGAACAGCTCGAGCATGGCGAAGGTGAAGCGCTCCGTCGGCTTGAGAAGAGTCTGGTCGTAGTCGCGGTCCAGAACGTAGCGGTAGCCCCACCACGCGCCGTTGCGGGTCATCAACGAGTTGCGGAGCGTCCACCACCGGCCGAAGGGATGGAGGAAATAGGCGTCCGCGTTCGGTAGCGCGGCGATCCAGTCCCATTCGGCATGATGGAAAATCCGATACTTCTCCTTCTCAGGGCCGAGCTGCCGCGTGACGGGAGGTGGATCGAAGTAGTCGCCGGTGATCGTCGGATTGATCGACCGGAGATGGACGATGTCGAACGCCGTGATCACGACCAGCAGCACCCCCCACGCGGGCGTGCGCCACCTGCGGATGGCGTAGAGGAAAAGGAGCAGGATCACCCCGCGGGCGAAGGTGACCACCCAGAAGAGCTGCCAGACGCGCGCCGCCGCCAGGATGAGGAACAACCCCACCGCGAACCAGGCCAGGGCCACGTAGAGGACGGCCCGGCGCACGCGAGGGTCACCGCGAAAGAGAAGGTCGGCCGTCAGCGCCGCCCAGATCACCACGACCAGCGAGGCGCTCATGGCGAACTTCTCCGGAAAGCGCATGGTGCCGAAGATGCCGAGGTCGTAGAGAAACCGCAGCAGCGGCGTATGCGCTCCGATGGCCAGGACGTAGAGCGCGGCGCAGAGGGCCAGGACGAAGCCGCTCCCGCGCCGCCAGGCGACGAACCCGGCGGCGAAGAGGATGCCGATGGCGAAGCCGGGGTAGAAGCTGGAGACGAACGGCTCGCCGAGGTTGTACATCGTGGAGATCCACTGCCGGTTCTCGAAGTCGATCAGCGACTGGAACACGAGCGGGTAGAAAAGCTCCAGCACTCGCGCCGGCGCCAGGCTCCACTTGGCGATCATCAGGTCCCAGTCGAGCGGCTGCGACCGGACCGAGTCACGCACGAAATCGAGCATTGGAACGAGCTGCGCGGCGCCGACAGCCGCGCTGGTCGCACCCATCAGAAGGACACCGAGCCCGTATTGCCGGAGCAGCTTCACCCGCGCGGCCGGCGGCTCGCGGTACACCCGATACCCGGCATACGCGGCAATGATGAGCCAGGTCTGCAGGATGGTGGTCGGCTCGGCCACCAGCGCCTGCATCCCGCCGCAGAGTGCGCCAAGAAACAGGTCCCGCCGGCTGCGGGTGAGAAGGTACCGCCGCGCGAAGAGAAAGATGAGGGGGACCCAGGCCATCGAGAAGAGAAAGGGCAGCGTCCGCACCAGCGACAGGAACGGCCCGCCCAGCGTGTAGGCCACCGAGCCGAGAAGCGACGCGGCGCAGCCGGCGCCGAACGATCGCAGGAGGTAATAGAGCCCGATCGCACAGACGTAGAAATGCAGGACGATGTGCAGGGTCATGCCCTGTTGGAAGTCGGGGAGGAGCACGAGCAACTGCGGGGGATAGAAGACCTCGTAAGCCGGATTCGCGGCCATCGGCTGGCCGGCGGCGAAGTAGGGGCTCCACATCGGCCACTCACCGGCCCGGAGCGCCTCCGCCACGATCCGTTTCATCGGGTAGTGGTAGTTGAAGATGTCACGCGCGTAGAGGAGGCGGCCGCCGAACAGGACGTTCGCGAACCAGGCCGTCACGGCGATGACGATCGCGGTGATCGCCGCCGCGTCGTGCCAGCGGGCGGACCGGGCGATGGCGGTGTTGAGACGGTCGAGCATGCGCGGGCGGATTCTAGCCCGCTGGCGGAGGGCGGTCGTGTTTCCGAGCGTGTCCACGGTGCACGCGCCGGTGGAGCCGAGATGAACCGCAGAGCGTTCTCCCCCGCCTCCGGCGGGGAGAAGGTGGCCCTTCGCGACACCTGGGCCCTCACCCGGCGCTTCGCGCCACCCTCTCCCGCAAGCGGGAGAGGTTCCTCGCGCTCTACGGCGCTCGCAATGACAGGATGAACCGCCGCAGCAGATCGAGGGCCGACTGCGTCGAGTACCACTTCACCAGCGCCCGCGGAGCCGGCCAGAAGAGCTTTCGATGCTGGTGCCGGTGTTCGTCGGTCACGGCCACGTGCACGGTCCCGACCGGCTTCGCCTCCGATCCCCCTCCCGGCCCGGCGATGCCGGTGATCGCGATGCCGTAGGTCGTGGCGAAGCGCTTCCGGATGCCGGCGGCCAGGGCGATGGCCACCTCTTCGGAGACCTC
>DATLEX010000277.1:0-8843 GCA_035525045.1 Thermoanaerobaculia bacterium | reverse complement strand
ATCGCCATCTTCGTCGCGGCGAAGCTGTTCGGTGAGCTCGCCGAGCGTCTCGGCCAGCCGGCCGTGCTCGGCGAGATCATCGGGGGGATGATCGTCGGGATCTCCGGGCTGGGCCTGGTCGATCCGCGAGACCCGACCATCCACCTTCTCGCCGAGCTCGGCGTCATCCTCCTCCTCTTCCTGATCGGGATGGAGACGAACCTCGGCAGGCTGGTCGCCGTCGCCGGGCCGGCCACGGCGGTGGCCTTGGTCGGCGTGGCGCTGCCGTTCGCCGGAGGGTTCGCCCTGGCGCACGCCCTCGGCTTTTCGCCGATGGTGGCGGTCTTTCTCGGCGCGTCGCTGACCGCCACCTCCGTCGGGATCACGGCGCGGGTCCTCTCCGACCTCGGTCATCTGCACGATCAGGAGTCGCAGGTCATCCTCGGGGCGGCGGTGGTCGACGACATTATCGGCATCATTCTGCTGACGCTTCTCGGCACGCTCGCCAGCGGCGAGGAGTTGTCCGCGGGGGGCGTGGGCCGGATCGTCATTCTCGCCTTCGGCTTCGTGGTGCTGGCCATCGTCATCGGATCGAGGCTGGCGCTGTTCCTGGTCCGGACCATCGAGCGGATCAACATGGCCCGCGGGCTCTTCTTCGCCTCGATCGTCTTCGCTTTCTTCCTCGCCTATCTGGCGGATGTCGTGGGGTCGGCGGTGATCATCGGCTCCTTCGCGGCGGGGTTGGTCCTGGCGCGGACGAACAAGGCGCGGGAGATCGAAGCCCAGGTGCACGATCTCGCCCACTTCTTCATCCCGATCTTCTTCGTGGTGATCGGTGCGGCGATCGATATCAGGACGCTGAGTCCCTTCAATCCGGAGACGCGGCAGTATCTCTTCATCGGCCTCGCCCTGACGGCCGTGGGGGTGGTGGGGAAGGTGCTGGCGGGGTTCGTGGCATGGGGAAAGGGCCTGCGGCGCCTGGTGATCGGCGTGGGGATGGTGCCGCGCGGCGAGGTTGGATTGATCTTCGCCCAGATCGGCTTGTCGACCGGCCTGCTGAGCAGCGGTCTGTTCAGCGCCGTGGCGGTGATGGTCATGCTCACCACGTTCATCACGCTGCCGATGCTCCGCCGCCTGCTCGAGCAGCGCACCCCCGACGCCCTCGCCGGCGAGCCGCACTACGTCACCGACTCCCCCATGGACAAGTAGGGGGTCATGGGGTCAGGTCTGAAAATTTAACTTCGCGTCTACCCGTGGTAGAATCGAGATCCACACGGGCCGCGATCGCCTTCCGATCCGCTTCGCCGCTGTCTCTCCGCGCTGCTTGGCCCGTCCACTCCGCATCGAATTTCCGGGCGCGATCTGGCACATCACCAGCCGCGGGAACGAGCGCCGCGACATCGTCCGCGACGATGACGATCGCCTCCGCTTCGTCCGTCTCCTCCGCCGCGTGGTCGACGACCGCGGCTGGCGTCTGCACGCCTGGGTCCTCATGTCGAACCACTACCACCTGCTCCTCGAGACGCCCGAAATGGCACTCTCCCGCGGGATGCATTGGCTCAACCAGCAGTACGCCCGGACGTTCAACGATCGCCATGGACGCGTCGGCCACCTGTTTCAGGGGCGATTCAAGAGCATTCTGGTCGAGCGGGAAGGCCACCTGCTCGAGCTGGTGCGCTACATCGTTCTGAACCCGGTGCGCGCCGGCATGGTGAGGCTCGCGGGCGACTACCGCTGGAGCAATTACCGGGCGACCGCAGGTCTCGTTCCGGATCCGGCATGGCTGGAGGCCGGGTGGACACTCGGCCAGTTTCACCCCTTCAACCGCGCTGCGGCGCGGGAGGAATATCGGCGGTTCGTGACCGAGGCCTCCGCCGCCCGCTACAAGCCGTGGGAGGCGATCATCGGGCAGGTGTACCTCGGGTCGCAGGAATTCCGCGCCCGGATTCAGGAGCTGGTCGATGATCGGCCGCGAAGTCGTGAGCATCCGCGCGCGCAGCGTCGTCCGGCCACGCCGCCGGCGGAGTTGGTCGCGCAGCTCGTGGCGAACTCGTTCGGGGTTGACCGTGCGGCGCTCGAGAGGAAGTCGTACGGCCACGCCCGGAAGGCGCTCGCTCAGTTGCTCTTCGACGAGGGTGGGCTGTCTCTCCCGTCGATCGCGGCCTGGATGAGGGTCAGTGTCGCCGCCGTGTCGAAACTCCGCTCGGCCGGGCGGCGTCTCTGCGAACGCGACGAGCGCTACCGCCGGAAGATTTCAGCACTCAGAGTAGAGCTGAAGTTAACTTTTCAGACCTGACCCCCATCTAGACTCTACTTCGGACTTGGTGGAAGGCGGGTTCGTCGGTGATGGTGGAGCGCTGGGGGAGGGCCTGGATGCGGCGCTCGGTGTCGCGGAGGCGGTCCTCGGTGAGGGGGTGGGTGGAGAAGAATCGCTCGACGGTGCCCGGCGAGGACTGGCGGTTGGCCAGCAGCTTCTGGAACATGGTGACCATCCCGCGAGGGTTGTATCCGGCCTCGTTCATCGCCTGGATGCCGAGGGCATCCGCTTCCTCTTCGGCGGAGCGGCTGAAACTCGCCAGGGCCCCGCCGCCGACGATCTGCGCGGCGAGCTGCTGCAGAATCCCCGGGTTCTGGCCGAGGACTGCGCCGGCCAGCACGCTCAGCCCGTACTGCCTGGAGATCTGCTGCGTGGCGTGGCGGGCCAGCACGTGCGCGATCTCGTGCCCCATCACGCCGGCCAGCTCCGAGGCGTTCGACGCCGCCTGGATCAGCCCCGTGTGGACGTAAACGTGGCCGCCGGGAACGGCGAAGGCGTTGATCTCCGGGTTCTGCACGACGTAGAAGTTCCACGGCAGATTGGCCATCTGGGTGTTGGCTACCATGCGCTGGCCCATCTGACGCACGTAGTTGTTGACCACGGGGTCATTGTTGAACTGGACCTGCCGGGCGATGTCCTGCGCGACCTGGTTTCCGAGCTGCCACTCTTCCTCGATGGAGATGAGGTTGAAGTCGCCCCCGGTGGTGCAACTGAGGCTGAATACGAGCAGAAGGGAAAGCGCGATTCTCGAGTGCTTCATGCAGCCCGGCTGTGCAAGTCATTTGCCTGCCCTGCGCGGTACTGAACAGTGCAGTTTGGCGGCTCATGGCAGGTTGCGATCCGAAGAAGGGAAAGAGGCCCTCCAGGGGGGGTGCCGCAGCAGAAGGCCCCCGGTGTCGAGAAACGGATGAGGCCGCCGGCCATGGCCAGTCGATTCTCCACATCACCGAAGAGCAGCTCGGTTCGACCTTCCGGACCAACATCTACGGCTACTTCTATATGGTCCAGGCCGCGCTCCCCCACCTGAAACGGGGAGCGGCGATCATCAACACCGGCTCGGTGACCGCCCTGCGAGGCAACGCCGGGCTGCTCGACTACTCGGCCACGAAGGGGGCCATCCACGTCTTCACGCGCTCCCTCGCCCAGAGCGGGGAGATCCTGTCGCCGACGGGCAGCGAGACCACGCGCTGATTTGCGCTATCCTACGGCTCGCAATCACGCAAAACCAGATAAGGAGATGATGATGAGCAGACGTTCTCTCACACGACTGGCCGTGCTCTGTCTCGCCGTATCGGTGATCGGGGCACCGGCGGAAGCGAGGAAGAAGAAGGCCGCTTCCACCGAGCCGGGCAAGTACACGAGCTGGGGCCCCGACATCGACGAGATCGAGATCGTCAAGCCGTTCCAGGCTGCCGGGTACAAGAGCATCGTGGTGGTTCCGTTCGACACCTCCGAGGTGAAGCTCCCGGAGAAGGACGACAACACGTACGAGCCGGTGCAGCAGGTGCTGGCGAACCCGGCCGCCCCATTCGCCAAGGGGCTGGAGAAGTCGGGGATGAAAGTCAGCGTCAGTGACCAGCCGGGGAAGGACTCCGAGACGCTGATCATCCGCGGCAAGGTGGAGACGATGGACCCTGGGTCGCGGGCGGCGCGCTACTTTGCCGGGTTCGGGGCGGGGGCGGCCCGCGCGAAGGTGACGGCCGAGGTGGTCGACGCGAAGAGCGGGGAGGTGCTGGTGCGCTTCACGCAGGAGCGGCGATCGGGGGTTGGGGCGGCGGGAGGGGGGTATGTCGATCTGATGAACCGGAACCTGACGGCGATCGGGACGGACGTGGCGAACATCGTGGGGTCGTTCTAGCCGACATCGATTACTGTCTTGACAAAGATTCCTGTCGGCCATAGATTGCCCCTATGGCCGGCAGGACCTCGCTCGACGTGGTGGACGCCTCCCCCCGCGCCGCCGCCCTCCTCCACCCCATCCGCCTCCGCATCCTCGGCGCCCTCCGCGAGCCGGCCTCCGCCACCGGCGTGGCCCGCCGGATCGGCCTCACCCGCCAGAAGGTCAACTACCACCTCCGGGAGCTGGAGAAGGCCGGCTTCATCGAGGAGGTCGAGCAGCGAAAGGCCGGCAACTGCATCGAGCGGATCGTCCGCGCCCGCGCGACCCACTATCTCCTCGACCCCCACCTGCTCGGGAACCTGGCCGCCGACCCGGAGGCGGTCCAGGACCGCTTCTCCTCGACCTACCTGATCGCCCTCGCCGCACAGGCCATCCGCGACGTCGCGGAGGCGCAGCAGCGCGCCGCCGCGTCGAACAAGCGCCTGGCGACGATTTCCCTGCAGGCGGACGTCCGCTTCGCCACCGCCGCGGCGCGAACCGCCTTCACCACCGAGTTGGCCAATGCCTTTGCCGCGCTCGTGGCCCGCTACCACGACGAGGCTGCGGGCGGGGGCCGCAGCCATCGATTCCTGATCGGCGCCTATCCCGCGCCACGAAAGGAGAAGTCCCGATGAAACGGCGAGCTCTGATCCCCTTTCTCCTGGTAATGGCCGGTTCGCTCGGCGCCGAGGAGGTGAAGAAGCAGGCCGCCGAGGAGATGCTGCAGGGGTACATCGAGGCGGCCAGGCCGGTGGCGGAGCACGACCGCCTGCGGTCGCTGTCTGGCAGTTGGAACGTGACCTCGCGCCTCTGGTTCGGCCCGGGGCACGAGCCCGTGACCGGCCGGGGAACCGCCACGGGCCGGATGATCCTCGGCAACCGGTTCCTGCAGATCGACAGCACGGTCGATCAGCCTCTGCCGGCCGAGGCGATGACCATCCTCGGCTTCGACCGGCGGACCAGCGACTACACCATGGTCGGTTTCGACACCCTCGGGACGTACTACGTCACCGCGGCAGGGAAGTACGACGAGAGGGAGAAAGCGGTGGTCCTCAGCGGGTCGTACGCGCGGCCGCCCAGCGGCCGGGAGCAGACGTACCGTTTCGTCTGGGACACGCCTTCGGAGACCGAGCACGTCCTGAAACTCTACTTCGCCACCCCCGAGGGCGAGACCCTGGTGGCCGAGACGCGATACACGCGCCCGCGTTGAGGGAACCATGAGCAAGGGCAGGAAGGTCGAGAGGAAGATCGAGATCGATGCCTCGCCGGACGTGGTCTGGAAGGCGCTGACCGACGCCGAGGAACTGAAGCGATGGTTCCCGCTCGACGCCCGGGTGCGGCCGGGGGAAGGAGGGTCGCTCTGGCTCTCGTGGGGCGAGGGGAGCGAGTGGGAGACGCCGATCGAGATCTGGCAGCCGCCCAGGCACCTCCGGACGGTCGACACCACGCCCGGGAAGGAAGGTGCCGGGCCGCTGCGCGTCGCGGTGGACTACCTCATCGAGGCGGGGGAGGGGACGACCACTGTCCGGATCGTGCACTCCGGTTTCGCCGATGATGCGTGGGACGACGAGATCGACTCGATCGACAGCGGATGGGCGGCGTTCCTGGCCGGCATGAAGCACTATCTGGAGCGGCATGGGGGTCAGCAGCGGCGGCTGGTTTCCTTCCGCCATCCGCCGGTGGCCCTGCCGCGGCCGGAGGTGTTTGGCAGGACGATGGCGGCCCTCGGCCTCGACCCGGCGTCGCTCCGCCCCGGTTCGAGGTATGAGACCACCACGCGCGGCGGCGACCGTTTCGAGGGGGTGACGGCCTTGCTGGCGCCACCGATCAACTTCACCGCCACGGTGGAGAACTGGAACGACGGGTTCTTGATGGTGGAGATCGAGCCGGGGCGGGGCCGGTGCCGGCCGGCCGTGTGGCTGTCGTTGTACGGCGAAGCGCGCGGCTCGGGCGACGCGGTGGAGGAGCGCCTGCGAACGCTTCTGCGAGCCGAGTTTGCCGGAAATTCCGCTCCGGAAGGATAGACGGGCGGATTTTAGGGTACACTCACGTCTCTCTCCGTCCCAATCCAGTAGAAGGAGAACTCGTGAGTCCTGCAAAAAGTAATCGTGGACGTCCGATCGTGCACACGGAACCGTGGGCCAAGATCACGGTCGTGCTGCTGGACCGGCACGTCGCCTATCTCGACCGGCTGGCGATCGACATCCGGCTGAAGCACGGGAAGGCGATCAGCCGTGCGGAGCTGATTCGCGGGCTGATCGAAGCGGCGTTCCAGAGCGGGATCGATCTCTCCCAGGCGGATTCGATCGATACGCTCGTCGAGCTGCTGACGGGCAACGCCCCCCGCAAGAGATCGCGCTAGCGCGACCGGCGCTTCCGCTGCCTTAGCGCGGCGGAGGCAATGCGGGCGATTTCGTCTTCGCTGGAAGCAGCGCTCAGGTCGAGTTGCGCCTCCTCGAGCCGTTCCAGGAGGGTCCGGACGGCGTGCGCATCTCCGAAGGCGGAGGGCATCGCGGGATTGATGCCCCGGCTCAACCGGCCCAGGAACGCCAGTTGCGTGGGAGTGAGGACGACCGTCTCGATCTCACTCTCTTCGCCTGGTTCCGCGGGACTGGCCTGGACGAGCCTCATTTACCTAGGAGTGACGGGGGCGGGAAAATCCCTACCCCCCCGGCGTCTTTTTTTGCAGCGGCCCTCGCGATCCCCGTGCCGCGTGTACGATGGCCAGTGAGGTGCGCAACGAGCGGTACGACGCCGTCGTGGTCGGCGCTGGTCCGAACGGATTCGCCGCGGCGATCGTGCTGGCCCGGGCGGGACTCTCGGTTCTCATCCTCGAGGCGAACGAGACGGCCGGCGGCGGGGCCCGGACCGCGGCGCTGACGCTCGACGGCTTCCGTCACGACGTCTGCTCGGCGATTCACCCGATGGGGGTGGTCTCGCCATTCTTCCAAAGCCTGCCCCTGAAGGAGCATGGGCTGGAGTGGGCGTGGTCACCCGCCGCGATCGCGCATCCGCTGGACGACGGGACGGCCGCCACCATGGTGAAGTCGCTCGAAACAACCGCCGCGGGCCTCGGCGCTGACGGGGAGGCGTACCGGAAGCTCATGGCGCCCCTCGTCCGCCACGCAGGCGAGTTGTTCGACTCCATCCTCCGACCGATCCCTCTCGTTCCGCGGCACCCGATCACCCTGGCCCGCTTCGGCCTGGCCGGACTTCGTTCGGCCGAGTCGCTCGTGCGCCGCTTTCGCACCGCCGGCGGGCGTGCCCTTTTCGGCGGGTGCTCTGCGCATTCGTTTCTGCCGCTGGATTCGGCCGGCTCCGCCTCGTTCGGACTGGCGCTGGCGCTGGCGGGGCACGCCGTCGGATGGCCGGCGGCGCGGGGGGGATCGATCGCCGTCATCCGGGCCATGGAGAGCTACTTCCGCGCCCTCGGCGGCGAAGTCCGGACATCCCACCCCGTTCGCACGATGGCCGATGTGCCGGAAGCACGCGCGGTGCTGTTCGACCTCACCCCCCGCCAGTTGGCCGGGATCGCTTCCGACGCGCTCCCGCCGCGCTATGTTCGGCGTCTGCGGCGGTTCCGGTACGGGCCGGGCGTGTTCAAGATCGACTGGGCGCTCGATGGGGCGATTCCGTGGACGGCCGAGGCATGCCGCGGCGCCGCGACGGTCCACGTGGGAGGGACCTTCGAGGAGATCGCCGAGCACGAGGGGCTGGCCTGGAAGGGGGTCGCCGGCGACCGGCCGTTCGTGCTGGTCGCGCAGCAGAGCATGTTCGACGCGACGCGCGCGCCGGCCGGGAAACACACCGGATGGGCCTACTGTCACGTTCCGAACGGATCGACCGTGGAGATGACCGAGGCGATCGAGCGGCAGATCGAGCGCTTCGCGCCCGGGTTCCGCCGGCTGATCCTGGCGCGGCACACCATGAGCCCCGCGGATTTCGAGCGTCACGACGCGAACTTCGTCGGGGGGGATATCGCCGGCGGCGCAAACCATCTCGCGCAGTTCCTGACGCGTCCCTTCCCGGCGTGGAACCCGTACACCACGCCCAACCGGCGGATCTATCTCTGCTCGAGCTCCACACCGCCCGGCGGCGGCGTCCATGGGATGTGCGGCTACTGGGCGGCGAGGTCAGCCCTCCGCCGGACGTTCGGCATCCGCTGACTCGGTGCGGCGTGCCTGGCCGCCAGCGAAGCTAGAGGACCCGCACCTGGTGCCCGCGGGCGAGGAGCTCGGTGATCACCGCGGCGCCGATCACGCCGGTGCCGCCCGTGACGAGGACCGTCATGGAGTCAGGGAGTCGTGGAGCGCGGCCGGACTGGCCCGCGCTCCCTTTCTCTTTGGGTTACCTCACAGCGATGTTGTTGATGACCCGCGTGACGCCGCTGACGCTCCGCGCGGCTTCGCCGATGGCCTGGCGCTCGGAAGCGTTGTCGACCGTGCCGCTCAGCGATACCACGCGGGCTTCGCTGACGGTGACGCCGATCGAGAACGTCTTGCCCGGGACGGCCGTTGCCACCTTGCTGCGGACATCGGCTTCGATCGCGACACGATCCCATTCCGCGGGCGTGGCGCGATTCATCGAGCCGCAGGCGATGGTGAAGAGCACCAGCAGGAGTGCCAGCGCAGTGATTTGACGGTGCATTGTTTCGTACCTCCTCTGTTG
>DATLEX010000202.1:0-3637 GCA_035525045.1 Thermoanaerobaculia bacterium | reverse complement strand
GGCCCCTGGCGAGCCGGCGCGCGCTCGATCCGTATTCGCACGTAGGCGCCGTTCCATGGAAAGCGCAGCAAGATGCCGCCGGCCGGAAGCTCCACGGCGGGGGCGTCGCCGGGATCCGTGACCACCTCCACGTCGCGCGGCGCCGGCAGGGCTTGATCGCCGGGGACCGTCGGGCAGCGGCCATTGCGCACCTCCGTCCCATCCAACTCGCCGTCCTGGTCGGTGTCGGGATCCATGGGGTCGGTGCCGTTCGCGAGCTCGCCGATGTTGTTGATTTGATCCCCGTCGGGGTCGAGCAGGCGGTCGTTGACGTCGGGATCGGTGCCGTAGTGGAGCTCCCAGCCAGTGGGCAGACCATCCAGGTCGTTGTCCTTGAGACCGTCGAAGATCTGGAAGTGAAGCTCCACCGGCCGCGCAAACGCCACGCGGGCGTTGGTCACTCCCCGGGCCTCGCCGCGCACGATATAGCTGCCGCGCTTGCCGCCGATCGGGTCGCCGCGACGGCGGGCATCGGTATCGGCGCCGCCCTCGCTCCCCAGCTGGGTCTGGGTGTACACCAGGCCGTAGATCCCGTCGTTGGGAGCCCCATCGTCCTCCGTTCCGTCGTCGCGCAACCGAAGCGTCTCACAGACGCCTCCGACCGTCGTTGAACCATCGGGACGCTCGACCGTGACCTCGATGATGGCTCCGAGAACCGGACCGCGGATGTCCGCCAGCGCGCAGCGGATGGTCACCGGAATGCCCTGCAGCAGGACATTCTCGGGAGCGACGTCCGTGATGAGCGGCGGGCGTGGCTGGCGGACGCGCAAGTCCATCTGGAGCCCCACCCGGTCCTTGGCCAGCAGGCCGCCGACGATTTCCGCGGAGACGTCGGCGGAGACTCGAACGTTCCATTCGCCGGGCAAGAGCTCGGTGTCCTTGAGATGGAAGACGGCATGATTCGGCGTCCGGTAGATGGCGGCGCGATCGGCGTCGATGATCTCGCCGAGCGGGTCGAGCAGATCCAGGCGCCTGATCGAGTTGGCCCGGTCCCAGTGAAAAAAGAAAAGCCCCTGCGTCAGGGGACGCTCGGACTTCTCGACCTGGATCGGCAGCGAGGTCTCTCGCCCCTCGACCCTGGTCGTCAACAGTGCGATGCGTTCGAGGTCTCTGGCGTGGGCCAGCGACTCGAGGAAGGCCAGGGCCAACCGGTTCGGCATGCTGAGCGAAGCGCCGGGGAGGCCGGCGCCGCCGCCTTCTCCATCCGAGACGTCGACGAACTGGAAGATTCCTCCGGCGTCGAGAGCCACCTGCTGGAGCGCATTCTGGTCCGCCTCGGGGCCGAAGGCGATGGTGCTGGCGATGGCCGCTGATTGCTCGAGGCGCGGCATGACCGGATCGAGCACCACGCCGCCGGTGCAGGAAACGGCGGCGAAGAGGTAGCGCTCCTCGTTCTCCAGGCCATCGGAAAGGACGAGCATGGCGTGGCGGTCGATGTCGGTGTCGAAGCTTTCGAGGATGTTCAGGGCGCGCCAGATGCCGTCGCCGAGCGGCGTTCGGCCGGCGGGGGTGATGGCGTCGATGGCGCCAAGGGCGGCGGCTTTCTGAGGGTTGTTCGCCACGGTCAGCGGATGGACCACATTGGAGTTCAAGTCGCAGTCCACCGTCGATGCCGAGCCTCCGTTGAACGTGACAACGCCGAGGCGGTCATTGGCGCCCGCGGCGTTGACGTAGATCCGGGCGGCAAGCTTCGCCGCGTCCAGCTTGCTGGCGCCGTCCGGCGCGCTCATGCTGCCGGAGCGGTCGAGGACGATGACGTGGTTCACTATCTCGGGGCCGTAGACCACGGATCTTACGGAGGTCTCCTCGTTGGCCGCACAGCCCCTTCCGGCGCGGACTCTCATGTCGTAGACTCCGGCGCTCGGCACCACCGGAGGGTAGACGTTGATCCAGTGCTCGGCCCCCACGCGGTCGATGGTGAGGATGAAGACCTCGCCGACCACTTGCCCGCCCTGGAGCAGCTCCACCTGGATGTCATCGGGCTGGAGGCTCACCGGCCGGCGAACGATGACTTCCTCGTCCGGGCAGGCCGCTGTCCCGGGGATCTGGTCGGCCGTGCCCGACAGCACCGCACGAATGAGGAAGGGGTCCGGAGCATTGGGGAGGCCGGCATGGGCGGGGTCCGCCTCGGTCGGGTGTTGCAGGGAAAGCCTCGGCTGGGCTCGATCGATGCGAATCTCGTAGAGGCTTTCCTCCTCGAGCCCGATGACGATCAAGGCCAGCCGCTCCAGTCCCGGGCGCGGCAGGACGGTCTCCGAGAAGACCTCCCCGCGGCCGGTGCGCAGGAAGTACGCCGGCCGCCGCAGCGTGTTGTTGTCGATCACCGGCCCCACCCCGACCAGAGCCCAGCCGACGTCGGCGCAGGCCCGCGCCCGGATGTCGACCGTGCCGCACGGATCCTGCATCACGGTGGCGACGTCGATCTGGTGGTAGTCGATCGACAGCGGCAGGACTCGCCCCCGCTCGCAGTCCTCGTACGCGTTGAAGTCTCCACCGTCGAAGCTGGCGCAGAAGGCGGCGCTCGGCGACAGCACCGCCGGCAGGTTGATTGGCTGGCACGGCACCTGCTGCACGGCCACGTCGAGATCACCCAGCTCCGCGCCCAGGACCAGGACCTCGGACTCGGTGGTGCAGCCGCCGCTCGCGAGACAGTAGCAGTGCCGAGCCATGCGGGGCAGACCGTAGGGATAGTCGAAGAACCCGGGCTGCTGGATGTACTGATCAGCCTCCCCGAAGTAATAGCGCGAGGCGTTCGGGATGTTGTCGATGATCGAGGTGCGGTCCAGCTCGTGGGTATAGCAGGCGATGGCGAAGTCCTGGAACAGATCAATGACCGAGCCGCGTTCCTTGAATGCGATGATGGCATCGAGCAGTCCGATCGAATCGGTGGCCTGCTGCCAGTTGAGCTGGGGGTTTTGCTCGTTCGTGAGCTGCGCGGTTTCCCAGACCGTGCGGATCAGGTCCGTGCCGCGCACCGGAGGAGTCTGAATGGTGCCCATCTGCTCACAGGCATAGCTCCAGTAAATCGACGCGGCGTAACTGGTCTCGGTCAGTGACAGATCGGTCGGCCCCCCGGCAAAATAGTTTTGCATGAACCCGAAGTAGTCCGTGCCGTCATGACCGTCGATCTCGTCACTCCAGCGCTCGCCCATGAGGGTCGCCTGACCCTCGGAGACCCAGGTGCCGAAGAGACTCGGCGAAGTCGAATAGCAGAATCCCGAGGCCGCAAGGTCCTGGGAGAACTGCATTGGAGCTATGTAGCCGTACTGGACCTTGTGGAAGAGCTCGTGGGCCAGCACGCTTCTGTTCTTGATGTTGTTGATCTCCGTGGCCTGGCCGGCCCGGAAGGCGGACGCCTTGAGGGCGATGCATTCCGGGTAGGCCGTACCGGCCGCGTCGCGCTCGAAAGCGTAAATCTCGATGACGGGGTTGCCGCCCGCATCGATGACGGTCGTGAGCGGCGGCGCGAAGGCGCGGGCGGCAAAGACCTGCAGGGTTTCGACCCCGCTTCCGACCAGGAACTCTGCATCGCCGGGCTGCAGGCCGTTCCCGGCAAATTGAGGGCAATCGTTCGCTCCGCAGAGGACGTGGTGGAGGG
>DATLEX010000074.1:0-2932 GCA_035525045.1 Thermoanaerobaculia bacterium | reverse complement strand
CAGATCTTCGTGCCCCGCTCCGTCGACGATGACGTGCGCGCCGTTGACGAAACCCCATCGCACCTCCTCCGCCTGAAAGGGGGGCGTGTTCGCGTCCATCGTGCCGCTCACGAAGAGCACCGGCACGTCCGAGACGACGGGCTCGCGGAACGACGGATCGAGCGCAGCGACGCCGACAGCCTCGCAGAGCTCCTCTTCCCGCGCGTTCGCCGCGTTGCCGAGAAGCGCCGGCGCCGCTTCCGTCCGGATACGCGCCAGCCGCTCCGGTGTCACCGACGATGCGCAGTCCATGGCCCGCCCCATCAACTCGACCGGGCCGCCGGCCTGATCGAACCGCTTCTGCACGAACTTCGTCAGCATCGCCGTCTCGCCGCGATCGAGCTCCGCGATCAGCGTCGGAAAGGCGACGAAATCGCGCGAGTCGCCGAGGTCCGCTTCGAGGAGGCGCTGGAGCCCGGAACGGCCGACCGGAATCGTGATCGTCTTCCCCTTCTCACCACCGGACACCTCGACCCGGAACGGCTCCGCCGCCGCCTTCCGCAGGACGCGGCGCAGCGCCGGCTCGAAACCGGGAGCGTTCGTGGCCAGAGCGATCTTGCGCAGTTGCACGTCGCCCGTCGACGGCAGCTTCCAGGTGTGATCGGGGCCCTCCGTTCCGATCAGCACCGCGCGGCGGATGCTCCCCGGATGCTGGCGGATCGCCGCCAGCCCGAGATGCGTTCCGTAGCTGAATCCGAAGAGATCGATCGTCTTCACGCCCAGCGCGCGGCGCAGGTCCTCCAGATCGTTCGCGCTCTCGCGCGTGTTGTAGGCGCCGAGGTCGATCCCCTCGCCGCGCAACCGTTGCGCGCAGGCGCGCACGGCGGTGATGCTGCTGGCCCAGGCCTGGCGCTCGTCGGTGAAGAGACGCGCGGGGTCGGGTCGCTGATCGCGGCAGGACAGCAACGGCCTCGACTGGCCGGTGCCGCGCTGATCGAGGAGGATCACATCGGCGAGGGTCCTCAGACCGTCGAGCTGCGAGAGCCAGAAGCGGCTCCGCACGGCCGGCGTCGCCGCCTGCCCCGGCCCGCCGTTCAGAAAAACGATCGGGGGACCCGGCGTTTCAGTCGTGGCAGGCAACCGGATGAAGGCGATCTCGATCGATCTGCCACCATCCCCGCTCCTCCTCTCCGGGACCGTGATGCGGCCGAGTTGAAAGACGTTTCCATCGACTCGGTACTCCTCCCAACGTACCGCCCCCTGCGCGCTCGTGGCCAGCGCCACGGTCATCAGCACCATCGCTCGGATCATTCGATTCTCCTTTCAGCTGGACGACGCTACGCGGCGGCGTCTGCCGAAGTTCGGCCGCCTCGTCCGTTCCGATCGATCGGGACATCCCGGCAACCTCGTACAGCGGCGGCCGTAGGAAGAGGGACAGATGGATGCGACCACCTTCACGGCCATCGGCGCCGGCTTCGGCGCCTCGCTCTCCTGGACCCTCTCCCGCCGGGCCCGCCGCAACGGCTCCCCTGCCGAGAACTGGCTGGCCGTCGCGGTTCTCTGCGGCGTGACGGCGGCGATCGCCATTCTGACCGGTCACCGCCTGCCGGACCATGCATGGCTCTTCGAGAAGATCGAGTACGCGGCCGCCCTCCTGGCCGGACCGTCGCTCCTCTTCTATGTCCGCAGCGCCGTCGCCGGGAAGCCGGGCGAATGGCGACTGCATCTGGCGGCCCCTCTCGCCCCTCTCCTCCTTCCTTCCACCGGCGGCACTCCTCTCCTCGGCACTCCGATCGAGATCGTGATGCTGGTCCAGATGACCTACACCGCCGCGGCGGCGATGGCGCTCTGGCGCGGCCGGCAGAACGTGCAGCGGGCCCAGAAGCTCGTGGCGCCCGCGACGATCATGGTGATGGCGTCGATCCACGCCGCGCAGATCGGACGAACGCTCTCCCACGTGGCGGCGATGCGGGAGATCGTTCCGCTCACGATCGCCGCGGGGTTCCTCTTCGCCGGGGCGTGGGCTTTGTCGCGACTCCCCTTCGCCCCCGCGCACGAACGCCGGCAACACTCGCCCACGGTGCCGGCGGAGGATGGCGTGGTCATGGAGCGCCTGCGGCAGGCCATGACGGCGGGGCACCTCTACCGCCGCAGCGACCTCTCGCTGGCGAACCTGGCCGCGGAGATCGGGACGACGCAGCACGAGCTGTCGCGCATCCTCAATCAGTCGATAGGAACGTCGTACCACGACCTCCTCGCCGAATACCGCGTCGCCGATGCGGAGCGACGGCTGCAGGATCGCGCCAACGACCGCTACACGATCGATGCATTGGCCGAGGCCAGCGGGTTCCGTTCGCGGTCAGCGTTCTACCTGACCTTCCGGCGCGTCACGGGGATGACGCCGACGGAGTACCGGGCCCGGAGCAGGAGCGAGCCGCACGCTCCTCTTTCGGGAACCCGATGAGCATTGAGCCGCGTGTGCTGGTGATCTCCGGCTCGATGGGATCGGGGAAAACGACCGTGATGACGGAGGCGTCCGACATCCTCACCGCCGCCGGCATCGCTCACGCCGCCATCGATGCCGATCTCCTCGGCATCGTGCATCTCCCGGAGAGCTCGAGCGCCAATCTCGCGCTGCAGAACCTCGCCGCGGTCTGGCGCAACTACGCCGCGGCCGGCGTGACGCGGCTTCTCCTTGCTTCCGCTGTCGAGAGCGCCGCGGATCGCGACGCGCTCCTGCGGGCGATTCCCGGCGCACACATCACGATCTGCCGCCTCCGCGCCGCCGTCTCGACGATGCAGGAGCGAGTCCGCCGGCGCGAGCCGGGGATGCTGCAGCAGAAACTCGTCGATCGGGTCGCCGAGCTGGAAGCGATCCTCGACTCCACCGGCCTGGCCGGCTTCAGCGTCGCCAACGAGGATCGGCCGGTGACGGCGGTCGCCCGCGAGATCC
>DATLEX010000247.1:0-19869 GCA_035525045.1 Thermoanaerobaculia bacterium | reverse complement strand
GGGGTAGACGTGAAGTTAAATTTTCAGACCTGACCCCACGTCGATCAGGTCGAGGAACTCGGGGGCCGGCACCGGGGCCTTGACCAGGTAGCCCTGCATCTGGTCGCAGGAGTGCCGCTTGAGGAAGGCGGCCTGGTCGCTGACCTCCACCCCCTCGGCGATGACCTTCAGCCGCAGACTGTGCGCCATGGCGATGATGGCCATGACGATGGCCGCCGTATCGGGATCGGCGTTGATGTCGCGGACGAACGACTGGTCGATCTTCAGCGTGTCGATCGGGAAGCGTTTGAGGTAGCTCAGCGAGGAGTGGCCGGTGCCGAAGTCGTCGAGGGAGATGCGCACGCCGAGCTTCTTCAGGTCGTACAGCGTGCGGGCGATCGTTTCCGGACTGTGCATGGCGCTGCTCTCGGTGATCTCCAGCTCGAGAAGATGCGGTTGCAGCCCGGTCTCCTCGAGGATTTCCCGCACTCGATCCACCAGGTCCGCCTGCTGGAGCTGGGTCACGGAGAGGTTCACGGCCAGCGAGAGGTTCTGGAACCCCGACCTCTGCCAGGCCATGGCCTGTGCGGAGGCGGTGCGCAGGGCCCAGGAGCCGATGGCGACCATCATCCCGGTGGCCTCGGCGATGGGGATGAACGTGTTCGGCGGGATGGGCCCCATCTCGGGATGGTCCCAGCGCAGGAGCGCTTCCATGCCGCTGATGCGCCCGGAGCGGAAGTCGAAGATCGGCTGATAGTGGATCTCGAGCTCCTCGTTCATGAGCGCCTTCCGCAAGCCGTGTTCGATGGCGATGCGCTGCAGGGCCTTGGCATTCACGAAGGCGTTGAAGAGCTGGTAGTTGTCCCGTCCCAGCTCCTTGGCCTGGTACATGGCCGTGTCGGCGTTCTTGATGAGGGTGGTGGCATCGCTCCCGTCTTCCGGATAGATGCTGATCCCGATGCTGGTGGTGGTGAAGAACTCCCGTCCCTCGATGTGAAACGGGTATCGAACTGCCTCCAGGATCTTCTGGGCGACGAGGGCCGCGTCCTCGGAGTTGACGAGGTGGGGGAGAAGGAGCGTGAATTCGTCACCGCCCTGGCGAGCGACGGTATCGCTCTCCCGCACGCAGGAGGAGACGCGGGTGGCCACGGCCTGGAGGAGCTGGTCGCCGACGTTGTGGCCGAGCGAGTCGTTGATGATCTTGAAGCGGTCGAGGTCGAGGTAGAGCACGGCGGCGCGGGTATTGTCCCGCTGGGCGTGAGACAGCGCCACGGTGAGACGGTCCTTGAACAGGAGGCGGTTGGGAAGACCGGTCAGGGCATCGTGGTAGGCGAGGTGCTTGATCTGTTCCTCGGCGTAGGTGCGCTCGGTGATGTCGCGAACGACGCAGACGATGCCGCCGTCCTCGATGGCGGTCAGCGAGATCTCCTGTGGAAAGGAGAATCCGTCGCGGCGTTTGCCGGTGGCCTCGCCCCGCCAGCGGCCCCGGCTCCTGACCGCGGGGATGATGTTTTCGGCGAGGCGGACACGCTCCTCGCCGTCGTAGAGCTCCTCCAGCGTCCGGCCGAGCATGGCCGGCGCCCGGGTGTAGCCGTAGAGCTTGGCCAGGGCGTCGTTGACGTGGGTGAACTCCAGCCGCTCGTTGACGATCCCGATTCCATCCATCGATGCGGTCATGGCCGCCGACTGCTGGCGGAGCATCTCCTCGGCTCGCTTGCGCTCGGTGATGTCGGTCCCGACGTGCAGGAACCCGGTGATGGGCCCCTCCTCCCCGCGCAGCGCGGTGACGGAGACGAGGAAGGTCCGGCACTCGGCCGAGGCGCGGACGTAGGTCCACTCGCGCTCCTCGACCTCCTCCCTGGCGGCGCGCTGGACCAGGACGTCGAAGCCGCCGACCGGTCTGTGGAGCTCGGCGCTGAGCTCGGCGCCGCGCGCGGCCACCTGGTCGGGATCGTGAAGGTCGAGCAGAGAGCGGCGGCCGATCATCTCGGCGGCGGAGTATCCGAGGAGGCGCTCCGCGCCGGAGTTGAAGACGGTGATCATCCCCCGCGAGTCGGTGGCGATGATGGACACGCGCGTGGCCGCATCGAGCACCGCCTTGCGCTGCGAGTTCGCGGCGGCGAGTGAATCCTCGGCCTGCTTGCGGTTGGTGATGTCGTAGATGAAGCCCTCGAAGTAGGTCGCGCCGGACGGCGAGCGGATGGCGTGCGCGTTGATCTGCACCCAGATCGGTGCGCCGTCTCTCCGCCTCCAGCGCACCTCGACGTCGGTGGCATAGCCGCGGGGCTCGAATTTGCGGAAGAGGTACTCGCGCTCCGAGGCGTCGAGCCAGACGTCGCGGGCCATGTCCACCTGCAGCAGCTCGTCCACCGCGTCGTAGCCGAGGATCTTGGCCATGGTCTGGTTGGCGGTGACGAGCTGCCCGTCGCGGGTCGACTGCACGATGCCCACCGAGGCGTGGTCGAAGATGCTCCGGAACTTCGCCTCCGACTGTTGCAGGGCCCGCTCGGTGCGCTTCCGCTCGGTGATGTCGTGGATGATCGAGTAGAGGAGCCGCCGCCCTCCCACCTCCACCGGCCCGGAGTGGACCTCCACGTCGCGAATCTCGCCGTTGGCGCGCATGTGCCGGAAGAGGAAGTAGCTCTGACCCTGACTGTCGGCGTTGCGCAACTCCTCCCGCACCCGCTCCTCCCCCAGGACGTTGATGTTCCAGATCCGCATCGATCGCAGCTCGTCGAGCGTGTAGAGGTAGAAGTCGCAGGCGGCGGCGTTCGCGTCGACGATCTCGCCGCTGGCCGGGTCGATGACCAGTTGGACGGCGCGGGTGTTCTCGAACATCTGCCGGTAGCGGCGCTCGCTCTGCCGCAGCGCCTCTTCCTTCCGCTTCTGCTCGATGGCCGAGGCGAGGTGCTGGGAGACGAACACGAGCACTTCCCGGTCGCGCTCGGTGTAGCGGCGGCGCTCGTCGTAGCTCTGCGCGCTGAGCACCCCCCAGGTCAGCTCGCCCGTGCGGAGGGGAACGCCGAGCCAGTCGACCGACGGCGCCCCGATCAGCTCGACTTCTCCACGCTTCACGAGCGACTCGAAGCGCTCCGGTGTGATCAGCATCGGCTTGCCGGTGCGAAGGACGTAGGCGGTCAGCGTCCGGCCGGGTGGCCGCCCATCCGGCGCGGTATCGAACTGGTCGACGAAGTAGGGGAAGGTGAGGATGTCCCGCTCGGCGTCATACTCGGCGATGTAGAAGTTCGTGGCATCCATCATTTCGCCGACCACCTGGTGGATGGCGGCGTAGAAGGCGGGAAGGTCTCCCGACTCGTGACTCAACTGCGAGATCCTGAACAGCGCCGCCTGCAGCCTCTTCGAGCGCTGCGCCTCGGTGATGTCGTGGAAGTACCAGGCCCGGCCGGTGACGCCCCCCTCGCTGGTCTTCACTGGGATCGAGGTGCGGGACAAGGTCCGCCCGTCCTTCAGCTCGATCCGCTCCTCGCTCCGGACGGCCGTCGGATCCCCGTACAACGCCTCCACTCCGCGCGTGAAGGCGTCGACATCGGCGACGGCATCGAACGCATAGGTGATCAGCTCCTCATCCGTGGCGAACGCGGCCACCTCGGCCGGGATGCCCCAGATCTCCAGGAAGCGGCGGTTATAGGAGAGGACCCGCCGCTCTCCATCCACCACCAGGATGCCGTCGAGGGTGGCCTCCTGTTGCGCCTTCAGGATGGCGTCGGTGGTGCGCAGATCGTCTCCCGCCCGTCCATCCCGCCGGCGCAGGACGCGCCTCAGGAGACGGCGGATGCCTCGCAGTTGGGTTCTGTGATCGGCAGGCACGGTCATTGGCGGGAGGTGCGCCGCGTGGCGCCGCTTTTTGTTCCCCATTGTAGGGGCTAATCACCCGGGGTTCCGTGATCGCGGTAATACTGCCACTGCTGATAATTCATGAAGACGAACCAGGCCAGCAGGACCGTGACGAAGATCTGGCGGGCCAGCAGCCCGAGAATGGCCACCACCACGCCGACGACGATCCCGATCCAGATGGCGATGGGAAAGGCCTTCCGATCGGGCATGAAGATCCGCAGCAGGTCGCGCAGGGCGTGTCCGCCGTCGAGGGGACTGATCGGCAGGCAGTTGAAGATTCCCCAGAAGACGTTGGCGATGATCAGCAGGGGGAGGAAGGCGGCCAGCATGGGGTCGCGCTGCGCCAGCTCGCTGTTCCGGTAGAAGGCCCGAACGAGGGCCGCCAGGGCGAAGCTGGAGGCGGGGCCGGCGAGGCTGATCAGCATGTCCTGCCACGGCCTGGCCTGCCGGCGATTGATGGTCACGCCTCCCATCCCTCCCAGGACGATCTGGCTCGAGCCGAAGCCGAAGAGGCCGATCATCCCGGCGTGCGCCAGCTCGTGGAGCAGGATGCTGAGGAAGAGCACCGGGATCCAGAGCAGGGCGTAGTGGATCCCGATGTTCGGGTTGTAGCTGGTGATCACGAACAGCGCCACGATGAAGAGGAAGCTGAAGTCGAGGGTGATCGTGGTCCCGCGGATGGAGCCGAGCTGGATCATGGAAGTGGCATTGTAGCGGGCGGGCCTTCGGGCCTACTCCCCCGTCAACCTTCCCTCCCGCGCGGCGTCGTAGATATAGAGCGCCGGGTCGACACCGGGGTTCTTGCGCAGCCACTTGTTCCGGTACAGGTCGCGGTCGCCGGCGCTGAGAAGCTGGGGGAGGGTGGGCTGCTGGAGCTGGGAGGAGCAGGCCACACCGGTGGTGACGCCGAGGCTGAAGGTTTCGGTGCCGAAGGTCCACCGCGCGGAGGCGATCTGATCGGCCATCCGTCTGGCCAGGACTTCCACCTCCGGCGGCGCGAGGCCCAGCACGAGCATCACGAACTCGTCGCCGCCGTATCGGGCGATGAGGTCTTCATGGCGGGTGCGGCTCAGAAAGAGCGAGCCGATGTCGCGAAGGAGCCGGTCGCCGGCGAGGTGCCCGAAGGTGTCGTTCACCCGCTTGAAGTCGTCGAGATCGAAGAAGATCAGGCCGACCGCCGTGCCCTCGGCCAGGAGCCGCTCGGCCTCGGCGAAGAAGAGCCGGCGGTTGAAGACGCCGGTCAGCTCATCGTGCGTGGCCAGGCCGTAGAGCTCGCGGACGGTCTCGTGGAGCCGGTGCTGCCGCGAGACCAGCCGCCGCGCCGCGCTGAGCTTCGCGGCGATCTCGACCTCGCTCGCCGACTTGCTTATGTAGTCGTCGAAGCCGAGACGCAGCGCCGAGACTTTCGTCCCCACGTCCTCCCGCGCCGTGAGCATCACCGCGTAGACGTCGCTGAATCGCTCCTGGGCCCGCACGGCGGCGATGAGGGCCAGGCCGCTCATGCGCGGCATCTCGCAATCGACGATCAGCAGGTGGAACGGAGCGTGTTCCCGCAGCACGGCCAGCGCGGTCGTCCCGTCGCCGGCCGCGGTGACCTGGAACCCGAACCGCGACACGAGCTCCGCGATGTACTCGCGGTACGGCTCGTGGTCGTCCACCACCAGCGCCCGGAGAAGGTCGGCTTCGCCGGCGGGGGGAGGATCGGTGCGGCGGCGCAGGGGGGCTTTCGGCATCGGCAGCGGCACATGGTGGCACATCGGAGCCGGGGGATGACTCGGCGACCCGGTTTCAAGCTTCAGGCCAGCAGTAGTAGGTTATCTCCATGCACTTCGAGACGATCGCCATCCACGCCGGGATGCATGTCGACCGAGAGACCGGGGCCATCGCTCCTCCCATCCACCTCTCCACGACCTTCGAGCGGAGCGTCGAAGGCGACACGCCCCGCGGATTCGGATACATCCGCGAGGCCAACCCGACCCAGAGCAGGCTCGAGGAGGCGCTGGCGGCGGTCGACTCGGCGGCGGCGGCCCTCGCCTTCGCCTCCGGGATGGCCGCCGGCGCGGCGTTGCTCCAGGCCCTGCCCGGCGGCTCGCATGTCCTGCTCCCGGACGACAGCTACTACGCCTTCCGCAAGCTGGCGGCGCAACTCGGCCATCAGTGGGGTCTCTCCTTCGACACCGTTGCGATGGATGACGAGGCGACGGTGGCCGCGGCCATGCGCGACTCGACGCGTCTGCTCTGGATCGAGACGCCGTCGAACCCGCTGCTGAAGATCGCCGACATCGAAGCGCTGGCGGGCGCGGCCCGGCAGCGCGGCGCGATCACCGTCGTCGACGGGACGTTCGCCACCCCGGCGCTCCAGCGACCGATCGAGCTCGGCGCCGACCTCGTCCTCCACTCCTCCACCAAGTACCTCGGCGGACACAGCGACGTGCAGGGCGGATCGCTCGCCTTCGCCCGCCGCGACGAGCTCTTCGAGCGCGTCGAGCAGGTGCGCCTCCTCGCCGGCGCCGTGGCATCCCCCTTCAACTCCTGGCTCGTCATGCGCGGGATCCGCTCCCTGGCGGCGCGCGTTCGAGTGCACTCCGAGAATGCCGCTGCGGTGGCCTCCTTCCTGGTCGCGCACCCGCGCGTCGAGGCGGTGTTCTATCCCGGTCTCCGGACCCATCCGCGTCACCTCCTGGCCAGCCGCCAGATGTCCGGCTTCGGCGGCATGCTCTCCTTCCTCGTGCGCGGCGGGCGGGCCGAGGCGCTCGCCGTCGCAGCCCGGACCCGGCTCTTCACCCGCGCCACGTCGCTCGGCGGGGTGGAGAGCCTGATCGAGCACCGCGCCTCCAGCGAGGGCCCGCAGTCGGCCACGCCGGAGAACCTCCTGCGGCTCTCGGTCGGACTGGAGCACCCGGATGACCTGATTGCCGATCTGGAAAGCGCCCTGAGCCCTGAGCCCCGAGCGCGGAGCCCGCTGCTGTAGACTTCTCACGCCATGGCCGAGAACTTCGAGGTCCACTGCCCCTGCTGCGAAGCCCTCCTGGTCGTCGACCGGCTCAGCGGCGAGGTGCTGCTGCACAAGGTGAAGGAGAGAACGATCTCCGGCTCGCTCGAGTCGATGGTCTCGAACCTCGATAAGCAGCGGGACGAGGCCGCGAAGCGCTTCGACAAACAGATGGAGAGCCAGAAGGACCGTGCCCGTCTCCTCGAGGAGAAGTTCCGGGAGGCGCTGCAGCGCGCCGAGAAATCGGACGAGAAGCCGTTCAACCCGATGGACCTCGATTAGGTCCATGCCGAAGAAGAAATCACCCCCCGCTCCGGACTTCGATCCCGATGCCGCCGGTGGCGGCAGCGGCCTCTACGGGCTGCCGTTCCGGCCGGAGGAGGCCCTGGTGGTGGTCGTCCCGGTCCCGTTCGAGGCCACCACTTCGTACGGCGGGGGGACCTCCCGCGGTCCGGAAGCGGTGCGGGAGGCCTCGCGCCAGGTCGACCTCTTCGATCAGGAGACCGGCAAACCCTACGCCGGCGGCATCGCCATGCTCGACATTCCGAAGAAGATCCTCCGCTGGAACCGGGAGGCCAAGGCGCTGGCGGCGCCGGTGATCGCCCGCGGAGGAGCGGGCGGCCGCGGCTTGCGCGCCGCGGCGGCGAAGGTCGACGCGATCGGGGAACGGGTGAACGCCTGGGTCTACGAGCAGACAGCCTCCCTTCTGGCCGGCGGGAGGATGCCCGTGATCCTCGGCGGCGACCATTCCGTCCCGTTCGGATCGATCCGGGCCTACTCGGAACGGTATCCGGGAATGGGCATCCTCCACCTCGATGCGCATGCCGACCTGCGCGAGGCCTACGAAGGATTCACCTGGTCTCACGCCTCGATCTTCCACAACGTCATGACGAAGCTTCCGGGAGTGGGGAAGCTGGTCCAGGTCGGAGTCCGCGATCTCGGGGAGGCGGAGAGCCGGATGATCGAGACTTCGATGGGGAGGATCGTCACTTTCTTCGATGCCGAGCTGGCCATGCGGAAGGAGAGGGGGGAGACGTTCGCATCGATCGCCGACTCCATCGTGGCGGAGCTGCCCGACGAGGTCTACCTCTCCTGGGACATCGACGGGCTCGACCCGACGCTCTGCCCGGGGACGGGGACGCCGGTTCCGGGCGGCCTGTCGTGGAACGAGGCCGTCGGTCTGTTGCGGGCCGTGGTGCGGGGAGGGAAACGGATCGTGGGTCTCGACCTCTGTGAGGTCTCGCCGGGGGAGACGGAGTGGGACGCGAACGTGGGAGCGCGCCTGCTTTACAAGATGATCGGCTTCGCGTTGATGACGCGGGGGCGAGCTACAGCCCCGGCACGCGAGCCGGCATCTGCGAGCCGGTAGCGTCGACGATCGCGGCGAGGGCCGCCTGGCGGTCCATCCTGCCCTCGAGGCAGGACTGCCAGAAGGTTTCCAGCGGCTGCCTCATCGCGCCCAAGGCGCGGTCGAACATCCCTTGCCTGTACATGTAGGGCGTGTAGTCGTTGATGCCGCGGTCGCGCAGAGCGCGGCGGGCCAGCTCGCCCGAGGTGTAGAAGAGGATGGCATGCCAGAGCTCGCGGGGTGCCAGGACGCCCCTGGCGCGGGCGTGGCTCTGGATGTCGGGGCCGATGGCGCCCGCGGCCGGTCCGACGATCGCGTGCGAGGACTCGTGCAGCAGCATTTCCAGCGCGGCGTATCCCTGATAGCTCGGATCGCGGCTGGAGATCGTGGTGTGGACGAAGCCGTTCATGGTGGTGGTGTAGGCGCCGAGCGGCCCGGCCGCCGCCGAGACGTCGACGCGCGTGCGCGCCGGGAACGGCACGCCGTAGACGCGGGCGTGCTCCTGCGCCAGTTCCTCCCCGGCGTCCCGCAGCATGCCCTCGGCCACGGAGATCCAGAAGAGGTTCGTCCGGTTGTCGAGCGCCCAGCGGTGCTTCCGGTAGACGAATGCCGCCGACAGCAGGGCCCTGGTGACTTCCTCGGAGAAGCCTTCCGGCGGCAGGTCGCCGGCCGCGGAGAGCGCGTCGTTGATCCGCACCAGCTCCTCGTCGAAGATCGGGGAGCGATCGTAGAAGCGGACGCGGTAGGTGTGCACCGCGTTGTTCCACAGCGATTTCTCCGAGTCGGTGAGCGAGGCTTCGATGGGCCTGCCGTTCTGCGCCGCGTCGAGCATGGCCTGGTGGAGGTTGACCCAGAAGTTGCTCTGCAGCTCCCAGCGCTGGGCGCCGGCCGCTGCGGCGTGGAGGAGCAGCACCGCGGTGAAAAGGACCGCTCTCATGTGGCTTCCAACTCCCGCAGCACGGTCACCTTGGTGTCGATCATCACATGATGCTCGAGCCCCAGGAGATCGGCAAGCTTGCGGACCAGGTACTTCTCGTACTCGGTGACGCGTCCGTCGGCATAGGCCGTGCGCCACATGGTCTTGACGATCTCGATTCGCTCGTCGAGCGAGACGTTCTTCCGGATGAAGTTCGCCATGGCGAAGTGGTCGATGGTGTGGTTGCGAATCTCCTCGGCCGCTTCGATCAGCTCGCGCGCGTCGCCGGGCGAGAGATCGAACGTGCGCTGCAGGAAGTCGAGCACGTTGCCCCCCTCCGCCGGTGAGAACGTGCCGTCCGCGTAGGCGATGTCGAGCAGCACGGCCGCAGTGGCCAGGCGGAGGCGCTCCTCATGAGTGTGCTGCGGCTGGGGCCCGGCCGACAATCCTTCCTTGATCCGCTGGACGAGTCGTGCGAAGCTCACGGGCGCGAGTTTAGCTCAGCCCCACGGCAATGCCACGCATCGATCTCCCCCGCCTTCCCGACGACTCCCGCGTGTGGATCTTCGGCATCACTCCCGCTCTGGACGAGGGGCAGCAGCCGCGATTTCTGGCCGAGGTGGATCGCTTCCTCGAGGGCTGGGCGGCGCACGGGGAGCCGATCGCCTCGGCCCGCGATCTCCGCGAGGGCGTGTTCCTCATCGTCGCCGCCGGCCGCGACGCCGAGACGTCGGGCTGTTCGATCGACCGGATGTTCGGCACCCTGCAGACGCTCGAGCGGGAGCTCGCGGTCTCGGTTCTCGACGGCAGCCGCGTCTTCGTCCGCCACGGCGATGGACGTCCGGAGGGGATGTCCCGGAGCGAGTTCCGGGAGAAGGCCGATCCGCACACGATCGTGTTCGACACCACGGCCGCCACGCTGGGACAGATCCGCTCCGGAGCGTGGGAGCGACGGGCAGCGGACTCATGGCACCGCGATCTGCTGCGCCGGGTCGTTTGACGGAAGTCGCGTCTGATCAGCGGTTTAGGCCCGTCGGGTGTGAGCACGAGCCTTGCAACAACCGACCCCCTGTGGCGAACGGGGGAAAGAAGCGCCTGCTGGTCGTCGACGACGAGAAGCCCATCCGGCAGTTGCTCGCGCGCATCGGACAGCGCGCCGGCTTCGAAGTGCACACGGCGCGCGACGGCGTGGAGGCCCTGGAGATGCTCCAGAAGTTGGAGTACGCCATCACCATCGTCGACCTGATGATGCCGCGGCTGAGCGGGTACGAGCTCCTCCAGAAGATCAGCACGCTCGACCCGCGACCGGTTGTGCTCGTGGCCACGGCGCTGGCGAACAGCGACGTCGCCAGCCTCGACGACTCGATGGTCCGGCGCGTCATCCGCAAGCCTTTCGACATCCAGGCCGTGGCCAATGCTCTGATCGAAACGGCAGCGCAGATCGCCGAGCAGCAGGAGCGGGCGGACAAAGGCGTGGCCCTCGCGCCGCCTGAAGTGGTCAAGCTCCCGGTGGCTCCCCCCTCCGGGACGGAAGAGGAGAAGCTCCCTCGGTCCGGGGCGGAAGAAGAAGAGACGCCGGCCGAGCCGGGCGATGAGGTGCCGCCCGACGAGCAGCGGTGAGCCGCCCGCGGTCTCAGTCGTCTTCGGCGCCCGGTGAAAGCGCCTCCGCGCGCCGTCCGGTCAGCGCCGCGACGATCCGCGGGACGTGCACGTGGCAGGTCTCGACGATCACGCTCACCTTGCCTGCAGGAGTGCCGGCAATCGCGGTTCCGGCGACGAAGAGCCCCGGAACGTTCGTCTCCATCGTGGCGGGGTCGTACACGGGCTGTCGCGCTTCGCCCTGCATGTCGACGCCGGCCTGCTCGAACAGGGTCGGGTCCTGCCGGTAACCGGTGAGGATGAGCACGGCATCGGCCGTCAGCTCGCGGAGCGTCTCGCCGGCGGTGCTCTCGATCAGGACGGAGCGGCCGCGGATCTCACAGGGAACGGTGGAGGGGAGGAAGCGCACGCGGCCGTCGGCGATCATCCCGCGGATCTCCGGCAACAGCCACCACTTCACCTTCTGCGGGTCGAAGTCGCTCCGGCGGTAGCTGAGCGTTACGTCCGCTCCGGCGCGCTGGCAGCGGATCGCCGCCTCCACGGCCGAGTTGCGGCCCCCGACGATCAGGAGCCGCATCCCGAAGGAATCGTGCGGGTCGCGGAAGTAATGGCTGACGTGTGGCGAGTCCTCGCCGGGGATGCCGAGGAGCCGCGGGGCGTGCATGGCCCCGACGGCCAGCACCACGGCTGCCACGCGGTAGCGCTGCTCGCCGCCGGCCGAGCGGGTGGTCAGCTCGAATCCTCCGCCCGGAAGGCGGTCGATCCGCTCCACGCGCTCGTAGGAGCGGATGCGCAGGTCGAACTGCTGGACCACCGCGCGGAGGTAGGCGAGGTACTCCCCCCGCTTCGGCTTCTGCTGGTCGGGGATCTGCAGCGGAACGCCGGCGATGGCCAGCCGGTCGGCGCGCGAGTGGAACATCATGTCGACCGGGTACCAGGAGATCGTCGAGCCGATCTGCGCCGCGTCGAAATGGAGATGGTCGACGCCCGCCTCTTTCAGGGCCACGGCGAGCTC
The DNA here is from genome assembly GCA_035525045.1 of Thermoanaerobaculia bacterium. Classification (GTDB taxonomy): domain Bacteria; phylum Acidobacteriota; class Thermoanaerobaculia; order Gp7-AA8; family Gp7-AA8; genus DATLEX01. The sequence goes on along the minus strand of DATLEX010000247.1, from coordinate 8,165 downwards.
GAGTCCGATCGGACCGGCGCCGACGATCGCCACCACGGCCGGGGAATCCATCCGGCCGGGGAGTCTATCGCGGCCGCGAGCAGGACCGGGGGGATGCCGGTCCTGCCCGCGACAGCAGACCGGGCCGTTACCGGCGGGTCGAGTACTGCGCCTTGGAGATCCAGCCGTCGCCGCTGAAGTTGTCGACGGTGGCGGCGTAGGCGGTCCAGGCGCCCGCCGTGGCCGGCGTGATCCGGAAGACGAGGGCGGCGAAGAAACCCTCCGGCATCGCCACCTGCTGCATCGAGCGGGCCGGAACCGTCACGCTGAAGGAAGGAGCGGGGTTGGTCGGGAAGCTGTTGGTGGGCTCGACGAGGAACACGCGATCCACCGAAGCGAGGTTCACGATCCCGACGTTGACGCGGTACTGCGCATCCTGACGGTGGCCGATCACGTACGCCGCCTCGTTGCCGATCGCGCTCAGGCCCGTGGCGTCGATTGCGGACATCGACATCGAGCTGGTCCCGTTCGTTCCCGGCTGCGGCGTCCAGATGCGAGAGAACGCGTTGAGCTGCGCGGTGGTGTCGGTCACGGTCGTTCCCGGCATCACCGCACGGAACGTCAGCGCACCGAGCGTGCCGGGCCGGCTCATCATCGTCGCCACGAAGTCGTTCCAGAACTCGAACCGCCGGGCGTCGATGGTCAGCCGGATCGTCGTCGGCTGCGTCGCGTTCTGCGGAAGGAACTCCACCAGCAGTTCCTGCGGCTCGTGCTTGAAGTTCACCAGACTGACTTCCGAGCGGAAGTGCGTCCCGTTCACGCCCTCTACGCTGCCGGCCACCGGAAAGAGAAAGGCCTCACCGACGCCATGCTGGGTGATGACGTTCGGCGCCGCCGGGAGCGGACTGCCGGCGGCGGACTGCCCGGCGAATGCGGCAGGGATGCCGATGCTGACTGCCAGGACGATGACTGCGAGTTTCTTCATGTTGGATCCTCCTGAATGTTGAGGCCTCTCCGGAGTTCCGTAGGGCCGATATGCCATCATAGCAATAATTTTTGCTTGTCGAGGGAGGTTTTATGCGGTTAAGGCGCGAAGCGCCGGTTCGCTAACCGCGGACGGCCATCTCCACCACCGCGCGCTGCTGCTCTTCGTGGCGGTGATGCGACCCGGTGGCGGGGGAGGCGGCCTTCGGCCGCCCGGCGTAACGCAGCGTCTGACCCGGCCCGAGGAGCGCGGTGAGCCGCTCGTGCAGGAAGGGCCATCCGCCCATGTTCCGCGGCTCTTCCTGGACCCACAGCACCTCCGAGGCGCTTCTGAAGGGCTCGAGCGCGGCGGCGAGCATCGGTTGGGGGAAGGGGTACAACTGTTCGAGGCGGATGATGGGGACGTTCGCGTTGGCCTTCTCGCGCTCGGTCTTCAGCTCGTAATAGAGCTTGCCGCTCGTCACGAGGACGCGGCTGGCCTCGCCCGTGATCTCCCGCTCGGGGAGGACCGGCTCGAAGCGGCCGCTGGTCAGCTCGTCGACGGTCGAGACCGCCATGGGATGGCGGAGGAGCGACTTCGGAGTCATGACGATGAGCGGCTTGCGGGGGCTGTTCTTCATCTGCCGTCGCAGGGCGTGGAAGTGCTGCGCCGGCGTGGTGGGATAGACGACCTGGATGTTCCCCTCGGCGCAGAGCACGAGGAATCGCTCCAGGCGGGCGCTGGAGTGTTCCGGTCCCTGTCCTTCGTATCCGTGGGGGAGGAGCAGGACCAGCGCGCTGTGCTGTCCCCACTTCTCCTCGGCGCTGGTGACGAACTGATCGATGATGATCTGCGCCCCGTTCATGAAGTCGCCGAACTGCGCCTCCCACAGGACCAGGGCCCCGGGGTCGGCGACCGAGTAGCCGTACTCGAACCCGAGCACGCCGTACTCGGAGAGGAGCGAGTCGTAGACGGCGAAGCTGGCCGGCGCGTTCGGCTCGTTCGTGTCGTAGGAGAGCGAGTTGTCGACCTGCACCGGGTCGGCGACCTGCGCCGACACTTCCCGCGCCAGCTCGTTGAGCGGCACGTACCCTTCGCCGGTCGTGTAGTCGAAGAGCATGGCGTGGCGCTGCGAGAAGGTGCCGCGCCCGCTGTCCTGTCCCGACAGGCGGACGCGATACCCCTCGACGACCAGCGACCCGAACGCGGCCAGTTCGGCAAAGGCCCAGTCCGTCGGCTCCCGGCCCTCGGCCATGGCCTGCCGCTTGGCCAGGACCGGCTTGAGCTTCGGGTGGGGAGTGAACGACTCGGGGGTGGTGGTGAGGGCCTTCCCGACGCGCTCGAGATGCTCGCGCGTGATGCCGGTGTCGGGCGAGGGCTCGTTCTGGAACCCGGTCACCTCCTCGTCGGTCCAGAGGGGTTCGGGGCGCGGCGCGGGCGGCCGCTCGGCCCCCCTGGTTCGGTCGAAGGCCTCCTGCAGCCTGGCCTGGAAGGCGTCGAGCCACTGCCCGGCTTCCTGCGGGTCGATGTCGCCGCGGCGCAGCAGCGTCTCGGTGTAGATCTTCCGCACCGAGCGGTGCTCCTTGATCAGCTTGTACATCTTCGGCTGGGTCAGGGACGGCTCGTCGCCCTCGTTGTGGCCGTGCCGGCGGTAGCAGATCATGTCGATGACCACGTCCTTCTGGAACTGCTGGCGGAAGTCGTAGGCCAGCTTCATGGCCCGGATGCAGGCCTCGGGGTCGTCGCCGTTGACGTGGAAGATCGGAGCCATGACCGCCTTGGCCACGTCGGTGGCGTAGGTGGACGAGCGCGCCGACTCCGGCCCGGTGGTGAAGCCGATCTGGTTGTTGATCACCACGTGGATGGTCCCACCGGTGCGATATCCCTTCAGTTGGGAGAGGTTGAGCGTCTCGGCGACGACGCCCTGTCCGGCGAATGCGGCGTCTCCGTGCAGCAGGACGGGCAGGACGAAGGAGCGTTTGCGATCGCCGACGAGGCGCTGCTTGGCCCGGACCATCCCCTCCACGATGGGATCGACGGCCTCGAGGTGGCTGGGATTGGAGGCCAGGGTCAGCTTGACCTTCTGTCCGTCGGGGGAGGTGTGCTGGCCGTCGGCGCCGAGGTGGTACTTCACGTCTCCCGAGCCCTGGGTGGTGTTGGGATCGACGTCACCCTCGAACTCGCGGAAGATCTGCTCGTAGGACTTCTCGAGGACATTGGCCAGGACGTTGAGCCGTCCGCGGTGGGCCATGCCGATCACCGCCTCCACCACGCCGTCCTCGGCGGCCTCGTTGAAGAGGTAGTCGAGCATGGGGATGACCGACTCGGCGCCCTCGAGCGAGAAGCGCTTGTGCCCGACGAACTTGGTGTGCAGGAAGCGCTCGAAGGCCTCGGCGTCGTTGAGCTTCATCAGGATGCGGCGCTTGGTCTCCAGATCGAGCGGCTGCTTGTTCCGCGCCGGCTCCATCCGGTCCTGGAGCCATTTCTTCTGATCGGGCTCCTTCATGTGCATGTACTCGGGTCCGACCTTTCCGCAGTAGGTCTCGCGGAGCGTGTCGAGGATGTCGCGGAGCTTCGCCGTCAGCCGGCCGCACAGCCCGCCGCAGACGAATTCGCGGTCGAGATCCCAGATGGTCAGCCCGTAGTACTGCGGGTTGAGCTCGGCGTGGTAGTGGACCTTGTACTCGAGCGGATCGAGGTCGGCGAGCAGATGACCGCGCACGCGATAGGCGTTGATCATCTGCAGGACGGCCGCCTCGCGGGAGACCAGCTCGTCGGTGGAGACGCCGCCGAGGTTGAGCCGGTTCCGGTCGCGCGACCAGCGCACCGGCTCGTAGGGGATGCGCACGTCGCGATAAATCTCGTCGTAGAAGCCGCCGACGCCGATCAGCAGCTCGTGGATCCGGGCCAGGAAGGCCCCCGACTCCGCTCCCTGGATGATGCGATGGTCGTAGGTGGAGGTCATCGTCATTACCTTCGGGATGCCGAGGTCGGCGAGAACGGAGGGGTCGGAGGCGGAGTACTCGGCCGGGTAGTCGATCTGCCCCGTGGCGATGATGGCCCCCTGCGAGGCCATCAGGCGCGGGACCGACGCGACCGTGCCGATGGTGCCGGGGTTGGTGAGGGAGAGGGTCGTCCCTTCGAAGTCGGAGACCTCCAGGGTGTTGTTGCGGGCCTTCCGGACGATGTCGTTGTAGGCCTTCAGGAACTGGGCGAAGTCGAGGGTCTGGGCGCGCTTGATGTTCGGGACCAGAAGGGAGCGCGAGCCGTCCTTCCGCTCGATGTCGATGGCCAGGCCGAGGTTGACGTCGGTGCGGTCGATGCGCACCGGCTGCCCGTCCTGCACGGCGAAGCCGGAGTTCATCCGCGGCTGCTCCGCCAGCGCTTTGACGATGGCCCAGGCGATGATGTGCGTGAAGGAAGCCTTGCTCTGCCCGGTCAGGGCCACATGGTTGTTGATCACGCGCCGGTTCTCTTCCAGCGCCTTGACCGGGATGTTGCGGACCGAGGTCGCCGTCGGCACCTGGAGCGACGCGACCATGTTCTGGGCGATCCTGGCCGCCGCGCCGCGAAGGGGCACGACGGCCTGCCCCTCGGCAGCCTCAGGAGAGGGGACCGGTGTCGGCCGCGCCGCCGGCGCGCCCGCCGGAGCGCTTTGCGGCTGGGGGGCGCTCTGCGGCGCCGCGGTCCTGGCCGATGCCTCGATGTCCTCCTCGACTTGCTCGTCGTTGACGGGCTGGTAATCCTCGAAGAACTCGCGCCAGCTCGGGCTGAGCGAGTCGGGGTTCGAGCGGTACGTCTCGTACATCTCTTCGATGAAGGCGATGTTGCCGCCGTAGGCCTGCGTTACCGACATGATGATCTCAACAGAGTTGCTGCCTTCCTGATTCTAGGAACGATGAGCGATGAACGCTCGTCATTCATCGCTCATCGCTGCTCCGTTCAGTTTCCCCTCCGCCTTGTCGACGACGGTGTGTGAGAGAGAGGTGAGGCCGAGCCAGCCGAAGCCGGCTGCGAATCCGCCCAGAACGTCGGACGGGAAGTGTACGCCGAAATAAACGCGGGAAAACCCGACGCCAAGGATGATCAGGCCGGCCGTGCTGTGGACGAGGGCCTGCGTGGCCACCGAGTGCCGCTCCACCAGGTGGTGGGCCACGATCGGGTAGGTCGCTGCCGAGAGCAGAGAGTGCCCGCTGGGGAAGCTGTGCGAGCGGGGCAGCTTGATCCGCCGGGCCAGCTCCTGTGGCCGTTGGCGCTGAAAGATGTTCTTCAGGATCGTGTTGATGGCCATGGCCCCCCCGGTGCTGATCACCACCGTCCAGGCGTCGTGCCTCCGCCCGGCGCGGAAGAGGGCCAGCGCCGTCACGCCGGCGCAGGTGGCGATGGCCGTGTGCGACCCGAGTTGCGTGATGGCATGCATCACCCGATGCGTGCTGACATTGTCGATGGTGTGCACCGATTTCATGATGGCCGTGTCGTAGCGGTCGGCCGTCCCCGCTGCGACCTGCTCGGCCTGCTCCTTGAAGAACCAGAAGGCCAGCGAGGCCAGGACCACCCCGCCGCTGGTCCCGATGGCAAGGGGGAGAAAGCGCTGCCGCCGCTTGCGCTTCCGACTGGAGCTCTTCTTCACCGGCGCGAAGTCTAGTTCAGGGGCTCGTGAAGGTCACGAACCGGTGCGCCGGTTCCGCGCCGCAGCTCTTCCGGTAGAACTCGAAGGCGTCGGTCCAAGGGATGATGGCCCGCGGGTGGCCCAGCCGGGCCAGCTCCTCCAGCGCGGCGAGCAGCAGGGCGCGCCCGTGTCCTTTTCCCCGCTCTCCCTTCGCCACGCCGGCCGGTCCGAAGGTGCCGAGACCGCGGTTGTTGGCCTCGATGACGGCGAAGCCGGCCTGCTCGATCCAGAACGCACTCCGCGCTCGCGAGACTTCGAAAGCCCAGACGGGGCCGAATTCGCGCCGCACGAAGTCCATCAGCGCGCCGTCGATGCCCTCTCCCCGCCTGAGCGGGGAGAGGGTGGCCGAACGCCGGGTGAGGGGACCCCCGTCGCCGGGAGAAGCCCCTGCCTCGATCTCCGCGTGCAAATTCCAGGTGGCCGCGGTCTCCCGATACCCACGCCTCCGAAAAAACGCCATCGTCCCGCCATCACTGTCGGCCACGCCCGGCGTGAAGTAGTTTCCCCCCTCCGCGCCGATCACTTCGGCATTCGAATCACGCAACAGCGCGGTTCCGATCCCCCGCCGCCGGTGCTCGCGATCCACCGCCACCAGTCGCAGGAACCTCCCGCAGGTGACCGCCACTCCGCGGATGGCTCCCTCCGACTCGAAGATTCGGGCGGAGGGTTTCCCCGCCACACCCGCTCCGAAGCATTTCTCCTCCAGGACGGTCTCGAGGTCGTAGGGTGCGTCGTTCGCCCGCCGGGCGAGATCGCGGAGGGGCGGGAGATCTTCGGGCACGGCGGTGCGGAGCACTCCATGAGTGTAGCGTCCGCGGCGGTGGCGTCTCTTTCGCAAGGGATCTCCAGGATGGATGAGCAGACCGTTCGCTGTCACTCATGCGGGCAGGCCAACCGGGTTCCGCCGCTGGGGAGCGGGAAGAAGGCGGTTTGCGGCAAATGTGGAGCCGCGCTGGAGCGGGGCGGCGGTCCGATCGAGCTGACCGACGCGAATTTCCAGTCGGAGCTCGCGCAGGGCGCCGTGGTGGTCGACTTCTGGGCCGCGTGGTGCGGCCCCTGCCGGATCCTGGCGCCGGTCATCGAGGAGCTGGCCGCGGAGCGGGCCGGGGTGCGATTCGGAAAGTTGAACGTCGACGAGAACCGCCGCACGGCATCGGCGGTGGGCGTCCAGGGGATCCCGCTCCTGGTCTTCTTCAAGGACGGGGCGGAGCGTGGACGGCTGGTGGGCGCAGTACCGCGGGGCCGCATCGAGGCCGCGATCGAGCAGTACCTGACGTGAGAGGAATGCCGTGACGGTCCATTTGAAGGAACATCGGCCCGGCACCGAGCTCGAGATCTTCGCCAGGAAGGTGGCCATCGTCGCCGCGGTGATGATCATCCTGGCGTTTCTCTGGCTGGTTCGGGACATCCTGGTGCTCTTCTTCATCGCTGCCGTGCTGGCGGCGGGCATCTCCCCCGCCGTGCGCCGCGTGCGCGTGCTGTGGCGGTACTGGTTCCACCGGAACCTGCCGCGCGGGCCGGCGGTGATGATCGTCTACTTGCCGTTCCTGGTGTTCGTTGTCGCCCTCTCCACTCTGCTCGTGCCAAGGTTCATCTCCGACTGGCAGCAGCTCAGCGCCCAGCTCCCGGTGCTGATCGAGCTGAATGTCCTGCAGCCGCTGGAGAGATACTTCCCGATGGACGCGCTGCGGAACATGCTCGAGCGCGGGATCGAGATTCCGCAGGCCAGCGTCTTCGTCTATGTGCGGAGCGCCGCCACAGCCGTGGCCGCGGGGTTCGCCATCCTCTTCATGATCGCCTACATGCTGATCGACGCGCCGCGCCTGCGGAACCTGATCCTGCTGGTCTATCCGGCGGACGTGCGCGGGGATCGGCTCCGGACGCTGAACCGGATGGGCCGCAGGATGAGCTCATGGCTCATGGGGCAACTGCTGCTGGCCGGGATCATCGGCGGGGCGACGTATGTGGGCCTGATGCTTCTGGGGATCCCCTACGCGCTGCCGCTGGCGATCCTGGCCGGGGTGGGGGAGGTGTTCCCGATCATCGGGCCGATCCTGAGCTCGCTCCCCGCCCTGGCCGTCGCCATCCTGCACTCCCCCTGGCAGTTCTGGGCGGTGCTGGCCTTCTACTTCCTGCTGCAGAAGTTCGAGAACTACATCATCGTGCCGCGCGTGATGTCGAAGAAGGTCTCCGTCTCCCCGCTGACCGTCTTCGTGGCGTTCATGATGGGGGCGTCGGTCCTCGGCATCGTCGGGGCCGTCGTGGCCATCCCCGTCGCCGCCATCGTGCAGGTCGCCTTCGAGGAGGCGTTCGTGGCCCGGCGGGAGCGGCGGCAGGACCTCGACCGGGCCGGCACGCTGCTGCGGCGCGTCGACTGACCGGGACGCTACAATCCCTCTATGCCGTACCACCGCAGTCTGCTCGCTCTGCCGTTACTCCTCGTCTGCCTCCCCGTTCCGGCCGCGGCGCAGCCGGCCGCGGGATGGGATCTCCGTCACCGGCTCGAGCTCCGGGCGAGCTACCGCGACAGCGAGCACGAGCGCTTTCAGCTCC
>DATLEX010000245.1:0-2902 GCA_035525045.1 Thermoanaerobaculia bacterium | reverse complement strand
GGAGAAGGCCGACGAGATCGCCCGCCGCGCCCTGACCCTGCTTCGCGAGGAGCCGGGCGTCCTCCCGCTGCGGAGGGACGCGCGCGTCGTGATCCTGACCATCAGCGACTTCGACGAGGTGGCGAACCCGCTGCCGGCCTTTGCCCGCGAGGTGAACAGCCGGCTGGCGCGCCGGGCGCCGGTGTTCATGCTCGATTCCCGGTCGTGGCTGGAGGAGGTGCAGCCGGTGGTCGACGCGGCGAGGGACGCCGGCGTCGTGCTGCTGGCGATGGCCGTCCGGGCCCGCTCCGGCGCGGGACGGATCGCCCTCCCCGAGAGCGCCAGGAACGCCATCGCGCAGTTCCCGCCGGGCGTGAAGCTGATCGGCGTCTCGTTCGGCAGCCCCTATATCATCCGCGAGCTGCCGTCGCTCCAGACCTACTTTGCCGCCTACGGCATCCAGCCCGTCATGCAGCAGGCCGCGGCGCGCGCGATCTTCGGGGAAGCGGCGGTCTCGGGGAAGCTACCGGTGACGATTCCGGGACTGCACGGAAGGGGGGAGGGCCGTGTCATTCCGAGCCGCGAAGACGGCGAGGAATCCCCCGCGTATGGACCGGACGCGGTCGATCGGCGGGGGATTCCTCGCGCTCTGCGGCGCTCGGAATGACACGGGGCGTTCACCATGAGCCTCACCGGCATCGACTTCGCCATCATCGCCCTCTACTTCGCGATCATCGTGCCGCTGGGGCTCTTCTTCGCCCGGCGGGCGAAGCGCTCGATGCTCGACTACTTCATCTCCGACCGGTCGATGCCGTGGTGGCTGGCGGGGACGGCCATGGTGGCCACGACCTTCTCCGCCGACACCCCGCTTGCGGTCACGGAGATGGTGGTGAAGAACGGCGTGGCGGGGAACTGGCTGTGGTGGTCGATGCTGGCCTCGGGGATGCTCACGGTCTTCTTCTTCTCCCGGCTCTGGCGCCGCGCCGAGATCGTCACCGACGTCGAGCTGACCGAGCTGCGCTACTCCGGCAAGCCGGCCGCCTTTCTCCGCGGCTTCCGCGCCGCCTACCTCGGCCTCCTGGTCAACGTCATCGTCATGGGATGGGTCAACCTCGGCATGGCCAAGGTCATGTCGGGGATGCTGGGGATCGAGAAGTGGACGGCGCTGCTGATCCTGCTGTTCATCACTTTCGTCTACACCGCCACCTCCGGCTACTGGGGCGTGGCGGTGACGAACGGCATCCAGTACCTCTTCGAGATGGGGGGAGCCATCGTGCTGGCCGTCGTCGCCGTGCAGGCGGTCGGGGGGATGGACGTGCTGAAGGAGAAGGTCGGCGCCGCGCAACCCGCCGGCGGGGGCGGGGTGACCTTCGGCAGCTCGGAGGCGGTGCTGGCGTTCTGGCCGAGCGGGGATGGCGTGTGGGTGCTGCCGGCCATCACCCTGGCGGCGCTGCTGGGATTGAACTGGTGGGCGTCGTGGTATCCCGGCTCCGAGCCGGGGGGCGGCGGGTACGTCGTGCAGAACATGCTGGCCTGCAAGACGGAGAAGGATGCGCAGTGGGCGGCGCTCCTGTTCAACATCGCCCACTACGCCATCCGGAGCTGGCCGTGGGTGATCACGGCGCTCTGCACCCTGGTGCTTTACGGGGGGGCGGTGCGCGACGCGGCCGGGAACGAGGACCCGGGGGGGAACTACGTGCGGGTGATGGTCGACCTGTTGCCGGCGGGGCTGCGGGGGTTCATGGTGGCCTCCTTCATCGCCGCCTACACCTCGACCATCGCCACGCAGATGAACTGGGGGTCGAGCTTCCTGATCAACGACCTCTACCGCCGCTTCATGCGGCGGGAGGCGCCGGAGCGGCATTACGTCTTCGCGGCGCGGGTGGCCACGGCGCTGATCCTGGTCCTGTCGCTGATCGTGACCGCGTTCATGAACCAGGTCCACCACGCCTGGCAGTTCCTGCTCATGCTGGGGGCGGGGGCGGGGCTGGTGTACATCCTCCGCTGGTACTGGTGGCGAGTGAACGCCTGGTCGGAGGTCTCGGCGATGGGGGCGGCGTTGGTGACCTCGCTCGGCCTCCACTTCTTCCTCGACGCGACGACGGCGCGGGGGTTCGCCCTGAACCTGATCATCACCACGAGCGTGACGACGATCGTCTGGCTGAGCGTGACCTTCGCCACCCCTCCCGAGCCGCAGGAGAAGCTGCGCTCGTTCTATGCGAAGGTGCGGCCGTCCGGGCCGGGGTGGAACACGGTGGCGGCGGAGCTGGGGCTGGAGCCGCTTCGCGGCGAGCTGCGGAGGAACGCGGTGGCGTGGGTTCTGGGAGTGGCGATGGTCTACTCGATCATGTTCGGGACGGGGGCGCTGCTGTTCGGGCAGCGGGAGAAGCTGATGATTTTTTCCATCATCGCCGCGGCGAGCGGCGCATCACTCGTCATGGTGATGCGGAGCAGAGAAGATCGCGAAGTTGCTTGACTCCGGCTTCGGACAGGTCTAGCGTTCCCGACTACGTTCCAAGTTCAACCGGCAATTTAGCGGAGGGTGTCCATGGCCAGTCGTCATCCGGCGTCTTGTTTCGTCCTCGTCGTGTTCGCTTTCCTCGTCCTTGCTGCAGGGTCGCTGCAGGCCCAGACCGTCACCGGCACGATGCAGGGCCGGGTCACCGACCGGTCGGGGGCGAGCCTCCCCGGGGTCACCGTCACCATCCGGAATCTCGACATCGGCCTGGAGCGGGTGGTGACGACGAACATGCAGGGGTTCTTCAGCGCTCCGTTCCTTCCCGTCGGCCGTTACCGGGTCTCGGCCGAGCTGTCGGGCTTCGGGACGATGGCGCGGCAGAACGTCCCGGTGAACCTGAACCAGACCACGATTCAGGACTTCATGATCGATCCGGCCATCTCCGAGACGATCACGGTCAGCTCC
>DATLEX010000215.1:0-9029 GCA_035525045.1 Thermoanaerobaculia bacterium | reverse complement strand
GAGGGTGGCGCGAAGCGCCGGGTGAGGGGCCCCTCATCCGGCCCTTCGGGCCACCTTCTCCCCCGCTGCCGCGGGGGAGAAGGCACTGAGGTTATGACGACTTCCCTTCCGGCGCCGGCGCGGGAGCAGGAGCGGGAGGCTGGCCGACGCTGGGGCCGACGTCGGTCTGCGGGCCGGCGCCTGGGGCGATGGTCATCTGCTCGCCGGGGCTCTGCTCCGGGTAGTACTCCTTCTGCTTGATGTAGTCGACGCCGGTCTCCTCGCGGATGATCTCGTTGACTTCCCATCCCTCCAGCGTCTCGCGTTCGAGGAGCTTGCGGGCGATGCGATCGAGCGAGTTCTTGTTGCTGGTGATGATCTCCTGCGCGGCCTTGTAGGCCTTGTCGAGGATGTGCCGCACCTGCTTGTCGATCTCGACGGCGGTGGCCTCCGAGAAGTCGCCGTGCTGGGCGAACTCCCGCCCGAGGAAGATCTCCTGCTCCTTCTTGCCGAAGGTGACCGGGCCGAGGTCGGACATGCCCCATTCGCAGACCATCTTCCGGGCCATGCCCGTGGCGCGCTCGATGTCGTTCCCGGCGCCGGTGGTGATCTCGCCGAGGAACACTTCCTCGGCGATCCGGCCGCCCATGAGCACAGCCAGCATGGCCTCGAGGTATTTCTTCGAGTACGAGTACTTGTCCTCGGTGGGGAGCTGCTGGGTCAGGCCGAGAGCGCGGCCGCGGGGAATGATGGTGACCTTGTGCAGCGGATCGGCGGCCGGCAGCATCGCCGCCACGATGGTGTGCCCCGACTCGTGGTAGGCGGTGTTCCGCTTCTCCCGGTCGGACATCATCATCGACTTCCGCTCCACGCCCATGATGACCTTGTCCTTGGCGAACTCGAAGTCGACCATCTGCACTTTCTTCTTGTCGTAACGGGCGGCGTTCAGCGCCGCCTCGTTGACGAGGTTGGCCAGGTCGGCGCCGGAGAAGCCGGGCGTGCCGCGGGCGATGACGGCCAGGTCGACGTCCTCGGCGAGAGGAATGTTCCGCGTGTGGACGCGGAGGATCCCCTCGCGCCCCTTCAGGTCGGGGAGGTCGACCACCACGCGGCGGTCGAAGCGGCCGGGACGCAGGAGGGCCGGATCGAGCACGTCGGGACGGTTTGTGCCCGCGATCAGGATGACGCCGGCGTTCGACTCGAAGCCGTCCATTTCCACGAGGAGCGGATTCAACGTCTGCTCGCGCTCGTCGTGCCCGCCGCCCAGGCCGGCGCCGCGGTGGCGCCCGACGGCGTCGATCTCGTCGATGAAGATGATGCAGGGGGCGTTCTTCTTCCCCTGTTCGAAGAGGTCGCGGACGCGGGAGGCACCCACGCCGACGAACATCTCCACGAAGTCGGAGCCGGAGATGGAGAAGAACGGCACGTTGGCCTCCCCGGCGATGGCGCGGGCCAGGAGGGTCTTGCCGGTTCCGGGGGGACCCATGAGCAGGACGCCCTTCGGGATCTTCCCGCCGAGCTTGGTGAACTTCTGCGGCTCCTTGAGAAACTCGATGATCTCGTGCAGCTCGAGCTTCGCTTCATCGACGCCGGCCACGTCCTTGAAGGTGACCTTCTTGGCGCTGCCGGAGAGCAGCTTCGCCTTCGATTTGCCGAAGGAGAGGGCCTTGTTGCCGCCGGCCTGCATCTGGCGCATGAAGAAGATCCAGAGGCCGATCAGGAACAGGACCGGAGCCCAGGTGATGAGGGCGGTGATGAAGGGAGCGTCCTTGACCGGCTCCACCTCCATGGTGACGTTGTTCTCCGTCAGCAGGTCGATCATCGCCGGGTAATTGCTGGGGACGTTGAGGTGGAATTCTTTCTGCGCCCCGCGACCGGACGTGGCGAACGTGCCGCGAACCTCGTCGCCGCGGATGACGACCTTGTCGACCTCCCCCGCCTTGACCTTCTCGAGGAAGGTGCTGAACGGAATCGACTCACTCGTTCCCTTGGTCGTCTGGAAGAGGCTCCAGAGGAGGAAGACCAGGACGATGATCACGACCCAGAGGAGTGCGGTTTTGACGGTGGAATTCAACGGGTTGCCTCCACGTGTACGCGGGCATGCTCTGCGCGTGCCACCAGCTACACTATCGCGGTTTGAAACCGAGGGGGTAGGGCGGAAATTCTGAGTGAAACGTACCCTCTCCCGCTTGCGGGAGAGGGTGGCGCGAAGCGCCGGGTGAGGGCACTCGGATTTCTCGCGACAGGCCCCCTCATCCGGTCCTTCGCTCCGCTCAGGACCACCTTCTCCCCCACCCGAGGCGGGGGAGAAGGCTCTGCAGCACGGGATGACACGCTACAGCTTCCCGATGTAGGGCAGGTTCCCCCACCGCCCGTCCTGCTCCAGCCCGTAGCCGACGAACACGCCGTCGGCGACCTCGAAGAGGCGGTGGTCGGTGGTGATGTCCACCGTCCGCAGCCCAGGCCGGTCGAGGAGCGCGATCAGCTTGAGCGAGGCGGGATCGTGGAGGCGGAGCTGGGTGAGGAGGTAGTTCTCGATCACGCCGCTCGAGACCACGTCCTTGAGCACATAGACGTCGCGGCCGGCGAGCTCGGTGTGGCTGAGGAAATCGATCTCCAGCGCCGTGGCGATCTCCGTGTCGGCCATGTCGCGGACCACGTCGATGAACCCATACCCGACCTCGCCGGGGATGGCCCGGAGGAGGTCGGAGAGAAAGACGGCGGTCCCTTTCAGGATGCCGAGGAGGAAGACTTCTCCCGAGCCGGCGCCGGCGCGGATCTCCCCCGCCACCGCCTGGACCCGCCGGGCGATCGCTTCAGCGTCGAACGCCGTCGAGGCCTTCGCCGTCTTCTGACGCAATCTTCACCTCGTATACCCTGCCGCCGGGGCTGGTGACCTTGAACCGCTCCGAGACCTCCACGCCGGCGACGCAGGCGATCTCCCCATTCCAGATCAGCAACGGGATGGAGTCGCGGATTTCGGCGCCGATTTTACGATCAATCAGAAAATCCTTCAGTTTTTTGTCACGCTGCATCCCCAGCGGCTGAAACCGGTCGCCGCGGCGGCGGTTGCGGACGAGGAACCGCGGCTCGGCGCCCTCGGGGAGCTGGATCAGATTGTGGATTTTGGGTTTTGGATTTTGGATTGGGTTGATGGTGATTGTGGCTCTGGCGGCTGGAATGTAGACGGGCTGGCCGGGGACGAGGTCGAGCTCGAATTGCGAGGCCGGGCCGGGGGGGCGGCGGAGGACGAGAGTGTTCGCTCGCCGGACCAGCTCGAGCTCCTTCGTGACGCTGATCCGCTTGATGGACTCGATCCCGGCGGCCAGCCGCTCGAGATCGCGCGAGGAGATCTCGCGGGCGCTGCCGAGCCGCCGGATGTGACGGAACAGGAGCGCCTGGCGCAGCCATCGGTCGTCGGGCCAGCGGAGGAAGCAGGTCTCCTCCGCCGCGATCCGGGTGCAGCTCCGTTCGGCCGCATCGATCGCCTGCTCGATCAACGGCCAGGCCTGCTGCGCCTGGCCGGCCAGCAAAGCGAGGTTGGCCATGACCGCCGGGCCGAGGTCCTGCAGGATGAGCCGGACGCGGTTGCGGAGGAAGCGGGGGTCGGCGTTCATCCGGTCGAGCCGCGCCGCGACGCCGCGCTCGCGGAGGAATTTCTCGGTCTCCTCGCGGGTGACCTCGAGGAGCGGACGGATCCAGCCGTCCTCGCGCACGGCGTGGATGCCGCGCAGCCCGGCCAGGCCGGTCCCACTCAGCAGTCGCATCAGCACGGTCTCGGCCTGATCGTTTTTCTGGTGGGCCGTTACGACAAAGCGCGCCCCCGCCTCTTCGGCGATCTCAGTCAGGCGCGCCTGCCGGACCTCACGCGCGGCCGCCTCGACGCCGGCGGCGCGGATCCGCTGCGAATCGAGCGCGCCTCCGGCGACGTGCAGGGCGATCCCGAGCTGCCGGCAGAGGGAGCGCACGAATTCCTCGTCGCCCTCCGATTCCTCGCCTCGCAGGCGGTGATTGACGTGTCCGGCCGTGACCTCGAACCCCTCGAGCCTCAGTTCGGCGAGCGCCAGGAGCAGCGCCGTCGAGTCGACGCCGCCCGAGCAGGCCACCAGGACGTGGCACGGCGGGATGCCGTGCGCCGCGAAGAACCGCCGGAGCGCGTCGAGCACGACCATTAGTTTAGGCGCGCTTTGCCGGAGAGGGGCCACATGAGAGTACGATTCCTGAACAGCCTCTGCTCCAGGGACGGGATGCATGTTCACGATCGGATCGCCAACGCGTATGAAACACGTCAGGGCACCACTCATCGGATTCGACACGGTCCCTGCCATCGAGGCCGCGCTCGCTGGAACGAAGCGTCCGACGAAGCGCTTCCCTGTCCGCTATCTCCGCTACTGGTTTGTGCGCAACGCTCTGGCGGAGCTCCAACGAGAGCTGGGCCGGCCGCTCCGCGTGCTGGAAGTCGGCATAGGGAAGGGGAAGATGCTCGGCTTCATGGGCGGGCCTTCCGCCGGCAACGGCCGCTATGCCCTTCCGGCCTGCATCGAGCGCTGGGATGCGCTCAGCGCCGGGGCCGATCAGGAGACCCTCGAGCGCTACTCGTATTCGAGCTTCCACCAGGTCGATCTGAACGAGTCGTTCGACCTGCCGGCGCACGACTACGACGCGATCGTGGTGCTCCATGTCCTCGAGCACCTGCTGGATCCCGACCTCGTGCTGCGCCGGCTGCTGGACGGGCTGGCCGGTGGAGGATTGCTCGTCGGAGGCTCACCAACGATGCCCAGCATCCTGGCCCGATTCGAAGAACGGCGCCTCCGCCGCAAGTATGCCGGCCGGATGCACGACCTCAGCGCGCACAAGCACCTTGCCGTGATCACCCCCCGGCGCATTCGAACGGTCGCCGACCGGGAAGGAATCTCGGTCGAGTTCGTCACCGGTGCGTTCTTCCTACGGGCCTCCAGCAATCCGCTCGAAAACCATCGCTGGTGGCTGCGCGCGAATCTCGCCTGGGGCGCTTTCTTTCCCGCTCTGGGCGGCGAAGTCTACTTTGCATTGAGGAAGGGGAGCCGCCGCACCACCCGGCAGGGATGAGCGTGATCACGATCCGACTGTCCGCCGCTGTCAGCTCGTCGAAGAACGCCGCTGCACGGTCCGCCGATGCTTCCCTCGGCGAGGGTGGCGTCGTTCATTCCGAGCTTCGGACGGCGGTGATGACAGTCATTCGCCGAGCGCCCTGATCGGGCAGGTGAGGTTGCGCGAAACGCTGCGACGGAGTGACCAGAAGCGACTGGTCGTAGGTTGCTCGGAGCGTGACGATGATCTCATTCACGAAACGGGCGGACCGGTTGCGGCCCTGCTTCCGGATCGAGCGCTCCAGGCGCGCCAGGTTTCTGCTTCTTTCCGCGCCCGAGAGATTCCGCTCCCGAATGACAGTCTTGTCGAGGTCGAGGATGTAGAGCTCACCACGCCCGTCGATGAGGAAGTTCATCAGGTTCAGATCACCGTGGAGGAATCCGATCTGATGAAGGCGTGCCACGAGCGCGCCGATCGCCGCAGCCTGCGCTTCCCACCCGGCCGGCGCAACGCTGCCCCCGAAAAAGAACGCGTCGGCATCGAGTCCACCCTCGATGAAAGTGAATCCGACCTCGCACTGCAGCAGGCCGAGCACGCGACGCCAGGAAGCGAAGGCTACCGGCGCGGTCCGCACGCCGTGCGCGCTGAGGTACTCGGAATGGTGGATGTGGGCGCGCGCCCGGCTCGAGGTGAAGAAGAAGTCGCGGAAGAGTGGGGCGAGCAGGCCTCCGTGAGACATTCTCTTGACCACGAAGCGCGACTCTCCGATCGGGCCCGCCACCACCGACCGCCGGCCGCGCAGGAAAATCGCATCCGGATGCCGCGACAGGGAGTCGTACACCCATGTGCGCTGCTGGTAGATCGCCCGAAGATCGCTCTGCAGATCCGCGCGGCACACCGCTCGCAGACCTTGCCAGTCCAACTGAACCCAGTCGGGTCGACTCCGCTGGCCGAGCGGTGGTGCGAGGTCAGCACGCTCTTGCGACTGCCACTGGTTCACCCTCACGCCCGCACTCGCTGCGCCGCCAGACCGGCGCCGACCCGGCGGATCGCTCCGCGGATCCAGCCGATCGCCCGGCTTCCCTGGTAGCGTCCCTTCGACGCGTGGCGGATCCGGTAGATCGCCGGAATGTCGATCCCGAATCCCTGGCTCCGCAACAGCCAGCGGAAGGCGCGATCCTCGTGGGCTTTGCGCCAGCCGTCGCTCGGCTCATGGAACACCGACAGCGCCTCGCAGTAGCCGAGCGCACGCGCCACGTCGCCGTGCGCGATCTGATAGGGGCCTTTCGCCACGAAACACGCCCGCGTCTGAAACTCGGCAGGATCGATGTGAACGAGCTGCGGATTGCCTGCCGCCGCGGCAAGCAGCGGATGACCATCCCGCAGCAGGGGGGTGATGTGCTCCTGGCGTGGATAGACGAGCGGCTCGCGACATCCCTGGAGCTGATCGAAAAGCCCGTCGAGACAGCCTTCGTGGAAGATGACGTCACAGTCGGTGAACCAGATCCAGTCCGCCTCCGTGGCCCGCGCGGCCATGTTGCGACCGATGGCTCTTCGCATCAGGAGCGACCGGTCGAGCGGCTGCCAGTTCCACTGCACGCGCGGAACCTCCAGCCGTCCGAACCATTCCAGCAGGGCAGCGGTCCGCTCGTCCTCCGGCGCGTAAAAGACGGTCGCTCGGACCGAGCCGCGGGCAGGGGGAAACGAGGCGAGAGAGCTGAGCTGGTATGCGAGAAGGTGATCGTATTTCCAGCAATGCGTTACGACCTCGAGCGACAGCTCGCCGGTTCGACCGAAGAGTGAGGAGCGCCCGGGGGCCGAGGAGACGAAGAGCCTCGCTGGCAGGTACCCTGATGCGGCGAGACGAAAGAACGTCTCTCGCACGGTCGTCCATGGCAGGGCTTTCCTGAGAACGGTCACGAATCCTCTCTTAGTGATACCGCAGCGGCAGCTCTCGCTGCGCAGTGACGGAAAATTATACAGTACAGCTCAATGGGATCTGGCCTCCTCTGATCAAGCGACTGGTCGACCGTAAGATTCCGCAGGCGATGGGAGGGGCCGGGCATTTGCACGCCTCCGGGACATGAGCGGCTGCTCACCGACCCCGAGCAGGCCACCAGGACGTGGCACGGCGGGATGCCGTGCGCCGCTCCCTCGAGTCGCTGGCGGGCGCATTCTTCCTGCGGGCGTCGGCAAATCCCCTGGAAAACCGCGCCGGGTGGTTGCGCGCCAACCTCGTTTGGGGCGCTCTCTTTCCATCCCTCGGCGGTGAGGTGTCCCTCACCTTCAGGAAGGGAAGAGGCTCCAGAGTCTAGAATTGCGCCCCATGTCGCACCTCACTCCCGAACAGCTCGACGATTTCCGCGAACGTCTCCTCGCCGCGAAGGCGTCTGCCGAGGCGCTGCTGGGCAAGACCGCGGGAGAGAAGCCGGTGGAAGCGAGCGGGTCGACCATCGGGCGGCTCAGCCGGATGGACGCCATTCAGGTTCAGGCCATGACCCAGATGAGCCGCCGTCAGCTCGAGATCCGGCTCCAGCAGATCGACGCCGCGCTGGCGGCTTTGGATGCCGGTACGTACGGGACGTGCCGGCAGTGCAAGGAGCCGCTCGGTCTGGCACGTCTCGAGGCGCTCCCGGAGGCACCCCTCTGCGTCGATTGTCAGGAGGCCCTCGAGTCGTGAGGCTTGAGGAGAATGGAGACCATGAGCAGCAAGAAAACCATTGCCATCCTCACCGGCGGCGGTGACGTCCCCGGCCTCAATCCGGCCATCCGGTCCATCACCATTCGCGCCCTGCGGGAGAACTACCGGGTTCTCGGACTCCGCCGCGGCTGGGGGGGGCTGGTCGACGTCGTGCCCGATCCGCAGGCCGACAACTCGGAGAACGTGCAGGTCCTCTCCGAGGACATCGTGAACCGGGCCGGCCGCACGGGAGGCACGTTCCTGCACACCTCCCGCACGCGGCCGAGCCACCTGCCGAAGGGTGCGCTCCCTCCCCATCTGAGCGAGAAGTACACGGCCGAGATCAACGACGTGACGCCCCACGTGCTGCGGAACATCGAGTGGCTGGGCATCGACTACCTGATCCCGATCGGCGGCGACGACACCCTCTCCTACGCCGGAAGGCTGCAGGGCGAAGGCATCAACGTCATCGCCATCCCCAAAACCATGGACAACGACGTTCCCGGCACGGATTACTGCATCGGCTTCAGCACCTGCGTCACGCGCACCATCGAGCTGGCCCACCGCCTGCGCACGACCGCGGGCTCGCACGAGCGCTTTCTGGTGATCGAGGTATTCGGCCGGTACGCCGGCTTCACCGCGCTGCTGCCGACGATGGCCGGCGCCGCGGACCGCTGCGTCATTCCCGAGTATCCCTTCGAGATCGAGCGCCTGACCGAGCTGCTCGTCCACGACCGGAACCGGCATCCCAGCCGCTACAGCGTCGTGCTGGTGTCGGAAGGGGCGCGGATGCTCCAGGAGGAGGACATGTCCTTCGAAGGAGCCGAGTCGGACCAGTACGGCCACCGCAAGCTGGGGGGAGTCGGCGACAAAGTGGCCGCGGCGCTGAAGGAGCTCTCCGTGAAATACGGCGGCAACCGGCGCATCAACGTCGTGAACCAGCGCCTCGGCTACATGGTCCGTTCGGGCGATCCCGACGCTCTCGACTCCATCGTGCCGATGGCCTTCGGCAACCTCGCCCTCGATCTGGTCCTGCGCGGCGTCGCCGGCCGGCTCGTGGCCGTGCGCAACGGTGTCTATGACAATCTGCCGCTCGAAGTGCTGACCGGAAGGAAGAAGACGGTGGACGTCGCCCGCTACTACAACGCCGACCGCCTCCGCCCGATCTACGACTTCCACCGCAAGCCGATCTTCATCATGACCAGCGACGAGTAGCGGGGGATGTCATTCCGAGCCGCGAAGACGGCGAGGAATCCCCCGCCTGTGGAGCGGTGAGCGTGCTGCGGCAGGGGATTCCTCG
>DATLEX010000190.1:0-5389 GCA_035525045.1 Thermoanaerobaculia bacterium | reverse complement strand
TCGGCCGCCGCCGGCCCGCTCGCGCTCCTGCTCTTCGCCGGGGGCGCCTTCGTGGCGTCGCTCTCGTGGCAGACGCTCCTGGCCATCGCCGGCACCTCGCTCGGCGCGGCCCTTCCGCCCGCGCTGCAGACTGCCACCGGTGCCGTCGGACACTCGATGGTCCTCGGTTTCGGAGTTCTGATGATCGCGAGAGGCGCGGTGTCGATGTGAGGAAGTGTCATCCAGCAGCGCCTTCTGCTATCCATTTCCGGCCTGTCAGGCGGCTCCGAGGAGCTGCCTGACTTCCTCGGCCTTCGGAATCCGTCCCGACACGACCACTTTCCCGTTCACTGCCAGCCCCGGCGTGGCCATGAGCCCGAGGGCCATCATTCGTTCGATCGACTCGTCCTTGACGAGCTCCACGTCCAGCCCCTCCTGCTCCACGACATGCTGCACGACTCGGAACGCTTCTCTGCAGCGCCCGCAGCCGGGCCCGAGGACTTCCACCTTCATGTGTTCACCGAACATCACGTTCTCCTTCGATCAGATGACCAGGTTGAAGAGATAGCCGACGAAGAGGATGCCCGCCGCCACGACCGCCACGAACGTGGCGATGAGGGGAGGGCGGAGGACCTTCCGGAGGATGATGATTTCGGGGAGAGAGAGGGCGATCACCGACATCATGAAGGCGAGGGACGTGCCGAGCGCGGCCCCCTTCCCGAGCAGCGCCTGGACGATGGGGATGATCCCGGCGGCGTTCGAGTACATGGGGACGCCGAGGACCACTGCCGCCGGCACGGCCCACCAGACGTCCCGTCCCATGAACGCGGCCATGAAGTTCATCGGGACGTATCCGTGGATCCCGGCGCCGGCGGCGATCCCGATGACGACGAAAGGCCAGACTCTGCCGACGATGTCGCGGACGGCCGCTCGCCCGTCGGCCAGCCGATCCGCCCAGCTCTTTGCCTGCCCGTCGGCGGCGCCGCCGCCCGAGTCGATCTGCCACACCCACGCCTCGACGTGCCGTTCGAGGCGCAGACGTCCGATGACCCATCCGGCGCCGACGGCGATGGCCAGCCCCGCCGCGACGTAGAGCGCGGCCACCTTCCACCCGAAGAGGCCGAGGAGAAGAACGAGCGCGACCTCGTTGACCATCGGCGCGGCGATGAGGAACGACAGCGTGACGCCGAGCGGGACGCCGGCGGTGACGAATCCGATGAAGAGCGGCACGGCGGAGCAGGAGCAGAATGGCGTGGCGCTCCCGACGAGCGCGGCCAGCACGTTCCCCGACACTTCGCGGCGTCCGGCCAGGAGCCTTCGGGCCCGCTCCGGCGTGAGGAAGCTCCGGAGGATCCCCACCGCAAAGACGACTGCCGTCAGGAGGAGGAGCACTTTCGGGACTTCGTAGAGGAAGAACTCGACGGCCGAGCCGAGGTGGCTCCCTCGCGGCAGTCCGGCGATCTCGTAAGCGAGGAGGCCTGCCAGAGGCTGGAGCTGTGTGTAAGCGGCCGCCCCCGCGGCGAGGACTGCGGCGGTCAGCAGGAGGTCCCGCCTCCTTCCCGCCTGCGGCCGGCCGGGGAGTGCCCCGGCCGTCAACGGCTCGGCGCCCGCTCTCATTTCGGTATCTTCCGAAGTGACGATAGCCCCGCCGGGAACCGGCGGTGGTGCGCCTCGTCACCTTCCCCTGGTGACGTCAGCCCGCCCGGAGCAGTCTCCGGCAGCGCCAGTGGAGGTAGTTCACCATCAGCCAGAAGTTGCGGAAGGCGGGGTTGCGCGTCTCGCGGTGGTGGTAGCGGTAGTAGATCTGCTGGGCGATCCCCGAGAGGCGGAAGAGGCCGAAGACCTCGTAGAAGAGCGACGACTCGGGGGGCCCGCCGCTCTTCGCCGCGTAGTAGTCGATCACCTCGCGGCGGGTGAGCATGCCGGGGAGGTGCGTCGGCTGGCGCCGCGTGGAGCGGGCCATGAAATCGTCGCCGGCCTCCACCCAGTAGGCGAGGGCGTTGCCGAGGTCCATCCAGGGGTCGCCGAGCGCAGCCAGCTCCCAATCGAGGACGCCGATGATGCGCGCCGGCTCATCGCGGTCGAGCACGATGTTGTCGAACCGGAAGTCGTTGTGCGTCACGCAGATTCGCTCGGTCGAAGGGATGTTCTCCGCCAGCCACCGCATCACCTTCGCCCCGCGCGGGACGTTCCAGGTCCGCGCCCTGCGGTAACGCTCGCTCCATCCTTCGACCTGGCGCCGCGTGTAGCCGGCGCCCTTCCCGAGGTGCTCGAGGCCGGCGGCGGCGTAGTCGACCTGGTGGAGGGCGACGAGGATGTCGAGGAATCGATGGCAGAGCCGCCGCACTTCGTCCGGCGGAAGATCGACGCCGAGCTCCCGGCCGGGGATGATCCCCTCCAGCCGCTGCATCACGTAGAACTCCACGCCGATCACCGACGGGTCGTCGCAGTGGGCGATCATCCGCGGCACGTAGGGAAAGACGGGCTGCAGCGCTTTCTGCAGCCGGTACTCGCGGCCCATGTCGTGCGCCGACTTCGCCTTCGTCCCGGCGGGGGGGCGGCGGAGGACGAGGTCGTGCGACTCGTAGGCGAGCCGGTAGGTCCAGTTCGATGCTCCGCCGGAGTACTGCGTGACGCGCGGGGTGCCGCGGAGCCCTTCGATCTGCCCTCGGAGCCAGGCATCGACGCGGGCGATGTCGAGCTCCTCCCCGCGGCGGACCGCTCCCTCGCCCATCACGACGAGTACTTGCGGAGCTCGAGCCGGGCGATGAGGGCGAGGTGGACGGCGTCGGGTCCGTCGGCGATGCGCAGCGAGCGGGCCTGCGCGAAGAGAGTCGTCAGCGGGACGTCGCTCGACACGCCCGCGCCGCCGTGCATCTGGATGGCCTCGTCGACCACGCGCTGCAGCACGTTCGGTGCGACGACCTTGATCGCCGAGATCTCCGCCATAGCCGCGGCCGCCCCGCCGTTGTCGATCTTCCACGCGGCGTGGAGGGTCAGGAGCCGGGCCTGATCGATGGCGATGCGGAGCGCGGCGATCCGCTCGCGGTTGCCGCCGAGGTCGATCAGCGGCTTGCCGAAGGCGACGCGGGTCATCCCGCGGGTGATCATGAGCTGGAGGGCGCGCTCCGCCGCGCCGAGGGCGCGCATGCAGTGATGGATGCGCCCCGGACCGAGGCGCCCCTGCGCGATCTCGAACCCGCGGCCGGGCCCGGCGATGAGGTTCTCCTTCGGCACGCGGACGTTCGTGAAGGTCACCTCGCCGTGGCCGTACGGCTCGTCGTACTCGCCGAAGGCGGTCAGCATCCGCTCGATCTTCACCCCCGGCGTGTCGAGCGGGACGAGCACCATGCTGTGCTGGTGATGCCGGTCGTTCTGCGGGTTCGACCGCCCCATGAAGATGGCCACCTTCGCGCGCGGATGTCCGAGCCCCGTCGCCCACCACTTGCGCCCGTCGAGAACCAGCTCCCCGCCGTCCTCGACGATCGTGGCCCGGATGTTCGTGGCGTCGCTCGAGGCGACGTCGGGCTCGGTCATGCAGAAGACCGAGCGGATCTCGCCGTCGAGAAGGGGCTCGAGCCAGCGCTCCTTCTGCCGGTCGGAGCCGTAGTGATGGAGCACTTCCATGTTCCCGCTGTCGGGAGCGTTGCAGTTGAAGATCTCCGGCGCCAGGAGACTGTGGCCCATGGCCTCGGCCAGCGGCGCGTAGTCGAGCGTGGAGAGGCGCCCCGGCAGGAAAAGGTTCCACAGCTCCGCCTGGCGCGCTTTGGCCGTCAACTCGTCGACCACCGGCGGCACCGTCCATCGCTTCCAGTCGCCGCCGTGGTTCCGCCCCCGCAGCTCGCGGACGTACCCCTCCTCGACCGGAGCGATCTCGCGATCGATGAAACCGCGGACGCGCTCCAGTAGGTCGATCGAGCGAGGGGAGGGGGTGAAGTCCACTACGGCTGATTGTACCGGTCGCGCGCGGCGCAGGCGTTCAGCTCGTCGAGCAGCTTCTCGAGGGGTACCCGGTGGAAGCGGGCCGCCCAGCGGAGAGGCATGAAGCGGGCGGTGACCCCGAAGATCCCCCGGCGCATGTCGGGACAGCCATGGCCGCGAAAGACATCGTAGGAATCGGGCCATTTCCTCAGAATCGACGAGACCGTCATGTCGGGTGTGACCGGTTCGGGCATACCCGACCACATGCAAACGTGAGTCCGGGTCCACAACCGGGGATTCGGGCACGGGCTCGGGAAGGACTGCGCGGTTGCGACTCGCCAGATCCCGTGTCCGTGCCCGCGCCCGTGCCCGAGCCCGTGCCCGGCTTTTCTTCGGTCTAAGGCGGTTCCCCTTCCCAATCGCGGCGCTGCCGGCGGAAGGGGAGCAGGAGGATCCTTCCGATGGTCACGTCGCGACGATTCCGATACGCCGGCACGCCGATGATGATCTTCTCGTCCGGCACGTCGAAGCGGAAGGTGCGGTGGAGGAAGTCCCACACCGTCAGGAGCGAGGACCAGTTGCTGTTGGTCTCCTTCTCCCGGGCGGAGTGGTGGATGCCGTGCATGCGCGGGGTGACGATGAACGTCACCAGGAACCGCTCCAGCCGCCCGGGGAGGCGGATGTTCGAGTGGTGGAAGAGGATCGAGGCGAAGAGGATGGCTTGCCAGATCGCCACCGCGGTCATGTCCGCGCCGGCGATGGCGATCTGCAGCGCGCGGACGCCGATCGACAGCGTCAGCTCGCCGAAGTGGAATCGCAGAGCCGTGGAGGAATCGAGGTCGAGATCGACGTGGTGCACGAGATGAAAGCGCCACAGAAACGGGACGCGGTGGCTCAGCCAGTGCCAGATCCACAGCGTGTAGTCGAGGATGGCGATGGCCAGGATGATCTCCACCACCCGCGGGAGCTCAACCATGCCGAGCAGCCCGATCTGCTTCTCATCGACGAGGCGGGCCACCGGAAGGACGATCGGGGTCTGCAGCAGGACCATGAAGGCGAGGGAGACGCCGCCGGTGGTGAGGTTGCGCACGATGCGCCGGAGGCGTCCCTCGACCGTTCGCCGGAGCGGCCAGAGCGTCTCCGCGAAGAGGAGAGTCCCGAACGTGACGGCGATGATCGCCGGCGTGAGCCAGACCGGGACCGTTCCCTCGCCAGTCAATTCCGCCCTCGAGGGGGTTCATTCTGCCGGCGTGGACCCGCCGGATTGGGCGTGATTCAGTAGGCGGAATGCATGGCTGTGCGGACCGGTATAACACGCCCGATGACGGGGCGCGGCTATACTTTCCACGTGGCTCACAATTTCGATTTCGATTTCGCGGTCGCCGGCGGCGGGCCGGCGGGAACTTCGGCGGCGATCTCGCTGGCGCAGCGCGGGCGTTCCGTCGTTCTCTTCGAGCGCGACACATTTCCCCGCTTCCACATCGGCGAG
>DATLEX010000185.1:0-13566 GCA_035525045.1 Thermoanaerobaculia bacterium | reverse complement strand
GACGGGGCGCGGGGCTCGGGAAGAGAGGGCTCGGGGCTCAGGGCTCAGGGCTCGGGCGATACCTGGAAGTGCGATCGTGATCCTGACGCCCACCTCTGAGCCCCGAGCCCCGAGCCCCGAGCCCTTTCCTCAGAAGCTCGTCGACAGCGCCATGTACCCCTTCACCTCTCCCTTTCCCGGATCGCGGAGCAGCCAGGCGGCGCCGAGGCGGTAGCGGAGCGGCAGGTAATGGCCGAGGATGACGTCGAGACCGGCCTCCGCGCCGGCGGAGGCGATCGTGGCGTCGTTCGTCCCGATGAGGGTCTCCCCCCACGCCCGCCCGGCGTCGGCGAAGGCGGCGCCGACGACGCGGTTGAAGAAGATCGGCCAGGTGGCCGGACCGCGGTCGATCTCCCACAGCGGGAAGCGGTACTCGAGCTGGGCGATCGCCGCGCGCCGCCCGCGCAGCGTTCCGCCGGCGTAACCGCGCACGGGGAGCGAACGGATGTCGAGGTGCGGGAATCCGACGTCGTAGCTCCCGCCCACGCGCAGGTCGCGTTGCAGGACGTACTGGCCGCTGTTCTGCGCGCCGGCCAGGCGGGCGGCGACGACGTGCCGGCCCAGCGGCGAGCGGCGATAGGGGATGGCCACGTATCCGCGCACGTCGGCGCGGAGCTGCTGGAGGGAGGCGTCGCTGCCGAGCGACCGGCTGAGGTTCTCGTAGTCGAGGCGCGCCGTCACTCCGTTTTCAGGGGAGACGGAGAAGGCGTATTGCTGAGCGCTGTTGAAGATCGCCCCCGCCCGGAATCCCTGCAGCGTCCCGCGGAAGATGCCGAAGCGCGCCAGGTCGTCCGGAACGATCTCCGACGAGCGCGCGCTGCTCACCTCGTCGCGGACCACTCCCCCCCATGCTGCCGTCTGCCAGCGGTAGCGGTAGAAAGGCACCGTCGCCTGGGCGATGAAACGGTGCGTGGTCTGGGTGTACGTCGCCCCCTCATCGCCGGTCACGAACCGGACCACGCCCTCGTCGTAGCGGAAGGCCCCCGCGGTGATGGTCGGGTAGAGGCGGTCGTAGGAGTAGAGGAGGCTGTAGTGCGCATCCGAGGTTTCTTCGCGAAGGGTGGCCGCCGCCGTGGCGGTGTAGGTGTGGAAGCCGAGGACGTCGCTACCGGACGTCGTCGCGCCGAATGTCACCTGGGTCCCTTCATCCTCGCTCCCACCCCCTTCGAGGATCGGGAACCACCACCGCGGTCGCAGCGAGCGCCACGGCGAGTAGGGCGCGCTCCCGGCCGCGGCGAGCGGCTCGGGAATGCGGAGTGCTGACACGCTGGGAATGTCGCGCGCTCCCATCACCGTCCCCGGGATGGTCCGCGGCGTCACGTCCCACGTCCGCGTGGCATCGAACATGGCCACGTCGAATCCGCCGGACGAATAGTCGCTGTAGTAGAAGCGCCGCCCGTCGCGCGTGGTGGGGAAGAAGGCGCCGCCATAGACGTTGGTCAGACGCCGCACCGCGCCGCCGGCGGCGGGCACCGAGAAGATGTTCGAGATGCCCGTGACGTCGGAGGAGAAGTAAATCGTCGAATCGTCGCGGGAGAAGCGGGGCGAGGCGTTGGTCGACCGCGGCAGCCGCTGGGTGAGGTTCGCCAGGCGCTTGCCGCGTCGGTCGTAGAGCACGACGTCGACACGTCCCGCGTCCCACTGCGCCACGGCAATGCGCCGGCCGTCGTGGCTCACCGCCGGCTCGGAGAACTGGACATAGCCCGCCGGCTCCACGATGGGGCGGATCGTGCCGCCGGCGATGTCGACCTCCACGATCCGGTTCCGCCCGGCGCGGTTCTCGACGGCGATCAGCGAGCGCCCGTCGGGCGTGAACGACGGGTCGGTGAGCCGCGCCCCTCGCGTGATCCGCGTCTCTGCTCCTCCCACTTCCCAGACGTAGAGATCGGAGAGGACCGAGTGCGACCCGTAGTATTCGAGCTGCGAGAAAGCGATCCGCCCGCCGTCCGCGCTCCAGGAGAGCGCCGAGCCGGAGTTGACCGGGTGCGTGGCCACGTCGCGGCCGCCGGCCAGGTCGCGCACGCGCAGCGTCCCCCGCTCGAACGGCCCGCGGTGGACGTAGGCGAGCCGCGTGGCGTCGGGGGAGAGGAGCGGGTACTTCGTCACGTAGCCGAGGCCGGTCAGGCGCTCCCGCCGTGTCAGTGAGCCGAGCGCGGCGTGCTCGGCGCGGTAGGCGGCCTGCTGCTCGCGGCTCCACTCGTTCCACAGCGACTTCATGCTCGTGCCGTAGACGTCCTTCGCGGTCGCGTTCACCCGGAAGGGGACGATATTGCCGGAGTACTCGTTGACGTACTGGCGAAGCTTCTCCGCTCCATGCTGCGCGGCCAGCCAGGAGAGGAACTTCGAGCCGTAGAAGTAGCGCGCGTTTCCTCCCGGCCAGTACGGCCTCGACCCGCTGGCCTGTCCCTCGGTCGCGAACTGGTTCTCGATCGCCGCCGTCCGCAGCACCATCTCCACGAACGTCCCCTTCAGGCGTCCCGCGTCGGTGGCCTCCGACTCGACCAGCGTGGCGATCCCCTCGATCAGCCAGGCCGGCGACCAGAGGTTCGGGAAGCCGAGCACGATCTCCCGCCCGAACACCGACCGCCAGAGGCGGGCGAACCCGCGGGCCTGGTCGAGGTGGAGGACGTGCGCGTACTCGTGGGTGATGACCAGGTTCAGCCAGTTGTCGTAGTACTCGAGCGCCGAGGTCGGGTCCGCTCCCGGCGCGGAGACGTAGATCTCGATCCGGTTGTTCGGGAAGGGGGTGGCCGAGCCGTTGGAGACGTCGACGTGGTCGGTCAGGACGAGGTGAGTCCGCTCCCGCGGCGTCCACCCGAAGATGGGAACGAGGCGCTCGTGGGCCGCCTCGGCGATGGCCGCCGCGCGCCGCGCCAGGTCCTCCTCTCCTTGATGGTAGTGCACGAGGAAGTGCGCGGTGGTGAGGGTCTGCCAGCGGTAATGCGGCGGGTAGGTCGCGGCGTGGAGAGACGCGGTCAGCAGGCAGGCAAAGAGAGCGATGGCGCGCATGTCGGGCGTCCCTGCAATCGTAACGCCGCGACAGGGGGCCCTACAATGATCCCGTGCTCGACCTCTCCCCGGAGATCGACGAGCTCCGCACGGCGGGGGTTCTCTCCGATCGGGACGCGGCGGTCCTGATCGCGCGCGAGCGCCGGGCGATCTTCTCCATCCGTCCCGAGCTACGGGCCATGTCGTGGGGAGGGGCGCTCCTGGTGGCGGCCGGCGCGGCCGCGCTGCTGGCCCGGAATCTCGAACGCATCGGCCCGATCGTCCTCGCCGGCGGCGTCGGGGTGGCTGCGCTGCTCGCCTACGGGTATGCCGCCTGGCGCCGCCGCGCCGCCCGCATCTCTCTGGTCGACGAGTACATCCTTCTCCTCGGCGCGCTCCTGCTGAGCGCCGACCTCGCCTACCTCGAGGGACAGTTCCACCTGCTCGACCACGGCTGGCCGCGGCACCTCCTGCTGATGGCCGTCGTGCACGGCGCGACCGCGTACTGGTTCGAGTCGAGGATGCTCCTCTCCCTCTCCCTCGCCGCGATGGCCGCGTGGATGGGGATCGAGCAGCGCGTCGAGAGGATCTTCGACTCCACGATCGAGACGGCCCTTCGCGCCCTCGCCTGCTCCGCGGTGATCGTCATGTGGCGCGCCGCCGACGCGAGGTGGCGGACGGCGCGCACCTTCGCGCCGGTGTTCGAGCACTTCGCCGCCAACCTCGCTCTCTTCGGAGCGCTGATCCTGACGGTGGAGAAAGACACCCGCGGGACGGGGCTCGTGCTGATCGCGGCGCTGGCGGCGGTGGTCATCCGCCACGGCTTCAGGGTGCGTGCGGAGTCGTTCGTGATCTACGCGTACGCCTACGCGGTGCTAGCCATCGACATCGCGGTGGTCGACATCCTCGACGACGGCCTCCTCATCACATCGTTTCTCCTCCTGTCGACGATCGCCGCCATCGCCGGCCTCTTCGCGCTGCATGCCGCGTACAGGAGGAGGGAGCCATGATGGGGCCGGACGTCCGCGACGAGCGGCTGATGGAGCTGCGCAACCGCGGTCTCCAGGTCCGGCCGCGCGTGCCGTGGCGGAGCAACGGCGTGGTCCTGTCGATCGTCTTCTTCGCCCTCACCTCCATCGGCATCCTGGCGCTGTATGGGTTCCTGTACCAGATCAAGCTGACGTGGCTCACGGGGATCCTCTCCATCGCCCTGGCGGAGTTCCTCATTCACGGCCGACGCTTCTTCGGGACTGGCGTGGAGTCGGCGCTCTGGCTGGGTGGCCTGTTCGCGCTGATCTTCGAGCTGCCGGGACCGCCGAGAGAGGAAGGGCTGCTCCTCTTCGCGGCCGCTGCCGCGCTGGCGGGATGGCGTATGCGCAACGGGTTCTTCGGCGCCCTGGCCGCGCTCTTCGTTATGCGCTACACCGCGGCCCGGGGCGACGAGACGGTCGCGGCGTCGGTGGCCGTCGTCCTCTCCCTCGCCGCTCTGGCCGCCCTGGGGCGGGAGTGGGGGCGCCCTTCGACCGAGCGGCTCTGGATCGCCCTCCTCATCATTCCTCCGGTTTCTCTCCTCATCGATGTTCCGCGACTCTTGCCGTGGTGGGCCGCTCTGATGGGGGGGATGGCGATCGGGTCGCTCGCCGCCGGCCTCCGCATTCGCACCCACGCTCCGCTGATCGCCTCCGCCGTCTACCTCGCGCTGTCGACCGCCATCCTCGCGGCGCACGACCTGCTGCCGCTGACGGTCGAATGGCGCCTCATCACGGGCGGCGCGCTGCTCCTCGCGGCGAGCGCCGCGCTGGCCCGGCTCCTGCGCGACCGCACCGGCGGCATCGTCACCATGCCGGCGACCTCGGCGCCGTTCGAAGAGGCCGCGCAAATCGTCGGCACGCTCGCCCTGCAGCCGAGGGTCGCGCAGGCGCCCCAGGAGCCGGGCGGCCGCTTCGGTGGCGCCGGCGCCACCGGCGAGTTCTAGCGGACGTCAGCGGAGATGAACCGCAGAGCCTTCTCCCCCGCGGCAGCGGGGGAGAAGGTGGCCGAAGGCCGGCGCTTCGCGCCACCCTCTCCCGCAAGCGGGAGAGGGCACCATGGTTCCACGTGCCACAGCGGAAAACGGGCCGACTGCACTCGACTCGTTGCACGAGACTCTCGTTTTCCGCAGCCTCTGTTTCTCCGCCGCTTTTTCGCCCTTTTTCCTTCCGGATCAGTCCGCTAAATCGTGCGGAAATCGTGCGTAAAAAGCGATGAAAAATTGTGTATGAAAAAGATGTGCAGAAGATGTGGAAAAGCAGTCGAAAAACTGCGGATTCCGGCCGCAGAAGCTGTGCAAAACGTTGCGGATTTCCTGTCGGAAAGCGGCGGATAAGCGGCGGAAATCACGCTTGCACCGCGGATTGTGCGAATCATCGTAACACCCTGAGGAGAGAATACTTACCAGGGAAATCGCGTTGTGTGTGGCGGGCACCGTAAAGTCTGGTGCCAGTCCTCTTGACTTCCCCGAGGAGCGGGCGTAGCTTGTCCGAAACGCAAACAACTCGGTGAAGCGAGGGAGGACCATGAAGGATTTGAAGCATCAGTCGCGTCTTGCCACCCGTTCCCCGATGCGCTCGGTTTCACTCCAGATTCGGGAGTACCAGGTAACGGTCAAGGTGAAGTCGCCCGTGCCTCAAGCGGTCCGGCCGGCGGTTCGTTGAGTTGCTGACATGAAGGCTCTCGGCTCTCAGCTCTCGGCTCTCGGAAAGGCGTCGTTCCTGACGCCCGAGAGCCGGCAGCCGAGAGCCGACAGCCGGTAGGGGAAGGAAACAGGGGACGGGAAGCGCGCGCCCGTCCCCCTTTTTGTCCCCGGAAGGGAGCGAGGAGCAATGACATCCATCGATGTGACTGCCCAGACGGTCCGGCGCAGCGGCGCGCCGAAGGACAAGCCGGGGCGGAAAGAAGAGACGAAGGCCGGCGGGATCGAGGTCCAGCGCTCTTTCACCCGGCCGGGCGTCGACGTGTACGACACCTGCGAGTGGGAGATCCGATCCGCGGTCATCACCAATGAGCGCGGCGAGGTGGTCTTCGAGCAGAAGGACGTCGAGGTCCCGAAGTTCTGGTCGCAGATGGCCACGAACGTCGTGGTCTCGAAGTACTTCCGCGGTCACCTCGGCACGAAGGGGCGCGAGTCGTCGGTCCGCCAGCTCATCGGCCGCGTCGTCCGCACCATGACCGAGTGGGGACGGAAGGGGGGCTACTTCGCCTCCGAGGCCGACGGCGACGCGTTCCGCGACGAGCTGACCCACATCCTTCTCTACCAGATGGCCTCGTTCAACTCGCCGGTGTGGTTCAACGTCGGGATCGAGGCGCGGCCGCAGTGCTCGGCGTGCTTCATCAACTCCGTCCACGACACGATGGACTCGATCCTCGGCCTGGCCAGGACCGAGGGGATGCTCTTCAAGTACGGCTCCGGGACGGGGTCGAACCTCTCCAGCATCCGTTCCTCGAGGGAGCTGCTGGCCGGCGGCGGCACCGCCTCCGGGCCGGTCTCCTTCATGAAGGGCTACGACTCGTTCGCCGGCGTGATCAAGTCGGGCGGCAAGACGCGCCGCGCGGCGAAGATGGTCATCCTCAACGCCGACCATCCCGACATCCTCGACTTCATCGAGTCGAAGGAGAAGGAAGAGAAGAAGGCGTGGGCCCTGATCGAGGCCGGGTACGAGGGCGCCTTCAACGCTCCCGGCGGCGCATACGACTCGGTGCAGTTCCAGAACGCCAACCACTCCGTCCGGGTCACGGACGACTTCATGCGCGCCTACGAGACCGACGGCGACTGGCACACGCGCGCCGTCACCGAGCCGAGCCGGGTCATGGACACCTTCAAGGCCCGGGAGCTGATGCGGAAGATGGCCGAGTCGGCCTGGGTCTGCGGCGACCCGGGGATGCAGTTCGACACCACCGTCAACGAATGGCACCCCTGCCCGAACACGGCGCGCATCAACGCCTCGAACCCCTGCTCGGAGTACATGTTCCTCGACGACTCGGCGTGCAACCTCGCCTCGCTGAACCTGATGCGGTTCTACTCGGAGGCCAGCGGGTTCGACGTGGAGTCGTACCGGGCCGCGCTGCGCATCGTCATCACCGCGCAGGAGATCGTGGTCGACTACGCGTCGTACCCGACGCCGGCCATCGAGCGGAACTCGCACGCCTTCCGCCCCCTCGGCATCGGGTATGCGAACCTCGGCGCGCTGCTCATGGCCCGCGGACTGCCGTACGACAGCGACGAGGGGCGGGACTTCGCCGCGGCCATGACCTCCATCCTCTCCGGCGAGTCGTACGCGCAGTCGGCGCGCATCGCCGGCAGGCTCGGCCCGTTCGAGGGCTACCCGGTGAACGAGGAGCCGTTCCTCCGCGTCATCGACAAGCACCGCCGCTCCGCGTATCGAATCAGCACCACCGTGCTGCCGGCCGACCTGGCCGACGCCGCCACGAAGGTGTGGGACGAGGCCTATGCCCTCGGCCAGCAGTTCGGCTACCGCAATGCCCAGATCTCGGTGCTCGCCCCGACGGGGACCATCGCCTTCATGATGGACTGCGACACGACGGGGATCGAGCCTGACATCGCCCTGGTCAAGTACAAGAAGCTGGTCGGCGGCGGGATGCTGAAGATCGTCAACCAGACCGTCCCCACCGCGCTCAAGCGGCTGGGCTACGAGGCGAAGCAGATCAACGACATCATCCACTACATCGACGAGAACGACACGATCGAGGGAGCGCCGCACCTGGTCGACGCCCACCTGGCGGTGTTCGACTGCGCCTTCAAGCCGGCCAACGGCACGCGGTCGATCCACTACCGCGGGCACCTGAAGATGATGGGGGCGGTGCAGCCGTTCATCAGCGGGGCGATCTCCAAGACCATCAACATGCCCACCAGCGCCACGATCGAGGAGATCGAGCAGGCCTACTACGAGGCGTGGAAGCTGGGGCTGAAGGCGGTGGCGGTCTACCGCGACGGCTGCAAGCGCTCCCAGCCGCTGTCGACGGCGCGGGAGAAGCTCGCCGAGCTCGGTGTCGGGCCGGCCGCGGTGCGGCGCAAGCTCCCCGACGAGCGGGAGTCGATCACGCACAAGTTCTCCATCGGCGGCCACGAGGGGTACATCACCGTCGGGAAGTACGAGGACGGGACGCCGGGCGAGATCTTCATCACCATGGCGAAGGAAGGCTCGACGATCTCGGGGCTGATGGACAGCTTCGCGACCATGACGTCGCTGGCGCTGCAGCACGGCGTGCCGCTGCAGCTCCTGGTGGACAAGTTCACGCACACCCGCTTCGAGCCGTCGGGCTTCACCAGGAACCCGGAGATCCCGATGGCCAAGTCGATCATGGACTACATCTTCAAGTGGCTGGCCATCAAGTTCCTCAGCCGCGAGCGGCAGGAGGAGGCTGGGGTGATCAAGCGCGACGAGCCCGCCGCGCCGGCCGACACGAACGTGGAGCCGCCGACGGCGAAGGACGTGACCTTCATCGACGCGGTGGCCGCCTCGACGGGCGTCCTCGGCGCGGCGCCCGCGCCGGCGCTGACCGCGTCGCCGGTCCCGAGCATCGGCTTCGTCATGCCCCCGCGGGACGCCGACGCCCCGAACATCAAAGGCGGCGCCCCCATCCGCTTCCAGCAGGACGCGCCGTCGTGCTCGGACTGCGGCTCGATCATGGTGCGGAACGGCGCCTGCTACAAGTGCCTCAACTGCGGCAGTACGAGCGGGTGCTCGTAGTCCGGCGAATGGCCAGACCCGCCGGGAGCACACGCGTTGGGGAGTAAAGGGCGGCCGAAAGGCCGCCCTTGTTCGTCAGCCGGCTAATACCCTTGCCTGCGTAAAGAGGTCGAGCGGCATCGCTCGCTGCAGCCGCCACAGAATCGCCATCGGACGCTCGCCTTTGTGCTCGATATAGCTGGCGGGACCGAGGAAGGTGAACGAAACAGCCCGGCCGTATGCGTCCTTGTTTCGGGGACGGACCAGGAGCATCACGTTCGAGCCGCGCTGCTGGTGATGGATGTAGCGCTGGCCGGTGGGGCTGTTCTCAGGAGTCTGGGACTGCGATTCCCAGTGGAAGACCTCGGGAGAGACGGCGTAGTCGCGGTAGCGGGTGGAGGGGGAGTAGTCCTTCTCGCTCTTCTCGAGAGTGATGAAGAAGTAGTCGGTGTCAGTCTCGCGGTGCCAGAGCGGGCCTTCGCGGTGGGTGAAGGGCTTGGCCAGCGTCGCGCGGCCGATCGCCGCGAGGACCTCGTCGCGGGTGTAGCGGGCGTGGATCTGGAGGGGGACGTCACGGAAGGGGTCCCTTCGGCCGTCCGGAAGCTCGCCGGCGAGCGGAAAGGTGCGGTGGGCGGCCCGGTCGTCGAGGAACTCCAGCAGTTCGAGGAGCTCGGATCGGACGGCCGTCTGGCGCCAGACACGGCGGACCGCGGACTCGATGTCGCGCTCTCCGTCGGACCAGAGGATGAGCATCAGGCCTTCCAGAATGCGGCGCCCGGCGAGGGTGATTTCAGCGAGCGCCGGAGGTCGCTGCGTGCTCAGAGCGTTTCGCAGAAAGTCGAGGCGCTGCCTGTCGTCGAGGTGGAGGAGACGGCCGATGGCGTTGAGGAGTTTCGCTTCGTCGGAGGAGGATCCCTCGCCTTCTTCGCGGCTCGGGACGACACGGTCGGCGATGTTCGTCGCCGGGCGTTCGTGGCCGGCTTCGCGTTTGAGGCGGGTCCACGACCAGGCGCGGTTCCGGTAGAGGTCCTCCGGTTCGATCGCGGCGTCGTGGAGGAACTGCGCGAGCGAGACCGGCGCGGGCATCGTCTTCAGCTCGGCGACGAAGCTCTTGAAGCTCGATCCGATCGAGTGTTTCAGATTTTCGAGGACGATCCTGCTGGACTCGCGGTCGAGCTGGATGGCGCAGCCGGCGGGGAGATAGGGAAAGTCGCCGAGGATTTCCTCTTCGATCTCGCGCCGCGACGCGCCGGTCAGGGCGCGGTAGCGAAGGTCGAAGCGGAAGTTCCTGTGCGCGTTCCCGATGAAATCGAGCACCGTCAGGCACCGCTTGTCTCGCGTTCGCCGGAGACCTCGCCCGAGCTGCTGCAGGAAGATGAGCGCACTCTCGGTCGGGCGGAGGAAGAGCACGGTATCGATCTGCGGAACGTCGACGCCCTCGTTGAAGATGTCGACGGCGAAGAGACAGCTGATCTCGCCGTCCCTCAGACGGCGGAGCGCACGGTCGCGCTTCTCGCTGTCGGTCGTGCCGAGGACGGCCTCGGAAGGAATGCCGGCAGCGCTAAATCTCCCGGCCATGAACTCGGCATGGTGCACGCCGACGCAGAAGCCGAGGGCGCGCATCCGGCTCAGGTCGCCGATCTTCTGCCGCAGTTGCTCGACGATCTGCACCACCCGGGCGTCGTTTCCGGTATAGACATTCTCCAGCTCCTTCTCGTCGTACCGGCCACGTTTCCAGGCCACGTGCGAGAGATCGACGTTGTCGTGCACACCGAAGTAGTGGAATGGCGAGAGGAGGCCGCGGTCGAGCGCATCCCATAAGCGCAGCTCCACGGCGATCCGGCCGCCGAACCAAGGAAGGACGGAGACGCCGTCGGTGCGCTCCGGCGTGGCCGTCAGGCCGAGGAGCACCCGCGGTTTGAGATGCTGAAGGAGGCGGTCGTACGTCGGCGCGGCGGCGTGATGGAATTCGTCGACGATCACCACGTCGAACGCGTCAGGTCCGATGGTCTCCGGGTCGAGCGCGCTCAGCGACTGGATGGACGCGAAGACGTGCCGCCACTCCTCGGGGCGGTGGCCGTCGACATACGTCTCCCCGAAGGAGCCGTCGCGCGTCACCTGACGAAACGTTCCGATCGACTGATGGAGGATCTCGCGGCGGTGAGCGACGAAGAGGAGCGACAACGGACGCCCCAGTTCCTCGCAGAGCCTGCGGTAGTCGAGCGCCGCAACGACCGTCTTCCCCGTGCCGGTTGCGGCGACGACCAGGTTCCGCCAGCGGTTGTGCCGGTAACGCTCGACAGCGAGCTGTTCGAGCATCTCGCGTTGATGCGGCCACGGCCCGATGTCGAATGGAACGAACGGCGCCGCCGGTTCATTGGACGCCGCTGTAACAGCGCGGTCGAATCGCTCGGCATCGCGCGACGAGTCGAACAGCTCGTAGTCGGGATCAGCCCAGTACGACTCGAACGTGGCGGCGAACTTCTCGACGATCGTCGGCGCGTCGGTCTGCGTCAGCCGAACGTTCCACTCCACACCGTCCACCATCGCCGCGGTCGAGAGATTCGATGAACCGATGAAGACGGTTGAGAAGCCTGTCTCGCGATGGAAGAGCCACGCCTTCGCGTGAAGCCGCGTGTGATCGGTGTGATAGGAAACCTTCACACGCGCGCCGAGGGAGATCAGGTGCTCGATGGCCCGCCGCTCGGTCGAGCCGGTGTAGGTCGTGGTGATCACACGAAGCTGGCCGCCGCGTTCCGTGAATGCACGCAGCCGCGGCTCGAGCAGGCGCAACCCGCTCCAGCGGATGAACGCGACGATCAGGTCGATGCGGTCCGCCGACTCGATCTCCCGCTCCATCACGCTCCCGACCCGCGGCTCGCCGCGCGCGTTCACCAGCAGGTCGCTCTGGCTGAGCGGGATCTCGGGTGAGGGCGGCCGGCGCGATCGGAGTGGGTCGAAGGGATAGACAGCCGCGAGCCTTTTCGGCGGTTCGGCGATCAAGTCGCCGGCCGCGATCTCCTCCGGCAGGGAGGAGGCGACGGCCCGGATGATCTCGTTGCAGATCTGCGTCTGCCGGCTGGCACGCTCTTCCTCCGGAACGCCGCGCAGCGCCTCGCGGACGACCGTGGCGATGTAGCGCGAGAGGAGGAGATGGGAATCGGCTGGCTCCAGCGGCTCGGTATCGGCCCGGCGTCCGCTGCCGAGGCGCGAGAGCTCACGCTCGATCGCCTGCGTCACCAGCAGGTCGTACAAGCCATCCGGCAGCTTCGTCATCGAGTTTGGCCGCCGATTCTACAAGGGCTGGAGTTCCGGATCGGTGGCGCGGCTCCGAGGTATCCTCGGCCGATCGTTCCAGGACGTTGGTGCTCTCGTAGAGGCTTGCTATACGTATAAAGTATGATTATCATACATATGTGGAATACCTGCCGCGCTTTGCCGGTCCGGCCCTCGAACGGGCGATGGACGTCTCGCCGATCGTCGTGCTCACCGGCGCCCGGCAGACGGGGAAGACCACTCTGGTCCGCTCCCTTCCCAGGCTGGCCGGCCGCCCCTATCTGACCCTCGACGACTTCGACCTGCGCACGCAGGCGGAGGAGGACCCCGAATCCGTGGTGGCCCGCGCTCGGGAGCTCGTGCTCGACGAGGTGCAGCGCGCGCGCGACCTTCTCCTCGCCGTCAAGCGCGCCGTCGATGACGATCCGCTGCGGACCAACGGCCGGTTCGTGCTCACCGGCTCGGCGAACCTGCTGATGCTCGAGCGAATCTCCGAAACGCTGGCGGGCCGCGCTGTCTATGTGACGCTCTGGCCGCTCACGCGGCGCGAACGGCTCGGCCTCGGGCGGGCCGGTGTCTGGCAGTCGCTGCTCGACGCGCCGTTTCACTCATGGCGCGATGCCATCGACGCGGAGGAAGGACCGGTGGAGGATTGGCGCCGGGCAGTGCGGCTCGGCGGCTTGCCTGTTCCGTCGCACGCGCTCGGCGACGACGCCGCGCGCGAGCTCTGGTTCTCCGGGTACGTGCAGACGTATCTCGAGCGCGACCTCCAGGCGCTGCGAGCGGTCGAGAACCTCGCCGACTTCCGCCGGCTCATGCGCGCGGGAGCGCTGCGCATCGGAGCACTGGTAAACCAGAGCGAGCTGGCGCGCGACGTCGGGATCTCGCAGCCGCAGGTCCATCGGTTTCTCAACCTGATGGAAGCGAGCTATCAGGCGGTTCGGCTGCCCGCGTACGGAGTGAATCGGACGCGCCGGCTGATCAAGGCGCCGAAGCTGTACTGGAGCGATACGGCGCTGGCGCTCTTTCTCTCCGGCGAGCCGGAGCCGCGCGGTGCATACCTCGAGAACCTGATCCTGATGGACCTCCTTGCCTGGCGCGACGTTCAGACGAGGCGGCCGGAGGTTCTCTACTGGCGCGCCGCAGCGGGGCAGGAAGTCGACTTCGTGATCGAGACGGCGCGGCGCGTTCTTCCGATCGAGATCAAGACGGCGCGGCGCGTCACATCGTCGGATGCGCGCGGTCTGGAGACCTTCCTCGACGACTACGGCGATCTGGCACCCGGTGGCCTGCTCCTCTACGACGGCGAGTCGACTTTTCCGCTGAGCCGCCGCGTGCTCGCCGTCCCGTGGTGGCGCGTGGCGTGAGGGACCCACGGGGGCCGGCCGTTGACGGCCGGCCCCGTGGAGTGAGACTCATCGCATCCGGATGACCGCGATCGTGCCCAGCAGCGCGCCGAGGGCGAGGAGCAGCCAGACGCTCATCGTCGGGATGGAGGCGGCGCTGCTGAGGGTGAACGCGTAGGTCGGGCTGCCAG
>DATLEX010000182.1:0-2668 GCA_035525045.1 Thermoanaerobaculia bacterium | reverse complement strand
AGAGAGCTGTACGAAACCGGCCCTTCCCTCACCGGGCGGGGTTTTGTCGTGGAGCGGGTTCACTATGCCGCCGGATATCGGCGCGAGCCGCACTCGCACGAAACGCTCGGCATCACGCTGGTTCTGGACGGTCACCTTCGCGAGCGGGTGCGCGGCGTCGAGGAGGATTCCTCAGCCCTCAGCGTTGTGGTCAAGCCGGCAGGAACGGTGCACGAGAATGAAGTGGGCCCTCGTGGTGCCTGCACGATCGCCGTCACCATCCTCGACTCCGAGGCGTTGCTGGATGACGCCCGCGACCTTGGAACCTGGCGGTGGAGCCATCCCGGCACCGGAGTGCAACCGCTCCTGGCCCTCGGACGGGCCCTCGTCCAGCCTTCCTCGGCGACCGACCCCGAGGAGATGGTCCACGAGCTGCTGGGGGAAGTCACGGGTGCACCGGCCACACGTCCCGGCGACGCGCCGTCTTGGATCCGCCGCGCACGAGAGACACTCGATGATCTCGGTCCGGAGGGAATCGAAGTGCGCGCGCTCGCAGACAGCCTGCGAGTGCATCCCGTCTCACTGACGCGGGCTTTCCGGCGAGCCTACGGGATTCCGGTAACCCGCTACCGGCGCCTGGTTCGGCTCCGCCGGGCGGCCGAGCAGCTTGCCGGCACCGAGCAAAGCCTCTCGGCCGTCGCCCAACTGGCCGGCTACGCGGATCAGCCGCACATGTGCCGTGAGATCCGCTCCCTCACGGGTCTGGCACCCGCTGTTTTTCGCGCGCTGGCGCGAGGCTGACCCGCCGGCGGCTTGACCCGTTCAATACGCTGCCCAGGCGGAGGCCGATCTTCGAGAAGACAGGAGGAGAGATGAAGGGGCGAATTGCCGCGACGATTTTGTGTGCAGGTCTTCTGACAACCGCGCCGGCCAACGGGCAGGCCACCATCGGAGGAGAGTGGCGCGACGACGTAGAGCGCTTCGCCGCGCGTGTCGTGGAGGCGGGGCTGGCTCCGGGAATGGCGGTGGCAGTCTCGAAAGGGGAGTGGGTTCTCTACGAGGCCGGATTCGGCGTAGCCGACGCCGCATCGGGCCGACGCGTCACCGCGGATACGTCGTTCTACATCGCATCGAGCACGAAGGCTCTCACTGCCACCGCGATCGTGCTCATGGCAGCCGAGGGAAAGATCAGCCTCGACGCGCCGATCACGCGTTACCTCCCGGGGCTCGCGCTGAGCGCGCCTCTCGACGCGGATGCGATCACGGTGCGGCAACTGCTGACGATGACCGATGGGATCGTGCAGGAGGGACCGGTGGTCTTTCGTACCGCGTATACAGGTGAGTTCACGCCGAAGCTGCTGTTCGAGCTGCTCGCCGACTATGGACCTTCCAAAGCGGGCCCTGTCTTCGTCTATCGCAATCTCCCGTACAACATCCTCGGTCTTGCCCTCGATTCGGAAGATGGTCACGGCTGGAAGAGTGTGGTTGAGCGCGAGGTCACGGATCCGCTGGGAATGGAGTCCACAACCGCCAGCGTCTCCGCTCTCGATCCCGAGCGTCTGGCGATGCCGCACGCGCTCGCGCCACTCGTTCCGGGCGAGGGATGGGGCCGAGTTCCGCTCGCCAAGGCCGATGCGAATCTCCACGCAGCGGGCGGTCACTTCACCACGGCGAACGACCTGATCCGCTACGTGGCCGCGCATGCAAGCCACGGGCGGCTCGAGGGGGAGCGTGTCTTCCCTGCCGATGCAATCGCGTCTATGCACCGGCCGATCACGCCGCAGGAGCGCAACTTCGGTCCCTTCGAGCGGAAGGCGTGGGGCTACGGATGGGACATCGCAGAGTGGAACGGACGGACGATCGTCCAGCGCTTCGGAGCCTTCTCGGGGTACCGGTCGCACATGTCATTCGAGCCGTCGACCGGAATCGGCGTGGTGGTGCTGACCAACGGCGGCGGCATCGCCTCTCCCGCCACCGACCTGGTGGCGACCTACATTTATGATCGACTCATCGGACGCGATGGTCTGGAGGCGGAGTACGAGCGCCAGCTGACCGCGCTGCAGGCCGAGCGAGAGAAAGGGCAGAAGGAAACGGCCGCGCATCTCGCCGAGCGGGCGGCCCGTCTCGCACCGCTGGCGCACCCTCTCGAGCACTTCGCCGGCACCTACGAGAGCCCGAAGCTCGGGCGGATGGTGTGGCAGGTCGTGGCTGGAGGGCTGGAGGCGCGGGCGGGGGTCGCCGGGAGTCGAGCGGAGGTCTACGACGTTCCGGCGAACCGACTGCGGATCGAGATTGGTGGCGGGATCGTGGTGGGATTCGAGTTTCCCGAGGGCGGCGGCCCGGCGACGGCGATGGTCATGAGGGGGGAGCGGTTCGCGCGGGTGGAGTGACGGGGGACAACGGGTTTTCCGTTCAATACTCGAGCGAATTGGACGCCCTTGTGGCCGCACACTTCTGTCTTCGAATTCAACCATCGCGCGCTCGACAAACGCGCAGCTTCGTGGCGTCCGAACAGGGACCTCGCACCACGCCTATGCGTCAGCCTGGCTTCCGCCGGTGCGCTTTCGAGGGATGGAAAATCTCCAGAAACCGGTCCTCGGCTTCCAGCGTGCCGACGAGCAGCATGCGGCCCTCGTTCGGCATCACGAAATCCAACCCGGGATTCAACTCCCTCGTCCCGTCCTCCTCG
>DATLEX010000192.1:0-14417 GCA_035525045.1 Thermoanaerobaculia bacterium | reverse complement strand
GCGGAACGATCGACCCGCGGGCCGGCGACCTCCATCCCGATCTTTCGGCGCCATGGATCGGCTGGGGCGCCTACCTCTGGGCGAACGGAACCGAACCTCGCTCCGACGGCCTCATCTGGGAGCGGCGCGACTTCGCGAACGACGGGACGCACCCATCGGCCGCGGGGCAGGAGAAGGTCGGCGCGCTGCTGCTCGACTTCCTGAAGAGCGATCCGACCTCGCGCGGATGGTTCGTCACCTTCGGCGGCCCGCGCCGCCGCGCCGTCGGCCGCTAAGGCGCGACCTCCGGGCGCTCGAATCCCAGCATCGACCAACTGTCGCCGGTGATGTTGTCGACCGACGAGCCGTACGCGAACCAGCGCGTGGCCAGCGTCTCATCCGGCGTCACGTTGTCGACCGCCACCTGCAGGTTCGCCAGCGCCTGTCCATGCATCCCCACCTGCTGCATCGAGAGCGGCGGGAGCGTGATCGTCTCACTCTCGGTGACGAGCGGATTGTTGCCGCCGACGGTGATGACGAACGTCTGGGTCCGGTCGTTGTCGAGGTTCATGACGCCGACGTTCAGCCGGTACTGCTCGTCGCGGCGGAGGCCGACCATCGACAGCCGCCGCCCGCTCACGTGCGCGAGCGGGACCGTGGACAGCGTCTGCGACGTCGTGCCGGTCGTCCCCGGCTGCGGCGTCCAGATCCGCGCAGTCGCATAGAGGCGGGCGTTCGTGTCGGTGTTGTTGGTCCCGGTGATCATCGGGGTGAGGACGAGGGTGCCGAGGCCGGTCTGGCCGAGGACCTCGCCGATGAAGTCGGACGAGCCGAGCCCGCTGCGGGCGTTGATCGTCACGGTGATGACGAAGGGGGGGCCGCTCCGCGGGATCCAGAAGAGCTGGACCTCCTGGTCGACGTCGCGGTAATTGATGATGAGGATCTCCGACCGGAAGTGGGTCCCGACGGCGCCCTCCGCATTGCCCGCCACGGCGATCAGGATCTGGACGCCCGATCCGAGGGGCTGGACGAGGTTGTCCGCCTGCGGCTCGAAGGCCGCCGCGGGAAGGATTGCGAGGAACGAGACGAGCACGAGCGAGGTGAGTTGCTTCACGATGCCCTCCTCCCGTGCCGGTTTGCGCGAGTGATGCCAGCGCCGCGCAGTACACTTGCCGGATGCGCAAAATGAACGTGGGAGTCCTCGGCTCGGGAGACGTCGGCAGGGTCCTGGCGGCCGGCTTTGCCAACCTCGGTCATGACGTGAAGGTCGGCTCGCGCGACCCGGCCAA
Source organism: Thermoanaerobaculia bacterium (assembly GCA_035525045.1). GTDB lineage: Bacteria > Acidobacteriota > Thermoanaerobaculia > Gp7-AA8 > Gp7-AA8 > DATLEX01. The sequence goes on along the minus strand of DATLEX010000192.1, from coordinate 13,149 downwards.
GCTGCGCGAGTGGGCCGCCTCGGCGGGCAGTCACGTTTCGACCGGGTCCTTCGAAGAAGCGGCCCAGTTCGGCGACCTGATCGTCCTGGCCACGCTCGGCGTGGCGACGGAAGAGGCCCTCCGCCTCGCCGGTCCGCCCAACTTCGAGGGGAAGGTGGTGATCGACACGACCAATCCGCTCGACTTCAGCGGCGGGATGCCGCCGCGGCTGTCGATCGGCCACACCGACTCGCTGGGCGAGGTGGTCCAGCGGGCCATCCCGGCGGCGAAGGTGGTGAAGGCCTTCAACACGGTCGGGAACGCACACATGGTCAACCCGCAGTTCCCCGGCGGGCCGCCGGACATGTTCCTCTGCGGGAACGACGAGGAGGCGAAGAAGATCGTGTCGCAGGTGTGTGAACATTTCGGGTGGGGGGTAATCGACATCGGCGGGATCGACGGCTCGCGGCACCTCGAGCCGATGTGCATCGTGTGGGTGCTGCACGGCGCCCGGTCCGGCGGCTGGAACCACGCCTTCAAGATGCTGCGGAAGTAAGTGGCGGCGGAGATCTGTCCTCGCCACATGACGGCTGTCATTTGGCGGAGACGCCGTGGCGCCACCTCCCCGGGGGGTCGGCCCGCACGGCTGAGGCAGCGAACTTGCAGCCGGACGCCTGCTGGCGGTTCAATGTCGCCCCGAGGTGTCTAGCGATGCGTAACTCCCGCGGTATCTTCCTCCTCCTCGTTCTCCTCCTCCTCACCCTCGCCCCTGCACTCGAAGCGCAGTACTTCGGACGCAACAAGGTCCAGTGGGAGAACTTCGACTTCAAGATCCTGCGGACCGAGCACTTCGACATCTACTACTACGAGCAGGAAGCCGACGTGGTGCACGACATCGGCCGGATGGCCGAGCGCTGGTATGCGCGCCTCTCCCGCGTCTTCAACCACTCCTTCACCCGCAAACCCATCGTCCTCTACGCGAACGCGGCCGACTTCCACCAGACCACGATCGTCGGCGGGCTGATCGGCGAGGGGACCGGCGGCTTCACCGACGCCTTCATGAACCGGGTGGTCCTCCCCCTCACCGGCGACTACGCCGCCAACGACCATGTGCTCGGTCACGAGATCGTGCACGCCTTCCAGTACGACATCGCCGCCACGGCCCAGCGCAACCGCCGCCGCTTCGCCCTCGAACAACTCCCCCTCTGGCTCATCGAGGGGATGGCCGAGTATCTCTCCAAGGGGCGGATCGACCCCCTCACCGCGATGTGGATCCGCGACGCCACGGTCCACGACCGGCTGCCAGACATCCGGCAGCTCTCCCGCGATCCCCGCTACTTCCCGTACCGCTACGGCCAGGCGCTGATGGCCTACATCGGCGCGCGCTTCGGCGACGAGGCCGTGGTCCGCTACTTCATGGCCGCCGGCGTGGTCGGCGTGGAGGAGGCGGTGGAGCGCGCCATCGGCATCAATGCCAAGCAGCTCTTTGCCGACTGGCAGGAATCGGCGCGCGAGCTCTACAACCCCGTCGTGGAGGTCCGCGACGAACATGGGGCGCCGCTGATCGGGCGCCAGCCGGTGCCGGGACAGCGCCGGCGCCGGCGGTCCACCGAGCTGAACGTCGCCCCCGCCATCAGCCCCGACGGGAAGCACATCGCCTTCCTCTCCGCGCGGGAGCTGTTCTCGATCGACCTCTTCCTGGCCGAGACCGCCACCGGCCGCGTCGTGCGCCAGCTCGTCTCTTCGCAGCGCGACGCTCATTTCGATTCGCTGCGGTTCATCGAGTCGGCGGGCTCCTGGTCGCCCGACGGGCGGCGCCTCGCGTTCGTCACCTATGCCAAAGGCGACAACTTCCTCTCCCTCGTCGACGTGGAGACGCGGGCTACCGAGCACATCCGCGTCCCGGGCATGGAGGCGATCATCAATGTGGCGTGGTCGCCCGACGGGCGGACCATCGCCCTCTCCGGCCAGACCACCGGCGTGTCCGACCTCTTCCTCTACGACCTCGAGAGCACCGAGGTGCGCCGGCTGACCACCGACAAGTACGCCGACCTGCAGCCGGCCTTCTCCCCCGACGGCCGCACCATCGCCTTCGTCACCGACCGCGGCCCGGAGACGAGCTTCGAGAACCTCCAGTTCGGTGAGAAGCAACTCGCCACGATCGACGTCGCCACCGGCGCGATCCGCCTGCTGCCCCTCTTCGAGAATGCCCAGCACATCAACCCGCAGTGGTCGCCGGATGGGCGGAGCCTCTACTTCATCGCCAATCCGGAAGGCATCCCCGACATCTACCGCTATGCACTGGCCGGCGGCTCGGTGGCGCGCGTGACCGCCGTCCGCACCGGCGTGGCCGGCATCACCGACATGTCGCCGGCGCTGAGCGTGGCCTTGCGCAGCGGCGACATCGTCTTCTCGCTCTTCGAGGACGACCACTACAACATCTACACCCTTCCGGCGGCCACTCCCGGCACGCAGACGGCGCTGCAGATGCCGGCCGGAACGCCGCGCGCGGCCATCCTCCCGCCGCTTCGCGGCATCGGCTCGGAGATCACCGGTTACCTGAACGCTCCCGAGCAGGGCCTTCCGCCGGAGGCCGACCCCTTCGAGGAGCGCCCCTACAGCTCCGCTCTCCGCCTGGCCTACCTCGGCCCGCCGACCATCGGGGCCAGCGTGGGAGGCGGTTACAACGCGATCGGCGGCACGGTGGCCGCCTACTTCTCCGACGTGCTCGGCCGGCATAACGTCGGGGTCACCTTCCAGGGGAGCGGCGGAGCCACCAACCGCATCAGCGACCAGTTGGCCGGCGAAGTCTTCTATCTGAACCAGCAGCAGCGCTTCAACTGGGGCGGGGTGCTCGCGCACCAGCCGTACGTCATCCCGTTCTACGACTACCGGGTCGAGAACGTCGTCATCGACGGGCAGCCGGTGACGGCGGAGATCTATCGGGAGATCCGCCAGATCCAGACGTTCACGGAGACCTCGGCGCTGGCCCAGTACCCCTTCAGCGCCACGCGGCGCGTGGAAGGATCGACGGGTTACCAGCGCTTCGCCTTCAAGGAGGAATTCGAGGAGTTCTTCTTCGTGGGGGGCCAGTTGGCCGACCGGCGTCGCGGCGAGTTCCAGGGGGCCTTCTCGGTCAATCTCTACACGGCATCGGCCGCCTTCGTCGGCGACAGCTCCACCTTCGGCTTCATCTCGCCGGTGCGGGGGACGCGCTACCGCCACGAGGTCCGCGCGCTCGCCGGCGATCTCAATTTCCAGACGGCCCTGAGCGACTACCGGCGCTACTTCTACAACCGCCCCGTGACGTTCGCGATGCGGGGCCTGCACTTCGGCCGCTACGGCCAGGACGCCGAGAGCCAGCGTCTCCGCGGTCTCTACCTCGGGCAGGGCTCGCTGGTCCGCGGATACGAGTCATGGACATTCGATGTCTCCGAGTGCGGGGCCAACCCGCAGGCCTGCCCGGTGTTCGACCGTCTGGTCGGGACCCGGCTCCTGGCCGGCAGCGTCGAGGTGCGCGCGCCGCTTCTCGGCCCGCCGGGGTTCGGGCTCATCCCCGCCTCGTTCCTGCCGACCGAGATCTTCGCCTTCGGCGACGTCGGCGCGGCGTGGCGCTCGGGGGAGAGCGTGAGCTGGCAGTGGAACACGAACACCAACGCGCGCGTGCCGGTCGCGAGCGCGGGTCTCGGCCTGCGAATCCTCCTCAGCTACATCCCCATCGAGGTCTTCGCGGCCAAGCCCTTCCACCGCCCGCAGGAGCAGCTCGTGTACGGGTTCAACATCACGCCGGGTTGGTAGGATGCCTCAGGGCTCAGGGGCGGTGGCCTCCTGAGCCCTGAGCCCTACAATCCCCCCGTGCACTTAAGCCCTCTCGAGTTCGAGGAGCTCGTCGAAAAGGCTCTCGAACAGTTGCCGGACGAGTTTGCGCGGCTGCTCGACAACGTCGTCGTGGTCATCGAAGAAGAGCCGGCCGACGAAGACCGCCACCTCCTTGGCGAAGGATCGGACGAGGACGAGCTGCTGGGAATCTACCGCGGGGTGGCCCTGCCGGAGCGCAGCTTCGACATGCTCCCCTCGCTGCCCGACCAGATCGCCATCTTTCGCGGCCCGATCCTCCGCGTGGCGCGCAGCCGGCGCGAGATCGTCCGCGAGGTCCGCGAGACGGTGATCCACGAGCTCGGGCATTACTTTGGCCTGGACGACGACGAGATGGTCTTCTGATCTCTGCATCCTCTTCCCGTCGCGGCGGTCGGCCGACAGGCGGGCGATGCGCTGCATCGTCTCCGGGAAGGCCGCGACGGCGGCGCGGACGAGCCCCTCACACTCGGCCGGCGTGGCGAAGCGGGGCCGGCCGAGCGCGGCCACGTGCGCCCGCAGGAAGTGCTTGAAGTCCCAGACATGCAGCATCTCGTGCCCCAGCCAGGAGGCCTGGCTGATGAACATCGCCGGAACCGCGCGCGCCTTCGCGAACACCTTCCACCCCTCCGGCTCCTTCCGGCATTCGCAGAGGAGTGCTGCCTCCCGGAACTGGGTGCACGCCTTCGCGCTCATGCCGCCGCACGCCTGCATCACGCTGTCGGGACTGAGCATCTGCACTTGGGGCGTGGGAATCTCCACCGCAGCCAGCATCACGATCCAGGCGAGTCCGTGCATGAACGGCCTCCTCGGATCTGTGATCGAATGACCCCCTGTTAAGTTTGTTCACATCAGTCACGATTTGGGGTCAGTCGCGGGGGATGTGGAAGGGGACTTCTTCCTCCGCCTTGGCGGTTTCGAGCTCGCGCTGGCGTTCCTCTTCGCGTTCTTTTGTTTCTTCTTCCAGTCGATACGGGCGAATGTCTTCCATGGTCCCTCCGAACATCAGAATTGCGCGGCCTCGGTCGATCCCTCGAGGGCGATGGTCGAGGCCTCGCCGGCGCTGATCACCTTCGTTACCTCGTCGAAATAGCCGGTGCCGACTTCGCGCTGGTGCTTCGTCGCGGTGTACCCATCCTTCTCGGCGGCGAACTCCGCCTGCTGCAGGCGCGAGTAGGCGGTCATCCCCTCCGCGGCGTACTGCCGCGCCAGCTCGAACATCGAGTAGTTGAGCGCGTGGAACCCCGCCAGCGTGACGAACTGGAACCTGTAGCCCATCGCCCCCAGCTCGCGCTGGAACTTCGCGATGGTCGCGGCATCGAGCTTCTTCGCCCAGTTGAACGAGGGCGAGCAGTTGTAAGCGAGCATCTTCCCCGGGAAGTGCCGGTGCACCCCCTCGGCGAACTCCCGCGCCTCGCCGAGGTCGGGCGTCGAGGTCTCGCACCACAGCAGATCGGCGTGCGGCGCGTAGGCCACGGCGCGGGCGATGGCCATTTCCAGCCCGCCGCGGATGCGGAAGAAGCCCTCCGCCGTCCGCTCCCCGTTGATGAAGGCGTGATCGCGCTCGTCGACGTCGCTGGTCAGGAGGTTCGCGCTGTTCGCGTCGGTGCGGGCGACGACCAGCGTGGGGACGCCCATGACGTCGGCGGCGAGCCGTGCCGCGGTGAGCGTGCGGACGAAGGCCGCGGTCGGGACGAGCACCTTCCCGCCGAGATGGCCGCATTTCTTCTCCGAGGCCAACTGATCCTCGAAGTGGACCGCGGCGGCGCCCGCTTCGACCATCATCTTCATGAGCTCGAAGGCGTTGAGGTGCCCGCCGAAGCCGGCCTCGGCGTCGGCGATGATCGGCGCGAACCAGTGCGTGTCGGTGCGCCCCTCGCAGTGGTCGATCTGGTCGGCGCGCTGCAGCGCCTGGTTGATCCGCTTGACCACGTGCGGCACCGAGTTCGAGGGGTAGAGGCTCTGGTCGGGATACATGTGCCCGGAGAGGTTGGCGTCGGCGGCCACCTGCCATCCGCTCAGGTAGATGGCCTGCAGGCCGGCCCGCACCTGCTGGACGGCCTGGTTGCCGGTCAGCGCGCCGAGGGCCGAGACGTACGGCTCGCTCTGCAGGAGCTGCCAGAGGCGCTCGGCCCCCATCTCGGCGAGGGTGTACCTGATCTCGATCGAGCCGCGGAGCCGGAGGACGTCGTCCGCCGAGTAGCCGCGCTCGGTGCCCTCCCATCGTTGCGAGCTCTCCCACTCCTTCTCGATCTGTCGTGCATCACGAAGCGGTTTCAGCGGTGCCATTCAGTCCCTCTCCAGTTTCAGCAGTTCTTCGTATGCGGGGATGGTCAGGAAATCGGCGAGCGTGTCGCCGAGGATCAGCTCATCGAAGAGGCGCGCCGCGGTGGCGGCGTGCGGCCGGTCGCCGATCGCCGCCAGCTCCTCGTCGCGGACCTTCCGGTAGAGCGCCGCGTCGACCAGGCGCCCATCGTCGAGCTTCGCGCCGTGGTGGATCCACTGCCAGATCTGCGTGCGGGAGATCTCGGCCGTGGCGGCGTCTTCCATCAGGTTGTAGAGCGGGACCGCCCCCGCCCCGCCGAGCCACGCGGTGAGATAGAGGACGCCCACGTTGACGTTCTGCCGGAGGCCCTTCTCGGTCACCGGCCCTTCGGGGAGGCGGAGCAGATCGTCGCGCCCGATGCGCACGTCGTCTCTCGTCCGCGAGATCTGGTTCGGCTGCGGCATGTGCTCGTCGAACACTTCCTTCGCCACGCCGACCAGGGCGGGATGCGCCACCCACGTCCCGTCGTGCCCCGCCTTCACCTCGCGGAGCTTATCGGCGCGCACCTTGTCGAGCGCGGCCGCGTTCGCCTTCTCGTCGTTCTTGATCGGGATCTGCGCCGCCATGCCCCCCATGGCGTGAATGCCGCGGCGGTGGCAGGTCTGGATGAGGAGGTCGACGTACGCGGCGAGGAACCCCTTGTCCATGGTGATCAGGGCGCGGTCGGGGGTGATGAAGTCGCGGCGGGCCCTGAATTTCTTGATGAAGGAGAAGATGTAGTCCCACCGTCCGCAGTTCAGCCCCGCGGAGTGCTCGCGCAGCTCCCAGAGGATCTCGTGCATCTCGAACGAGGCGAGGATCGTCTCGATCAGGACGGTGGCGCGGATCGTTCCGTTGGGGATGCCGAGCTCGCCCTGTGCGCGGACGAAGACGTCGTTCCAGAGGCGCGCCTCGAGGTGCGACTCGATCTTCGGCAGGTAGAAGTACGGTCCCGTCCCGCGCGCGATCAGCTCCTTCGCGTTGTGGAAGAAGTAGAGCGCGAAGTCGAAGAGGCTCGCCGAGACCGGCTCCCCGTCGACCAGCAGGTGCTTCTCCAGCAGGTGCCATCCGCGGGGGCGCACCAGCAGCGTCGCCGTCTTCTCGTTCAGCTCGTACCGCTTCTCGCCGCTCTCGAAGGTGATCGACCGCCGCACGGCGTCGCGCAGGTTGATGTGGCCTTCGATGTTGTTCGCCCACGTCGGGGAGTTCGCGTCCTCGAAGTCGGCCATGAAGACGTTCGCCCCCGAGTTGAGGGCGTTGATGATCATCTTCCGGTCGACCGGCCCGGTGATCTCCACGCGCCGGTCCTGCAGGTCGGCCGGGATCCCGGCGACCGTCCACTCGCTCTCGCGGATCTCGCCGGTCTGGGGAAGGAAATCGGGCAGCTCGCCGGCGTCGAGGCGCCACTTCCGCTCCTCCCGGTCGGCCAGGAGCTGCTGACGGCGCGGATTGAACTCCCGATGCAGCATCGCCACGAACCGCAGCGCCGCCGGGGTGAGGATCGGCTCGTAACCCTCCCCCATGGCTCCGGCGAGCTGGACATCAGGCTCGATCGCTGTTTGCGTCATCGTGTAAAATTATGAGCATGGATCGGGCCAATTGTCAATATCTTCTGCAATTTGAGCATGTTATGGTGTGACGATCTGTAAAGATTTGACTGTCAAGGTGTGAATGGTAGTAAAATTGCTCCTGTCATCCCTCGCTCCGCTCGGAATGACACGAACCATGCCAAGCACCACCTCCACCCCCCGCCTCGGCACCAAGGTCCGCAGCCTTCGGAGAAAGCAAGGCCTCACCCAGACCGAGCTCGCCTCGCGACTGGAGATCTCCCCCAGCTACCTCAACCTCATCGAGCACAACCAGCGGCCTCTTCCGGGGCATCTGCTGGTCCGTCTGGCCGGCGTCCTCGGCGCCGACCTCGCCGCGTTCGCCGACGACACCCAGGCCCGGCTGGCCGCCGACCTCCAGGAGATCTTCGGCGATCCGCTTTTCCAGGAGCATCCGCTGACCACGAACGACCTGCGCGAGGTTGCCGAGAACCCTGCCGCGGCCCGCGCCGTCATCGCCCTCTACCACGCCTACCGCGCCTCGGCCGACTCCACCCGCGCCCTCGCCTCGAAGCTGTACGACGGCCGCGATTTCCTCGGACTCAACCCCGCCCACCTCCCCGCCGAGGAGGTCTCCGACGTCATCCAGGCCAACATGAACTACTTCCCCGAGCTGGAGGGGGAGGCCGAGCGAGTCGCCGCCGCGGCGCGGCTCGACCGCGCCGACATGCACCGCTCGCTCTCCCTCTTCCTCCGCGACCGGCACGGCATCGAGGTCATCCTCACGCCGGTCAGCCGCGACCGCAGCGCCGTGCGCCGCTACGACCCGGAACGGCGCACGCTCTCCCTCTCCGAGGTCCTTCCGCCGTGGAGCCGGAACTTCCAGCTCGCGCACCAGATCGGGCTGGTGGACGCGGGGGAGACCATCGACGCCATCACAGCCCGCTCGGAGAAGCACCTCACCGCGCCGGAGTCGGTCCGGCTCTGCCGCGTGGCGCTGGCGAACTACTTCGCCGCGGCGCTGCTGATGCCGTACGACGAGTTCCTCCGGACGACCGAGGAGGTGCGCTACGACATCGAGCTCCTCCAGCATCACTACACGGCGAGCTGGGAGCAGGTCTGCCATCGCCTGACCACGATGCGCAAGGCCGGCGCATCCGGCGTGCCGTTCCACTTCGTCCGCGTCGACATCGCCGGGAACATCTCCAAGCGATTCAGCGGGACCGGCATCCGCTTCGCCCGCTTCAGCGGGTCGTGCCCGCGGTGGGATGTCCACGCGGCCTTCCTCACGCCCGGCCGCATCCGCACCCAGCTCTCGAAGATGCCCGACGGCACCGCCTACTTCTGCGTGGCGCGCACGATCCGCAAGAGCTTCGGCTACGCGGCGGGCGACGCGCTGATGGGCGTGGGCATCGGCTGCCCCGTCGGCGAGGCCCGCAAGCTCGTCTACGCCGACGGCTACGACCTCGACAACCTCGACGCCGCCGTCCCCATCGGCACCACCTGCCGCCTCTGCGAGCGGATGGACTGCGAGCAGCGCGCCTTCCCCGCGCTGCAGACCGGGATCAGCATCGATGAAAACGTGCGCGGTCGCTCGTTTTACGCTCCGGCGGAATGATGTTTCACCACAGAGCCACAGAGAGCACAGAGGTTCACAGAGACTCTGTGTGACGGGCGGGCGGGCAATCCAAAAATCCAAAATCCAAAATGAGACGCCCGTTCGCCGCTACGACCGAAACCGGTACTGCATCGCCGGGTCGCTGAAGCTACCGTACTCACGCAAATACCACCGCCGCGCCGGCACCTCCGAGCAGCGCGCCCGCCAGCGTCAGAAACCAGAGATGTTTGCGCCTGGAATCGTCGAGCAGAGGGCGCCCCATGATCTGGATCGGACGATGCAGCAGCGCGAGCAGTCCGGAAGCGAGGACCCACCACGCTCCGAATGAGATGAGAACCAGACCGACGGCGACCCGTGTCCCCTCGAGATTCGCCGCGCTGTTCGCCATCAGAAAGGCAAGGCCTCCCTCATCAAAGGCCCAGTTGAGAAGAGGAGCGACAGGTCCGATGAGCACGAGGAACCCGGCGATGAGCAGCACGACGACGATGGCCGGATAGACGAGCCACTTCCGCGCGCCGATCTCCTCTCCCTGTTCGGCGAGCAGCGACACGTAGGCGCGGCTCAGCAGGTAGGCCGGGATGAGGAGCAGGATGCCTCCGAGGGGCATGAAGATCACCATGGCCACGAAGAATCCGAACGCGAGGTAGGCGAGACGCCACTCCTCCGGTCCCGTCCGGAGGCGCTCGAGCCAGCGCCTCCAGGCCGGGAGCTCCTCCTCCGGCAACCATCGTTCGGGGGGGCCGAGCCGGTCGAGGACGGCGCCGAGGTGCTCGGCGCCCACCGGGGCGGGAGTGCCCGCCAGCGCGACCTCGATGTGCTCGCAGACGTTCTGCTCCACTTCATCCGCGGCCACCCGCGGCGTGCCGCGAAGGGCGCTCCGGAGGCGGGAGAGGTAGGCATCGAACCGTACTCGCGCGGCGTCGGTCAGGTCGATCATCGCAGTCGCTCCTTTCGGACGTGGGAAATGGCCTCGTGCAGCCGCTCCCAGTGGCGGTTCATCCGCCGCAGCTCCTCGCGCCCGCGGCCGGTGAGGCGGTAGTACTTCCGCGCCGGCCCCTCCGGGGATTCCTGGATGTACGTCTCCACGTAGTCCTCGTTCCGGAGGCGGCTGAGGATGGGGTAGATGGTCCCTTCGGTGATGACCAGCCCGTCGACTTCGCCGAGGCGGCGCACGATGTCGTAGCCGTAGAGGGGGCTGCTGCCGAGGGCGTTCAGGATTGCCAGCTCGAGGAGGCCCTTGCGGAGCTGCGTGGTCCAGTTCTCGAAGAACTCGGGCATGGTGATACAGTAATGCCTTGCCTTGTACCTGTCAATACAAGGTAGTTACGGAGGGGAAAGTCGCCGGTCATTTTGGATTTTGGAGTTTGGATTTTGGATTGCCCGCCCGGGCAATCCAAAACCCAAAATCCAAAATCCAAAATCGCTACGGCCATCCCCAGATCGTATCCCGGCGGTCCCGCGCCCGGAATTCACAGAACTGGAACTTCGGCCGGCCGGCTCCGTATGCGAAGTTAGACTGGCACCAACCAGGGAGGTCTCATGCGCAGGATCGTGCTCGCCGTCGCTCTCGCCATCCCTCTGCTCGCTCACGGCGCACCGCTCGAGGTCGAGCTCGAATCGTTCGAGTCGTTCGTGCGCGAGCAGATGAAGTCCGACTCCATGCCCGCGATCTCCGTCGCGGTCCTCCGCGGCGGCGAGCTGTGGGCGCGCGGGTTCGGCCTGGCGGATGTCGAGAACCGCGTCCCCGCAACACCCGAATCGTCGTACCGCATGGCCTCGGTGACCAAGCCGATGACCGCGGTGGCCGCCCTCCGCCTCGCCGAGATGGGAACGCTCGACCTCGACGCGCCGATCCAGACCTACGTCCCCGATTTTCCCGACAAGGGATCGGCCGTCACCATACGCCAGCTCCTCGCCCACCTCGGGGGGATCAGCCACTACCGCAATTACGCCGTGGAGGGCTTCATCCGTGAGCCGAAGTCGACCCGCGAGTCGATCGCCATCTTCGAGAGCTTCGACCTCGTCGCGCCGCCCGGCTCCCGCTATTCGTACTCGACGTACGGCTACAACCTGGTCGGCGCGGCGCTGGAGTCGGTCACAGGAAAGCCGTTCGGAACGTTGATGAAGGAGCTGGTCTGGGACCCCGCCGGCATGAAGGACGCGCGGATGGACGATCCGGCGGCGATCATCCCGAATCGCGTCCGCGGCTACCGCCTCGACGGCGGCGCGCTCCGGAACTCCGACTTCGTGAACATCAGCAGCCGCTTCGCGGGAGGGGGGACGCGGGCGACGGTGATCGACATGGTCCGGTTCGCCGGCGCGCTCGACGACGGAAAGCTCCTGGGCCGCTCGATGACCGACGCCATGTGGTGGCCCAGCACGACGACTGCCGGCCGATGGGTCACCTACGGCCTCGGCTGGGGAGTCTCGTCGCTGAACGGCCACTTCCACGTGAACCACGGCGGGGCGCAGCAGGAGACGCGCACGCTGCTCGTGCACGTGCCGGCGCTCGACCTCTCCATCGCCCTCGCTTCGAACTTCGAGGATGCGCGGCTCGGCCCGTATCGCGACCGCCTCTGGTGGGAGCTGACCGGGGAGGCGTGGAACCCGGAGGTCTACCTGCCGGACCGGGCCGACCGGCTCGCGCGCGACGCGGCCGAGAACGCCTTCGACGCGGGAATGCTGCAGTACGACCGGACGGGGCGGCCGGCGACGAGCGATCGTCGAGAGCTGGCCGCGGCCTTCCGCGCATTCAACGAGGCGGTCGCCGCCATCGATCGATCGCCGGAGAACGCGGAGAAGACGATCGGCGAGGGAACGCATCCGGCGGCCGGCCAGCCGGCTCTGAAGGCCGGCTCGTACATCGCCTCACGGCTTCTGGGCCGGCCCGGCGCCGACGCGTCCCTCTATCACCGTGGCGGCGAGCTTCCGTTCATTCGCGATTACATCCGGCTCTACAGGAGCGACCGGAGCATTCCGCGCGCGTACCGCTTCGATCGCCGCTTCGAGACGCGCATCGAGGAGCTCGCCGCCGCCTGGGAGAGAGTCTGGACCGCGGAAGCGCGGGAGATCGTCGCCTCCGGCACCACCGATCCGGCGCGGCTCCGATCGCTCCTGCGAAGCGCCGGGACGAACGCGCGTGCTGTCCCTGATCTGACCGGAAGGCTCGTGACCGGAGTGGAGACGGCATTCCAGCGGGGCGATGCGCCGGCTGCGCTCGAGCTGGCGCGCTTCGCGGCGGAGACGTATCCGGGGCATTCGGAGTCGACCGGCGTCTACGGAGTCGCGCTGACGCTCACCGGCAAGCCCGCCGAGGGGCTCGGCTATCTCCGGAGGTCGGCATCGATCCGGCAGAACGGATATGCGTCGGCCGGCAATCTCCGCGCGATCGCGCGCTATCTGGCCGGTCAGAAGATGGCGCGGCAGGCGATCGCTCTTCTGGAGAACGCGGCGGCCGTGCATCCGGAGGACGCGGCGGTGCAGAAAGCGCTCGCGGAAGCGAAGAAGGCGCTAGGATCGAGCTGATCCCTAAAATCGCCTACGCTGTGGCCTTGGCGCAGTACTGATTGAAGGCGGCGCTCATCTCGGCGGCGATGTCGTGGGCGTGGCGGCCCTCGATCTGCCACCGCTCCCACATCTTCACCACCTCCCCGTCGCGCATGAGGGCGATGGAGGGGGAGGAGGGGCGGAACCCGGTGAAGTACTCGCGGGCGCGGGCGGTGGCCTCGCGGTCGTTCCCGGCGAAGACGGTGATCTTCTTGTCGGGCACGACGTCGTTCTCGAGGGCCATGGCCACGGCGGGGCGGGCGTTGCCGGCGGCACATCCGCACACCGAGTTGACCACG
>DATLEX010000168.1:0-17814 GCA_035525045.1 Thermoanaerobaculia bacterium | reverse complement strand
GGCAGATTACATACGATGGATGCCGTGACTTTCGCGGTCTTCCCGTGGCATCCGTCGTCAAGTACGACCTGCAGGACGTAGCCTTCGCGACGTGGGCACGGGATGGGTCGCCGATTGTCTTCTACAATCCGAACGTCCTGGCTTGGATGTCGCCGGCAACGCGCCTGTTCTGGTATGGACATGAATGTGGCCACCACGCGCTCGGACACGCGATTCGAAACATTCCATTCGCGCAGGAACAGGAAGCAGACTGTTTCGGTATCCGTGAACTGATACGCAGCGGCGTTCTCTCGCGTGACGATATTCCTGCGATTCAACAAGACCTGTCCAAAGCCGGAGGTGACTGGACTCATCTGCCCGGGCCCCAGCGTGCAATCAACCTCACAAGGTGCTTGAGCTCCAAGACACCTCCCGCTGACACGATTCTCGTTGCATGTACTCACCGCGCTCACCCCAATGGTGACGCCATTCCATGTACACATCCCGCTCACCCGAACGGCGACCAGGTACGATGCGGACACGTTTGCTTCTGGCCGAAATGGACCTGGTCCTTGTCACCCATACGACGTCTATCCGTGCTCGCACCGAGCTCACGCCGCGGACGCTGTGCCATGTAGCCACGTCGTTCATCCGGGCGGCGATCGCATCAGGCGCTAGATGGCACGCAAACACGAGACGTCAAGTGGAATATCGGCATCATCCCGTCCTCAGATAACAGGCGCACGCCCAGGGAAAGGCTAGAGCAAGAGGAGCCCGTCTATGCTGCCAGACAGTCGTGAGCCGGTACCAAGCTGGAGCATCTCGCCGATGGGGTTGGTCCGTGCTGCGATCCACGAAATGCCGTCGATGCGGTACGCCCTTGGAGTAGGCGGGATAGCAGCAGTTGTCTCGATCGTCCTGACGGGTTGGAAACTCGAGCCCCAGACAGCCATCATCGGTGGCTTGGTCGTCTTCGTGGCGATGGTGATTCTGGTCATCTTTGCAGCGCTGTCGCGAACCGGATCGACGGCGTTGCGGCCGCTCGCACTCGCGATGGCCTGGGCCTTTCTTTCCATCACGGTTACTACGGCGGTACTGTTCGTGAGCTGCGCCTTCTTCAACACGCCCAAGACACTGGAGTGCCTCTTAGGAAACAATTGCGGGGCAACTACGGTGTCCACCGATCTCTCCGCCAGCTCCGATGACGCCAAGGAAATCGAGGCCGCGATTGCTCGTGGAGAGGCGATACTCGACTCACTTTACGCCGGAGAGTACGAAACGATCTACGCCCAGTTCTCCGGCATGGTGCAACAGGCAGTTCCATTCGCCCAGTTTCGGGCTGTGGCACGACGTGAGACGGCGCAGCTCCGTGGTGGCCCGTTGCATCGCAAGTTGCGAGCGCAACCAAGGCCCGAGGCCGGCTTTCTTTTCGTCGCGTTCGAAGCTGAGTTCGATGAAGTCGCTCGGTGGCTCGAGGGAGTTACTTTCGTCAAGGTCTCAGATGGCTGGGCTTTATATCGGATCGACGTGCAACCTGCCTCATGGGCGAACGCGACCGGTACGACGAAGCTGCTCTTCGAAACCGATCCGGCAGAGGTGATCGAGAAACGGGGCGAGAACGCCGTGGCGCACTGGCTGCCACAACGAGGATGGCGCGGCATCATGAGTCGAGTCATCGCGAAACGTGCCGAAAAGAGTTGCGATGTGGAGCTTCGTTCAGGAAGCGTAGCTCTGAAGGCGCGGAACATGCTCGGCGGCTGCGAGCTTTCAATCGGATCGACAATAGACGTGGTCGGGAAGATCACCAGTGTCGGCCAGGGAACCCTTGACCTGGATGAAGTCCGATACCAGCCAGCAGACGGCTAGCTCGTCAATGCGAGGCGGCGGGCGGGGGACAGCGGGCGCGCGGGAGTACGGGCTGCGCTCCAGGGCGGTTATCCTGCTCCCTGCTACGGCACCGATGAAGCCGCTCGCTCTTGTCCTCCTCACCGCGCTGCCGCTGGCGGCTCACTCCCCGCCGCCGATCGAGGTGCGCGCCGTCCGCGCCGAGCGCGCGCCGGTGATCGACGGGCGGCTCGACGAGGAGGTCTGGCGGCACGCGCCCGAGATCACGGGCCTGGTCCAGCGCGATCCGCACGAGGGCGAGCCGGCCACCGAGCGCACCGTCATCCGCATCCTCTACGACGAGGCGGGCCTCTACGTCGGCGCGATGCTCCACGATTCGCATCCCCCCGACGTGCGGCTCGGCCGCCGCGACAGCACGATGGAGACCGATTGGTTCGGCGTCCTTCTCGATCCGTATCATGATCACCGCTCCGGCGCCGGCTTCTGGGTCTCCGCCTCCGGCGTGCAGGCGGACCAGGCCCTCTTCGACGACGTCGCCTCCGACTGGGACTGGGACGCGGTCTGGGCCTCCGCCACCATCCGGCTCCCGGATGGGTGGAGCGTGGAGATGGCCATCCCGTGGTCGCAGCTCCGCTTCAGCGGCGGGGAGAGGCAGACGTGGGGGGTGAACTTCATCCGCAAGATCCTGCGCAACCGCGAAGAGGACCGGCTCGCGCACACGCCGAAGAACGAGTCGGGATCCGTGTCGCGCTTCGCGCACCTCGGCGGCATCGAGGGGATCCGCCACCGCCGCGCGCTCGAGCTGCTCCCCTACGGCGTCGCGCGGGCGGAGACGGGGAGCGCGCCGGGGAATCGCGGCACCCGCGGCAACGCCGGCCTCGATCTCAAGTACGCGCTCGGGTCCAACCTGACGCTCACCGGGACGATCAACCCCGACTTCGGCCAGGTCGAGCTCGACCCCGCCGTGCTCAACCTGACGCAGTTCGAGACCTTCTATCCCGAGAGACGCCCCTTCTTCGTCGAGGGAGCGGGCCTGTTCGAGTTCGGACGCGCGGCCATCGACCTCGGCATTCCGATCGGACCTCCGCGGCCGCGGTTCTTCTATTCGCGGCGAGTCGGCAGGGCGCCGCAGGGCCCGGCCCTGATCGAGGACGACCTGCTCGACCCGCCGCGGGAGACGACCATCCTCGGCGCGGCGAAGCTGACCGGAAAAACGGCCGGAGGGTGGTCGCTCGGCCTGCTCGACGCCGTGACCGACCAGGAACGCTCGCTGCTGCGTTCGGAAGAAGGAGAGTCGCGAGTCGTCGAGCCGATGACGAACTACTTCGCCGGCCGCGCCGCCCGCGACCTCGGCGACCGCGGCCGGCTCGGCGTCCTCGTCACCAACACCCGCCGCAACCTCCCCGCGGAGCTCGACCGCCTGCGCGACGACGCCTGGACCGCCGGCGTCGACGGCTACTGGTGGTTCGGCGACCGCGAGGTCGTCGTCGAGGGGTACCTCGCCGCCAGCCGCGTCTCGGGCAGCACGGCGGCCATCGCCGAGACGCAGACCGCGCCGGCGCATGGCTACCACCGGCCCGACGCCTCGCACATCGAGCTCGACCCCGCGCGCACGTCGCTGAGCGGGACCGCCGGACGGCTGGCGGTGGAGAAGAAGAGCGGGACGTGGCGGTACGTCGGGACAGTGGAGAGCTTCTCACCGGGGTTCGAGCTGAACGACTCCGGCTTCCTCCAGCGCGCCGACTACGTCAGTACGTTCGGCATCCTGCTCTACACCGACCCGACCGTTACGAGGCGTTTCCGGCAGCGCGATCTCGCGGCCGGGCGCTACCGGCACTGGAACCACGCCGGCGACATCGTGCTGGACGGCGGATTCGCCGGCGCGGAGTGGACGCATACGAACTATCTGCGCGGCTTCTTCTACGCCGGGGCGGAGGCCGAGGCGCTCGACGACCGCGCCACGCGCGGCGGACCGCTTCTGCAGACGTCTCCCCTGCTCGTCGCCGTCCTCGGGGGCGGGACCGATCAGCGGCGGAGGGTCGTCGCCGCGACGGAGCAGTTTCACGCACGAAGGAGTGACGGCTCGTTCCAGCATCAGATGGCGTTCTCGATCACCTGGAACCCGGCGCCGCATCTCACGCTGGCCGTCTCGCCGGTGTTCGACCGGTCGAGGAACAGGTCTCAGTACGTCGAGACGATCCCCGATCCGGCGGCGACGGCGACGTACGGCAGCCGGTACGTCTTCGCCACGATCGACCAGCGGACCTTCGCGCTCGGCACGCGCCTGGAGTGGACGCGGAGCCCGCGCTTCGCGGTGCAGCTCTACCTCCAGCCCTTCATCGCCGCGGGCGACTACGAGGGCTTCAAGGATCTGGCCGCGCCGCGGACGCGGCGCTTCGTGCCGGCCGCGGGCGCGCCCGGGGACCACGACTTCAACTTCCGCAGCCTGCGCGGCAACGCCGTGGTGCGATGGGAGTTTCGCCGCGGCTCGGCGCTCTACGTCGTCTGGAGCGAGAACCGCGAGGGGGTCGAGGGCATCGGCGACTTCCGTCTCCGCCGCGACCTCTCCGCGCTCGGTCGCGTGCCGTCCGACGAGGTGTTCCTGATCAAGGTCAGCTACTGGCTCGACCGATGAAGCTCCGCTCTACCGGCACAGCCGGAAGTACCCGAGAAACTCGCGCAGGGCGTTCTCGTCGCCGATACGGCGTCGAGCTCCGGCACCGGCGCGACGACCACCGGCACGCTGCTGCCCACCACGCGGCGGACGGCCGCGGCGAGCTCCAGCCACATCACCACGTCGGGCTGAACCAGCCTCCGGCCCTACGATCGGGGCCGGGAGCCTTCCACCCCCGAAGCTTCAACGGGCTGGTCCGCCGGCGGTGCGCACCACGCCGATCTCCTCCAGTGCGCGCAGATACTGAGCCACGGCGCCGAGTTCGACCGGGCCGTAGATGGCGGAGAGGCGGTCGCGGATCTCCTGCACCGTGCGCCTGCCGTCGACCAGGTTCAGCGCTTCGTACGCGTAGTCGGCGCCGGAGCCGCGGCGTCCGCCGGCGATGCGGAGCAGCTCGAGCTTCGCGGCCCTCTCCGCTCCGTAGTGCGCCTCGAGGTAGTCGTAGCCGAAGACGCTCATCGGGCCGAGGAGCCGGGGGTTGCGCCGATAGACGACCGCTCCCTCGCCGCGCGGCGCGGCCGCGCGCGGGGCGGCGCCGGTGAGACGCTCGAGCGAGGAGAGAAAGGTCGCGGCGGCGCGACGCTCCGCTTCGGAAGGGGCGGCGAACGCGCCGATCGACTCGGCCAGACGCCGCTCGTACTCGGCGCTGAACGGCACTCGATGACTCTGGGCCGCGCGCCGCAGCGCGTTGCGCTGCAGGAGCGACATCATCGGCCCGACATCGCCGGCGTCGAAGTTCGCCAGCACCCAGCCGCTCGCCGCGGCGATGAAGGCGGCGCGCTGCAGCTTGGTCGGATCGATGTTCGCGGGCTGGTCGCCCGTGGTGTGGATGTAACGGTCGGGCCAGTCATTCAGGTAGATGGCCGGGATGCGGAACGATCCTTCGCTGTAGATCTGGTGGTCGCTGCCGAGGGTCAGGTCGGGGAACGCGGCCAGCAGCGCCTCCTTGCCGCCGGTGCGAGCATTGAGCGGATAGGGGGCGGAGCCGGTCATGGCGAAGCTCGCCGTCTGCTCGTTCACCCAGCGGCCGATCTCCTGGCCGAGGTCGTAGATGAAGGATGGGAGCGAGGCGGGGCCGCGCGTGACGTGGAAGATGGCCTTCGTCTCCGGCCCGCCCCCGACCATGTCGAGATGGATGGCCGCCTTCATCCGCGCGGTGAGGTCGGGACGAGCGGTGAGCAGCGCCATCGTCCCCTCGATCTCGGGCGGCCAGACGAAGCGGATCGTGCGCGCCGGCCGCGGGAGCTTCCCCTCCCCGATCAGTTTCGAGAGCGTGCGGGCGACCTCGAGGATCGCCGCGCAGCCGCTGGCGTTGTCGTTGGCGCCGGGGCGGGGATGATCGAGATGACAGCCATAGACGATCTCGTCGTTGCCCGTTCCCCGAATGGCGGCGGTCAACACCTCGTAATGTCCCGGCGTTTTTCCGGCGCGGACGGCGGCGCGGAGGCGGATGCTCTCCCCCCGGGCGAGGCGCTCCCGCAGCGCGCGCGCTTCCTTCAGCGACAGCATGAAGGCGAAGGCCGGCGTCTCGGCGAAGGTCTCCAGGTGTCCCCAGCGCACCAGATTCTCGTCCTCGCCCCACCAGGCGGTGCGCTGGTTTTGCGCGTAGCTGAGGATCCCCACCGCGCCGTGCTTCCCGACCGCCAGCGGCGCCACCGCGCCGGGCTGCGCGCCGGCCAGGACGATCTTCCCCCGCACGTCCTTCCCGGCATAGTCGGACGCCGTCGTTCCCATTCCGACGTCGGCCAGCTCCGCCGTCACCTCGGCGCTCTCGCTGTCCTGCGCGAGCCGCATCGGCATCTCGTCCCAGCTCGCCATCCGGAGATCGCCCCCCTGGCGAAGCTCCCACAGCTCGGCGAACTCCGCGTTCCACGACGGGCGGGAGCGCTGCGTCCCGTAGAAGATCGCGCCGTCCGCGGGGAAGCGGAGCAGCTCGACCTCGGCGAGGCCGTAGCGGCGAAGCTCGGAGGCGATGGCATCGGCGGCGGCGCGGAAGCCGTCCGACGCGCGCATCCGGTGGTGGCGGGCGATCTCCTCGAGATTCCGCTTCGCGACCTCGCCGGAGATTTCCTGCGCCAGGGCGTGCGTCTCCGCGGGGGTGAGGAGCGGAGCGGAATCGGCGGCGAGGAGAGGCGCCGCCGCGAGCGCGAGCAGAATGGCGATTCGCATCGGGGGAAGATAAACCAAAGAGGCCCGCCTGGACCCCCCCGTGCTGTTATTGCAGGACCACCTCGGCCGCGACCTCCACTGCGTGCAGCGCCTGGGCGAGGTCGGCACGGAGGTCGTCGAGGTCCTCGCATCCCACCGCCAGACGGACCAGGCCGGGCGTGACGCCCTCCGCGCGCTGCGCTTCCTCGTCGATGGCTTTGTGGGGAGCGGTGACGGGACTCTGGGTCCCCTCTGTGTCCTCTGTGGCTCTGTGGTGAAAAAAGCAACCACAGAGACACAGAGGGCACAGAGGGGTACGGAGGAGATTCAGTAGACGGGCTGGCCGGGGTCGATCCGCTCGACCCACTTCACGATGCCGCCGTGGAGGTTCCGGACGCGGCGGAAGCCCGTTCCCTTGAGGAACTCCAGCGCGCGCGTGCTGCGCGGACCGACCTTGCAGTGGACCACGATCTCGCGCGCGGAGTCGAGCTCGTGGACGCGCTCGGGGAGCTCGCCGAGCGGAATGAGAATCGATCCCGGAATGCGGTTGATCTGGTACTCCTGCGGCTCGCGGACGTCGAGAATCAGCACATCTTCCTTCCGATCGAGCTTCTCCTTCAGCTCCTCGACGCTGATGTCCGATCCGGCGGCGAGCTCGTCGTGCTGCGTCACGCCGCAGAAATCCTCGTAGTCGATCAGCTCGCGGATGGTGGGGCGATCGCCGCAGATCGGGCATTGGGGATCGCGGCGCAGCTTCAGCTCACGGAAGCGCATGCCGAGAGCGTCGAAGAGCAGCAGGCGTCCGGCGAGCGTGTCGCCGGCGCCGAGGATCAGCTTGATCGCCTCGGTGGCCTGAATCGTCCCGATGATCCCCGGCAGCACGCCGAGGACTCCCCCCTCGGCGCAACTCGGCACCAATCCCGGCGGAGGCGGTTCCGCATAGAGGCAGCGGTAGCACGGGCCCCCCTCGGTGGCGAAGACCGATGCCTGCCCTTCGAATCGGAAGATGCTCCCGTAGACGTTCGGCTTGCCGAGGAGCACGCAGGCGTCGTTGACCAGGTAGCGGGTCGGGAAATTGTCCGTCCCGTCGACGACCACGTCGTAATCCCGGAGGATGTCGAGAGCATTCTCCGAGGTGAGCGCCGCCTCGTGCCGCTCGATGCGGACGCCCGGGTTGATGTCCGACAGTCTCTCCTCCGCCGATTCGAGCTTCAGGCGGCCGACGTCGGAGGTTCCATGCAGGATCTGCCGCTGCAGGTTGCTGAAGTCGACGACGTCGAAATCGACCAGGCCGATGGCGCCGATCCCGGCGGCGGCAAGGTAGAGCGTGGCCGGCGAGCCGAGTCCTCCGGCGCCGATGCAGAGAACGCGCGCCGCCTTCAGCTTGCGCTGCCCGTCGAGCCCGACCTCCGGCATGATCAGATGCCGGCTGTAGCGGCGGATCTCCTCGTTCGAGAGCGCCAGCGGCTCCGCCGCGGCGACAGACCCTCCGGCCACCGACGGAACGATGGAGATCGTGTCGCCGGGGCCGAGCGGAGTCTCCTCCTTCTGCAGGTAGCGGATGTCGGAATCGTTGACGTAGACGTTGACGAAAGTCCGCAACCTCCCTTCCTCGGTGTAGAGGTGCCTGCGCAGGCCGCCGTGACTGCGCGTCAGATCGGCGAGGGCCTCGCCGACGGTCTTGCCGTCGACCTCGACGCTGGCGCTCTTGCCGGCGTAAGGGCGAAGTGGTGTGGGGATGAAGACGCGGGTCATGATGAGCTCACCTCCACCGGATCGAGTCGCGACCGGTCGTCGCTGAGGAGCCAGGCCGTCAGGTCGCCGGCCCGGTCCCCGTCGATCGACAGAATGACGTAGATCAGATTCGGCCAGGCATGCTCCAGGTCGTACGCGGACGGCATGGCCGGGTGGTTCGGATGCGAGTGAAAAAAGCCGAGGAGATCGAGATCCTCCTCGGCCGCGCGGCGCTCGACGCGCCGGTAGTCGTCGGGACGGATGCGGAAGCGGCGCTGCTTCGGCTCGTCGGACGCGTTCGGGAGAGGGAGGGCGAGCGTCGCCGTGTCGCCGGTCCCGAGAAGCGCGCCGCAGCACTCGTCGGGGTACGTCTCACGCGCGGAGCCCTCGATGGCGCGGGCGACTTCGATTTTCAGGATCATCGTTCCTCCCAGAACCGCTCCGACAGGTAACGAAGTCCACCGTCGCAGAGCACGGTGAGGACGACGCCCGCGGACAGCCGCTCCGCGACGCGCCGGGCCGCGGCGACGTTCGCGCCGCTGGAGACGCCGACGAGCAGGCCTTCCTCACGAGCGAGCCGGCGCGCCGCCGCCTGCGCCTCCTCCGTGGAGATGGCGATCACCTCGTCGGCGAGCAGAGGATCGTAGATGGCGGGGATGGAGGCGGAGGCGAGGTGCTTCATCCCCTCCAGGCCGTGGAGCGGCGAGTCGGGTTGGACGGCGATCAGCCGGACGGAGCGGTCGTACTCGCGCAACCGGCGTCCCGTGCCGACGAACGTGCCGCTGGTGCCGATCCCGGCCACGAAATGCGTGATGCGGCCGCCGGTCTGGGCGATGATCTCCGGCCCGGTCGTGTCGTAGTGGGCCATCCAGTTGGCCGGGTTGTCGTATTGATTCGCGTAGAAGTAGCGCGCGGGATCGGCCGCGTAGATCCTGCGCGCTTCCTCCACCGCGCCGTCCGCCCCTTCCATCGGGTCGGTCGAGACCAGCTCCGCCCCATACGCCTGGAGCATCTTCTTCCGTTCCGCGTTGGCATTGGCGGGCATGCAGAGCGTGACCCGGTACCCGCGAGCGGCGCCGATCATGGCGTAGGCGATTCCGGTATTGCCCGACGTGGCATCGAGGATGGTCTTCCCGCTCCGCAGCTCGCCGCTGCGCTCCCCTTCTTCGATGATGCGTGCCGCGGCCCGGTCCTTCACCGAGCCGCTCGGATTCGCCCACTCCGCCTTCCCGTACAGCTCCGCTCCCCCGCCGGACGGGCGGCGCAGCGCGATGAGCGGCGTCGACCCGATCAACTGAAGGATCGAGCGGTTCGACTCGCGGATCTGTGCCGGGCTCAAGTTCATCTCCGTGAAAACGAAACAGCCCGGTCGGAGGTACCGACGCGGGCCGTGAGGTGAGAGTCGCTTCTCTTTTCGAGTTATCGATCGATCGGCAATCTCCTGCCCGCGCCGGCTCCGGCGCGCATACAGCCGCAGGGATGGATTGGCGAAGTGATCATGTCAGAGCCCAATCATACAGGATCCCTGCCTCCCGCCCAGATCCCTCGCTGACGCTCGGGATGACAGGGGCCAGGGCTTCGTCCGCGCAGGGACCGGGGACACTCGCGATCCGCCGGATGCTCGTCATGTCGCTGAGCCGTCTGGGACTCGCCTGCGAGACCGCGGCCGGCGGAGCCGACGCGCTGGACCAGATCCGCCAGACGCGCTGCCCCGAGGTCCACGCCATCGTCCAGAAACCGTTCGACGTGATGCACCTGGCCGACCTGGTTCGCGACTGTGTGGAGGGACTCCGCAACGTCCCCACACGGACGGGACGCGGCGGACGGGTGACCGGTCCCCCCTCCGACGAGTCCCAGGCCGCGCAGCGCCGATCGTAAAAAGCGACGGCCCCCCGTTCGGGTGGCCGTCGCCATGTTCACGAAGCGATGATGCTCAGCGGGCGGGGTTCTGGAGGATGATCTCCAGCGCCGTCAGCGAGGCGTCGGTGTTCGCGCTCGTCCTGACGTGGACGCGATCACCCACCTTCAGGTCGCTCGCCGACAGGTGCGTGTTGCCCCGGCGGATGACCGTGTCGCCGGTGATCGCCGCCGTCACCGGACCGCCGGTGCTGGCGTTGTTCACCGTGATCGATGTGTCGGAAACCTCGAGAATGAGGCCTTCCAGCTCGCGGGTCTGCCCGCCGCCGTTCCCGTTCCCGTTCCCGTCGTCCTCCTTCCGCTCCTGAAGGATGATCTCCAGCGCGGTCAGAGAACCGTCGTCGTTGGTGGTCGTCCGGACATGAACCCTGTCGCCGACCTCGAGGTCCGCCGCCGTCAGGCGCGTGCCGCCGAACCGGATGAACGTATCGGAGGTGATCTTCGCCGTCACCGGACCGCCGGTGCTGGCGTTGTTCACCGTGATCGATGTGTCGTCCACCTCGAGGATGAGGCCTTCCAGCTCGCGCGTCTGGCCACGGTTGTTGCCGTTGCCGTTGCCCGTCACCTGGACCGAGGCCTGCGTTTTCTGCAACTGGACGACCACCGAGGCGGCCGTGCCGTCGACCGTCGCCTGGGCGCTGATTCCGTCAGCGCGCGTGAAGGTCAATTGCACGTCCTTCGCGGGAAGTCCCATGAAGGCGAACTGGCCGGCGGCGTCGGTGACGGCCACCTGCCCGTTCGAGGTGACGTTGATGCCGGCGGGCGACGATCCGGTCAGATCGCCGACCGGAACGATCTGCCCGGCCAGGGTCCGCGTGGTCAGCAACGGGGGACCCGTCACCGAGTTCTCACTCCGGCACCCGGAGAGCATCGAGACAAGCACCAGGGCGATGACTGCGTGGGTTGAAGCTCTGTACATGATGGGCTCCTTGGCCAGGCATCTTCGGGCCGAGCCGCCGGAGCCGTTGTGAGCGGGAGCACGCCGGCAGCAAATACGCTGCAAGCGCTTCACATTCAGAACGTTACCCGACTCGATTCTTTTACTCGGCGACGCCGGCACCGTGACGCGGAACACCCTCGACGCAAGGGAAGGCCCGGGTGGGGGAGCCAACCCGTCACTGGCGGTAGCGGGACTTGAGGAACGCGATCAGGTCGAAGAGCTGGCGCGCGGTCATCGCCTCGCCGTAGTCGCCCATCCGTGATCGTCCTTCCCGCGTCATCATCTCCTCGTCCCAGCCGGGGGCCAGCTCGTGGGAGGGCTCGACGATGGCGCGGAGGAGATAGAGGTCGTCCGGCGCGGCGATCTGATTGCCGCCGAGGTAGACGGGGACGGCCGGCGAGGCCACCGGCTGCGGCATGTCGCCGCCGTAGATCTCGTGGCAGGCCCAGCATCGCATCTCCATGAACACCTGCTTGCCCGCCGCGGCGTCGCCGGGCGGAAGCTCGCGACTCCCGGCTGGCGGCTCGGGCTGGCGGCACCCGGCGGTGAGCGCGAGAAGGCAGCAGGCGAGGATGAGCTGATGGATGCGCATGGCTTCAATGTAGGCATCCCGGCGGCGTCCCGAAGAGGGGCGCCGTCACACCCGGCTGTGAGCCGCCAGTCTATATAGTGAGGCCGTCATGGACCCATTCTCCCACGACCGATACGAGCTGAGGCGGAAGTTCTTCTCGCCGATCCACACCGATTTCACCATCCTCCGGCCCGACGGCCATCTGCTCCTCTACGGGCGCAAAAAGGGCTTCAAGCTGAAGGAGGACATCCGCCTCTACGCCGACGAGCAGCGGCAGCGCGAGGTGCTGATCATCGAGGCGCGGTCGGTGATCGACTTGTCCGCCAGCTACGACGTGAGCACCGCGGAGCGGACGCGGATCGGCGTGCTGCGGCGGAAGGGAGTGCGCTCGATCCTGCGCGACGAGTGGCACATCCTCGACATGAACGAGCAGCCGATCGCGGTGGTGCAGGAAGACTCGCAGGCCCGCGCCCTGCTGCGGCGGCTCCTCACGAACCTGGTGCCGCAGTCTTTCCACATCACGATGGGCGGCTCGCCGGTCGGCGAGGTGAAACAGAACTTCAACCCCTTCCTGCTGCGCCTGGCGGTCGACTTCTCGCTCGACTCGCGGCGCGCCCTCGATCGCCGGCTCGGCCTGGCCGCGGCCGCGCTGCTGGGCACGATCGAAGGGCGGCAGGGATAAGGGGGCTCGGGGCTCGGGGCTAACGCTTGTCAGGCCGGAGGGCCGGGGCCGGGGGCGCCAGCGCCTCTTCGGGGGGGTAGCTGCTGCGGGAGCGGGCGGGCAGGCCGTGCCAGCGGAGATAGACCTCGACCGCGACTTCGTTGATGGTGGTCACCGTCCGCAGCGTCTTCAGCTCGCGGGTGCTGAGATGGCCCGAGCCGTCGGAGCGGATGTAGAGCAGCTCGCCGGGGAAGCTGTCGGGGAGCGTGGCCACCAGGTAGAGGAAGCGGTCGAGATCGGCCCCGCCGTCGATGATCACCCGCACTACCTCACCGCTGGCCTGCATGACCGGGCTGCGAAGCATCTGCTCGAGCACGTTCACGTCGGGGATGACCAGGAACTTGCCGGCATTCTCGGCGGCCGACCAGCGCGCCAACTCCGTCTGGGACGGGCAGACGAGCGTGACCACGGCGTGTGAGCGCGCGCTATTCGCAGGCACGTCATTACTTTGCGCCGAGCGCAAGGGCGCGAGTGTGTCGTGGGTCACGTTTGCGCCCGGCGCCGTTAACCAGCTCGGGATGACAAGCGGAGTCAGACGCTCTCGATGACGCGCTGGAGCTTCTCGGCCGAGTCGAGGACGGCCTGCTCGACCAGCAGGCCGGGCCCGGCCACCTCGAGGGCGTTGCAGGGGTCGGCCGCCGAGACCACGCAGGCCCCCCCGGAGCCCTGCTCGTAGACCACGACGCTGCAGGGGAGGAGCGCGCCGAGGTCGGGCTCGCGCTCGACCGCGGGCGCGGAGAGGGCGTTCCAGGCGCCGATCACCGTGCATTTGCGGTGCTCCGCGCCGAGGTCGACCTCGGAGACGACGTGCAAGGCGTGATCGGCGAGGGCGCGCTTGGTGCTTGCCAGCACGTCGTCGAATCCTCGATGAACGGTTTTGCGGGTTCCGAATCGGGTCTGCTCGATCATGGGCTGCGGCTTCCCTCCTGGGTGTAAACGGTTACACACAGAAGCTACAGCCGCGCACGAACCGTGTCAACCCCCCGCCCGCGACCGCCCCTTGTCATCTCCCACCCCCCGGTGTTAGATTATTTGAATCGAGCTCGGCACGTCGTCCTGCCGAGTTCGCTTAATCAATTCAATGGTTTGCGGCTTTTCTTTGAAATTCGAGGCGCTCATTCTTGTTCTACGCGCCAGCAGCAAATCGCGATCACGCGACAAGGGCAAAACCCCGGTGACGGGGTGACGCAAAGCTACGGACCTGCATTGCAGGAAGCCGGGCCGCCGAACGTGATCGAAGGCGGCGACGCCCCCCGATCCCCGGGAGGCGGCGCTCCTTCGATAGTCCCTGCAGACAGGGACGTCCGGCACATTCGTGATCGTGCCGGAGGACCCATGCGTCTGCTGACAGCGGTTATCGCGTCACTAGCCCTCGCCTCGACGGCGAGCGCGGCCACGTACTACGTTTCCCCCACCGGAAGCGACTCGAACAGCGGCTCGATCTCCGCCCCCTTCCGCACCATCAGCAAGGGGGCCGGCGTGGCGCGCCCGGGCGACGTGGTCCTGGTCCGCGGCGGCGTCTACTACGAAGTGGTGAAGGCCTCGGTCAAGGGGACGGCCACGGCCAGGATCTCCCTCGAGGCCTACCCCGGCGAGAAGCCGGTCATCGACGGGAGCAACAGCTCCTCGAACACCGATCTGGTGCAGCTCGGCAGCGCCGAGTACCTCGACTTCAAGGGATTCGAAGTGCGGCACGCCACGCGCCTCGGCATCGCCGGCTGGGGGGCCAGCAACGTCCGGATCGTGAACAACACCATCCTCGGCTCCCGCCGCGGCGGGATCTATCTCGGCTACAGCTCCTTCGGAAAGGCGTACGAGCTGACCATCGCCGGGAACACCGTCTACAACAACGTGCGGGAGAACGAGCTGCACAACATGAACGGCGGCTGGGGGCAGTCGATCAGCGTGCAATACGCCGACGGCGTGACGATCACCGGCAACCGGGTGTACGAGAACGACGGGGAGGGGATCGCCATCGTGGGCAGCGACAACGCGCTGGTGCAGGGCAACGAGATCTACGACAACTTCAGCGTGGGGATCTATCTCGACAACGCGCAGTCCACGACCATCGACGGCAATCTCGTACACAGCACGGGGAACACGCGGTACTTCCGCGACGGCTACCCCGCCGCGGGGATCGGCATGGCCAACGAGTTCTACAGCACGCAGAATCCGCTGACCGACAACCGCATCATGAACAACATCGTGGTCGATACGCGCTGGGGAATCTACTACGGCGCCTACGAGTACGGCGGGGGCCTGAAGAACACCCTGGTCTCGAACAACACCTTCCACCAGGCCCACACGGCGATGATCTGGATCGAGTCCGACGCGCACTCGGGGACCATCGTGCAGAACAATGTCTTCTCGCAGTCGGGCGGCGGGCTGATGCACACCGGCACGACCAGCGGCCTCATCTTCCGGCACAACAACTGGTACGGCGGGAACGCCGGCGCCGCGGCTGGGGAGCGCGACGTCATCGGCAATCCGCTCTTCGCCAACGCCGGCGGAAGGCGAGCGGAGGACTACAGTCTCGCTGCCTTCTCTCCCGCCATCCACACCGGGTTCGACGTGGCGCTGGTGGAGAAGGATTTCTGGGGCGGCACCCGTACCCCGGCGTACGACATCGGCGCGCACGAGGCCAGCCTGCCGCTCGGCAGCAGCAGCCCGGCTCAGCCGGCGCTCGAGCCGCCGGACGGGGTCACGGCGGCGGTGCAGAGCGGATCGATCTCTCTGATCTGGAATGCCGTGCACGGCGTGGCGGGCTATCGCGTGTACCGCGACCGCGCTCTGGCAGCCACGGTCACGGCGCCCGGCTGGACCGATACCGGCGTCCATCCCGTCACCTCGTATTCGTACGCGGTGACCACCATCGACGGCGCGGGCAACGAGTCGGCGCCGAGCGTCACCGTCTACGCGACGACCCCGCCGGCGCGGGAGAGCGAGCCGCCGACCGTGCCGGGCAATCTGACGGCGGCGGCCGACGGCCGCGGCCGCGTGGTGCTGACGTGGGAGGTATCGCAGGACAATGCCGGCGTGGCCGGATACGTCGTCTATCGAAACGGTGTCCACGTGGCGACGGTCCAGACGACGAGCTGGACGGACACCGCCGTGGCGGCCTCGACCACGTACGTGTACGAAGTCCAGGCCTTCGATCACGCCGGGAACTATTCGGGTCGAGCGAGGTCAACCGTGACCACGCCCGGAAACGGCAGGGGGCGGGCGGTCGGGCGGTCGTAAGTCACAGTCACCGGTCCGTGGCCGCCGATTTGCAAAAGCGCTCGGCGGATGGAGCGATGACCTCGTACGACTTCGACTACGAACTGCCCAGGAAAGCGCGGCGCTTCATCGAGCGGCGGAAACGCCGCCGCCAGGAGCGCCGGGCCAAGGGCTTCATCTTCCGCGACGGGAACGACTCGGGCGCGTACTACTACGATCTGGCCACGCGGCATCCCGCCGGGGCGCGAGTCAAGCGCGCTTTCGACGTCATCGGCTCGACCGCGCTGATCACCCTGCTCGTCCCCCTCCTGCTGCTGATCATGATTCTGATCAAGGCGACGAGCCGCGGCCCGGCCGTCTTCAAGCAGCGGCGCATCGGATTCCGGGCCAACGAGTTCGAGATCTACAAGTTCCGGACGATGTACGACGGATCGGACAAGGCGGTCACACCGATGGACTCCGCCGGCACCCCCTTCGTGAAGCCGAAGAACGACGCGCGGGTCACGGCGGTCGGTCGCTACCTGCGCAAATACAGCCTGGACGAGCTCCCGCAGCTCTTCAACGTGCTGGAAGGGAGCATGAGCCTGGTCGGTCCTCGCCCCCTGCGGGAGTGCGATCTGGCCCGGCTCCCCCGCCGCATCATGGTGAGGCGCTTCGCCACGCCGCCCGGAATCACCGGCCTCTGGCAGGTCAGCGGCCGGAGCAATCTCGTCGGGACCAGGGCCCTCCAGCTCGACCGTGAATACGTCGACCGCTGGAGCCTGGGGCTCGATCTTCAAATCCTTCTCCGCACGTTTCGTGCGGTCATCGCAGGACGTGACGCCGTTTGACCAAGCACATGCGATCCAACAGCGCGGATGAGCCGGGGGAGACGATGTCGTCGCCGGCTTCGTTCCCTCCGGCTTCCCGCGATCCGATCTCCAGCCTCGGGACGCACTGGCGCCTGATCGCCGGCACGATGGCGGCCGGCATGCTGCTGGCGTGGATCTTCGCGGCGATGCAGCCGAAGCGCTACCGGGCCAGCGCCGTCGCCGCCGTCGCTCCGTTGAGCCAAGCGCTGTCTTCGACCGACCTGCTGCGGGGCGTCGAGGTCCTGGAAGGGCGCACGGTGGTGGCCACGGTGGCGGCGCTGGCCGGGACGCCGGCGACGCGCCAGCAGGTGTTCCAGGACCAGACCGGATCGAGCGACACGACGATCGCCGCGGTGGTCCTGCCGAACACGAACCTGGTGCGGGTGGACGTCGAGGCCGGCGATCCGGCGCGGGCTGCCGAGGTGGCCAACCGCGTGGTGTCGAGGCTCTCCGCGCAGACCCGCGCGATGTACAGGCTGTACGGCGTGACGCCGGTCTCGCCTGCCTCGAGCCCATCCGAGCCCATCTCGCCGCGGGTGGCGCGGACGATCATGGCAGGACTTCTGATCGGCCTCGCGTTCGGCGCGGCGGCGGCCATGGCAATCGAGAAATTCCGCCGCACGCCAGGGCCGCACGGCTAGGCACCCTCTCCCCGCTTCGCGGGGCGAGGGCACGCGGAGAGCCAAGAGTCGTCATGATCGCGGAGACCCTGAAGACAAAGACCCCCTTCGCCGCGGCGAGCGGGCTGGTGGCCGCGGCGGTGGCATTCGCGTTCCTCTCGCCATCGGCCGCCGCCGCGGCGGCGACGCTCCTCGGCGCGACGATGATCGGATCGTGGATTGCCGGGGCGCGCGCCGGCTCCGTTGCCGCGGCGGCCGCCGTGGCCGCCCTGCCGATGGCATTCCGCGACGCACGCCAGGCAGATGTCGTGATCGCCTTCGCCGTCGCGGCGGCGCTGATCGTCGCCACCACCGCGGCGGCGAAGAGAGCGGCGGCCCGTCCCGCCAGGCTGCCGCCGCCGATCGGCATGGCCCCATCCCTTCCGCCCGACATCCGGCACCCGGCCACGCTGGCCGCGCGGGTCGGGCTGCCGCTCCTGGCCGCGATCGTCTTCCTCAACCTCTCGGACCTGGTGGCGCGGCAGACGCCCATCCCCTCGCTCCTCCAACCGCTCATCGCGGTGCTGGCGCTGGTGGTCTTCCTCTACCGCGACCG
>DATLEX010000140.1:0-8772 GCA_035525045.1 Thermoanaerobaculia bacterium | reverse complement strand
CTAATCCAGCTTGAAGTGCACCGTCAGGTTGAAGATCACGTCCACGGGCTGCCCGTTCAGCGTCCCGGGACGGAACTTCCATTGCCGCACGGCGCGTTCGGCCGCCTCGGCCAGGCCCATCGGCAGTCCCTTCACCACCTTGACCCGGTCGACGTTGCCATGCTTGTCGATCACCGCTTCGAGAACGACCACGCCCGCGACGCGAGCCTGACGGGCCACGTCGGTGTACTGCGGCTCGACCCGCTTTTTGACCGAGGGCGCCTTCACGTTGCCGCCGACCCGGAGCGGTCCGGAGGGTGGCTCCACCGGCGCATCGAGGCCCCCGGTCCCGTCGCCGTCCTTCCCCGTTCCGGTGCCGCCGGGCTTCCCGCCGAGGACGCCGCCGATCTCGCCGCCGACCACGCCGCCGATCGTTCCGCCGATCACGCCGCCGATCTCACCGCCGACAATCCCGCCCTGCACGCCGCCGGCGACTCCGCCGGCCACGCCGCCCGGCACGCCGCCTTCCGCGGCGCCGGCCGGCCCTGAGCTTGGAGCGGGCTCGGATGGGGCGAGGTCGACCGGTCGCGTCGACACCGGGATGGGGTCGACCTTCGGGATCTCATTCGGGATCTCCCGCGGCTGTACGAACGAGTCGGGCGTGACCGGTCTCGGCGTCACCTTCGGCTGCACGCTCGGTATGGAGGGGGCGCTGCTGGCCGCGGGCGGGGGTGGGGGTGGGGGGGGCGGGGGCGGGGGGGCCGCTCCCTGCGTGATGAACGCGGCGATCGGTTCGTTCTCGGCGTCGACGGAGTGGCTCGCCGAGGCACCGGCCACGATGATCGATCCGACCAGGATCAGGTGAAGGCCTACGGAGAAGAACGAGGCCTTGAGGCCGCCCTTCTGTTTTTGCTTGCAGCATTCGATGAGATGTCGCTGGAGATCCATGTCGTCGTCTCCTCTCCACTGTTATTAGCAGATCTGCTGCCAAGGGTTTTGCTCTTTCTCATCAATGGTTTAGAATGATCGGCGGATGCCATTTCCCAGGCTCGTTTCCTTTCCGATCCTGACGGTTTTTGTGAGCTGCGCGTCGTCGCTTCAGCCCGTTCCGGAGACGTGGCTGAGCGTGCCGGCGGCGCCGGCGATCTCGCGCGAGCAGCTCCGGCGGGCGGTGGCGGAGACCACCCCAGCGCGGAGGGGGGAGGCGGCGCCGGCGGGGGCCGCGGAGGAGCGGGTTGCGATCGTCACGGATGAGAGCGGCGCGCGGCTCTTCCGGGGGAAGACTCCGCTGACGCCGCCCTACGGGGCCATCGAGTCGTTCGACGTCTCGCTGGAGCGGCGGGAGGTGATCTTCTCGGCGCGGCGCGTGGAGAGCTTCGACATCGGGCTGGTCTCGCTCGACGGGAGCGGGGTGAACTGGGTGCCGGAGGACCCGGCGGACGAGCTCGCGCCGCGGTGGGCGCCGCGGGGGAACAAGGCGTCGTTCATTCTCCGAACGGCGGCGGGCGACCTCATCCGCACGGTTCACATCCCGACCGCCGTCCAACTGGTGGTGGAGTTCCCGTTCGGGCTGGTGCGCGACTTCGTCTGGGACGGACCGGCGGAGCGGTTCGCGGTGAGCTGGGAGAGCGCCGAGGCCGCGCCGCGGATCGAGGTCATGCGCTACGGGGGCGAGGAGCGGCGCCTGGCGGTGCCTCCGGCGGTGCGTCTCGACGTCGACGTCGCGCCGTTCGCAGGCGGGCTGCTGTTGCGGCCGGGCTCGGTCAGCTACGGGGAGAAACTCCCACTCGTCATCTGGGTGTCGCCGGGGAGCCGGAACGCCTGGAATGACGCGCGAGCGGCCCTGTTGCAGAGCTCGCGGGTGGCGGCGCTGGTGGTCGACCGGCCGCCCGATGCGGCGGTTCTGGCCGCCATCGAGGAGGCGGGGTGGGTCGACCGGCGAAGGCTGTACCTGGTCGATCCGGCCGGGACCTCCCCGCCGCCGGCGGGGGTGAGGACGATCCGCGCCGACCCTTCCGTTCCCCCCCGGCACTTCCGCCGGGACGCAAACGTCATGTTGGTCGATCCCTCTGTCGTACAATCGTTTGCCGCCCGTTTCATCGCAGATCAGTTGAAGGGAACCTCCCCCAGTGGCCACAGATGAATCCGACAAGAAATCGACGTCCCGCGAGTACTACGAAGCGCTGCTGATCGCCGTCATCTTCGTCAACTTCGCGCGCATCTTCGTCTTCCAGGCGTTCAAGATCCCGACGGGATCGATGGAGGACAACCTCAAGGTCGGGGACCACATCATCGTCAACAAGTTCATCTACGGGCCGAACGGGCTGGGGCCGTTCTCGAACCTGGTCCCGATCCGCGACGTGGAGCGCGGCGACATCATCGTCTTCCGCTATCCGCTACAGCCCGACACCGACTTCGTCAAGCGCGTGGTGGGGATGCCGGGGGACACCCTCGAGATCCGCGACAAGCAGGTCTCGGTGAACGGGAAGCCGCTGGACGAGCCGTATGTTCTCCATGAGGACCCGCAGGTGTATCCGAACCAGCCGGCGCTTCCGGAGCCGTACCGCTCGCGCGACCAGTTCGGTCCCTACACCATCCCGCCGGAGTCGTACTTCACGATGGGAGACAACCGCGACCGCTCGAGCGACTCGCGCTACTGGGGCACGGTGCCCCGGTCGATGATCAAGGGACGCGCCTTCATGGTCTACTGGTCGTTCGCGGCCGAGCCGCCGCCGCCCGGCAGCCCCCCCATCGAGCGGGTGAAGGAGCTTCTGGGAGTGGTCATCCACTTCTTCGACCGGACGCGGTGGCAGAGGACGTTTTTCATCGTCGACAGCAAGTACCACTACACGCCCGATCCACCGGGGGAGAGACGCGATTTCCATGGTTTCGAGTGATTACGAGGACGTCGCCGCGCCGCGACGCGAGTCGACGCAGGACGCCGCGGCCGTGGTGGTCGACCGCAGCGAGCACTCGATCTCCCGGCGGCGCATCCCCGAGAACGTCCTGAAGGTCCTCTACCGCCTCCACCGCAGCGGGTACCGCGCCTACCTCTGCGGGGGGAGCGTCCGCGATCTCCTCCTGAACCGGACCCCGAAGGACTTCGATGTGGCCACCGATGCGCATCCGGCGGAGGTGCGGCGACTCTTCCGCAACAGCCGCATCATCGGCCGGCGCTTCCGCCTGGTGCACGTGATCTTTCAGGACATGGTCGTCGAGGTCTCCACGTTCCGGCGCGAGCCGGAGCGTCCGGTCGAGGAGAACGAGGATCTCCTGGTCACCGACGACAACACCTTCGGCTCGCCGCTGCAGGATGCGCGGCGGCGTGACTTCACCATCAACGGGCTCTTCTACAACATCGCCGACTTCTCGGTGATCGACTACGTCGGCGGGCTCGCCGACATCGAGCACGGCGAGGTCCGCGTCATCGGCGATCCCGATCTCCGCTTCCGCGAGGACCCGGTGCGCATGCTGCGCGCCGTCGAGTTCGCCTCCCGGCTCGGCTTCCGGGTCGAGAGCGGCACCTACCAGGGGATCCTCCGCCACCGCGGCGACATCCTCAAGGCTTCCGCGCCGCGTGTCTCGGAGGAAATCCTCGAGCTCCTCCGCCGCGGCTGGTCGAGGGACGCCTTCCGCCTGATGGTGGACGCCCGCCTTCTCGAGCCGCTGCTTCCCGAGATCTACCGGACCATCGCCGGCGAGGGGACGCCGTATTTCTGGAAGATGCTCGAGGTGCTCGATCGCACCGTCGTCTCGGGGCGGAAGGTTCCCGATCCGGTGCTCCTCTCGGTGCTCTTCCTCCCCTGGATCATGAGCGAGCTCGAGAAGGAGCAGGCGCGCCGCGAGGGACGGATGCGCATCGGCGAGGTGATGGTCTTCATCCGGGAGCTGATTCAGCCGGTCTGCGCCCGGATGGCGCTGGCGGCGGGGAGCCGCCATCAGATCGAGCAGACCGTCGAGACTCTCTGGCGTCTCCTCGAGCCGCCGAGCGACCGGCGAGCGCAGTTGCGGTTTGTCTACCGCGAGCCGTTCAACGATGCCCTGGCGCTGCTCGAGCTCTACGCCCTCTCCTCCGGCCAATCCGTCGAGCAGTTCCGCCAGTGGCGCGCCTTCGCCGATCGCGTCCGCCGCTCCGAGGCCCCCGCCCCCCCCCTCCGCCGCCGCCGCCGGAAGTAGAGTCGTTTGGGGGTCAGGTCTGAAAATTTAACTTCAGCTCCACGCTTGGTGGAGATTCTGGATTCAGATCGACTCGGGCCTCGTTACCTCCACGAGGCGTAGAGCTGAAGTTAAATTTTCAGACCTGACCCCCACCATGATCTACTTCGATCATCATGCGACGACTCCCTGCGACCCGCGCGTGGTCGAGGCGATGCTGCCGTTCTTTTCCGAGCTGTTCGGGAATCCGGCGTCGCTGGCGCATGAGCACGGGCGCCGCGCCGCCAATCATCTCGAAGACGCCCGGATCCGCGTGGCCCGCTTCTTTCGCGTCGAGCCGAACGAGATCTACTTCACCGCCGGGGCGACGGAGTCGAACAACATCGCCCTGAACCTCCTCCGGAGCGGCGATCACCTGATCACCGGCATGACCGAGCACAAGTCGGTCCTCGCTCCCGCCGAGCGCCTCCAGAAGGAGGGGGTGGAGGTGACGCTGCTCCGTCCCGACGGCGAAGGACGGATCGACCCCGGCGCCGTGGTCGACGCCCTCCGCCCGAACACGCGCCTGGTGTCGATCGAGGCGGCCAACGGGGAGATCGGAACGGTGCAGCCGATCGCCGAGATCGGCCTGCACTGCCGCGAGCGGAACATCCTGTTTCACAGCGACATCACCCAGGCCGCCGGGAAGGTGGCGGTGAGCCTGGCCCACGTCGATCTGGCCTCCTTCTCGGGGCACAAGGTGTACGGGCCGAAGGGGATCGGCGGGCTCTTCGTCCGGCGGGGCGTGCGGGTGGAGCCGCTGGTCTCGGGCGGGGGGCAGGAGAAGGGGATCCGGGCCGGCACGGTGAACGTCCCCGGGGCGGTGGGACTGGCGGCGGCGCTCCAGATCCGGGCCGAGGAGATGCAGGCGGAGGGGAGGCGGCTGGCGGAGATCCGCGACCGGTTGCGCGAGGCGATCGAGGCGGAGATCCCCGGCGCGAGCGTGAACGGCTCCCGCACGTTAAGATTGCCGGGGAATCTGAACGTCGGCTTCGAGCGAATCGACGCGGAATCGCTGATCATCGGGATGCGGCGCTTCTCGCTCTCGTCGGGGTCGGCGTGCAGTTCGGGAGAGCGGGGCCCCTCGCGCGTTCTGCGGGCGATCGGGGTGAGCGAGGAGATGGCCATGGCATCGATCCGGATCGGCCTGGGGAAGTCCAATACCGCGGAGCACGCAGCGATGCTGGTGGAAGACCTGAAGCGGGTCGTGGCCAGGCTGCGGGAGATCTCGGCGCCGTGACGAAGACGACCAACGGCATCGGACGGATCCTGCTCGTCGACCACTCCCGCGGCGCGCTGGCCTACCAGGAGACGATCCTCCGCCGCCGCGACGCCATCGTGCTCACCGCCCTGGCCGGATCGGAAGGCCTGCAGAAGGCGCGGGCGGAGCTGCCTCAGATCATCATCTTCGCCTACGACCTGTTCGACATGAACGCCCCCGAGTTCTGCCGGGCCATCCGCGAGGGGGAGGAGACCAAGGGATTGTCGCTGCTCCTGGTCTGCGACCGCGACGCGCCCGATCATGCCGACCTCTGCCTTTCCGCCGGCTGCAACGACGTCATCTACCGGCCCCTGCAGCGGCACGAGCTGGACGCGAAGGTGGAGAAGCTGACGGCGATCCCGGTGCGCCGCCAGCTCCGGACCATCACCCGGATCGAGGTCTCGATGGAGAAGAACGGGCGCTTCGTCCTCGGGCGCAGCATGAACATCTCCGCCACGGGGATGCTCCTGGAAGTCGACCGCGTGCTGGCCAGCGAGGGCGTGGTCCGAGTGCAGTTCTACCTTCCGGGCGATCCGCGGGTGCTGCAGGCCGACGCGGAGGTCCTCCGCGCCGAATTCTCCGGTACGATGGCACGATACGGCCTCCGCTTCATCAATCTTCCGGCGGAGGAGAAAGAGCGGATCGAGCACTACGTGCACCGCATCCGATCCCGCGAGCTCATCTGAATATGACCAGAACCCAACAGAAAATCGACGAAGCCATCGCCGCGACCCTGAAACACGACTACCTGAAGGCCCTGACGATCTTCATCGAGATCTACGGGACGGAGGACGCGCCGCCGATCCAGTCGGGCAAGGACGCCAGCGGCCTTTCGTACTTCGGGCTCTGCCTGGCGCTGGTCCGCAAGCAGTACAAGCCGGCCGTCGACCTCTGCCGGCGCAGCATCGATCTGGAGTTCTACAACGGCGATCACTACGCGAACCTCGCCCGCGTCTACCAGGCCGCCGGCCACCGCAAGAAGGCCGTGGACACCACCCAGCAGGGGCTGAAGCTGGTCCCGGGCCACGAATACCTGCTCGAGGTCCGCGAGGAGCTCGGCGTCCGCGCCCGCCCTCCCGTCCCCCTCCTCGACCGCAGCAACCCCATCAACGTCTCGTTGGGGCAGGCCCGCCACGCCAAGCGGGTGGGCGTCCGGGCGAAGAAGAAGTAGTCAGCTCCCATACCAGCGCGCCAGCCGCTCGGCCCCCACACCCAGCCGCCAGGCGGCGATGATGGTCCAGTTCAGCACGGTGGTTCGCACGAGGCCGCCCTGGAGGAAGCGGCGGCCGGACGTGGTCACGCAACGGGGGAGGAGGACGCTGCGGCCGCGGCGTTTCATCCGGAGGGCGAGCTCGTAGTCCTCCATGATGGGGATCTCGCGGAAGCCGCCCTCGGAGAGGAAGGTCTCCCTGCCGATGAACTGCGCCTGATCGCCCCAGGGGCAGCGGGTGATCGAGGTGCGGAGGTTGATCATGAAGGCGGTGAAGCGGAGGCCGCGGGTGGACTCGGCGAATCGGAGCCGGAAGCCGCCGAACAGGGCGCCGCCGCCGAGGGCCGCGGCGACGGCCGCGGCCGCGCCGGGGGGGAGTGTGGTGTCGGCGTGCAGAAAGACGAGGGCGGGGTGCGACGCCGCGGCGGCCGCGGTGTTGAACTGCCGCGAGCGCATGGGCGGGCACTCGATCACCGTCGCGCCGCGCGAGGCGGCGATGGCGCGCGTGGCGTCCTCGCTGGCGCCGTCGGCCAGGAGGACCTCCGCCGCCCCGGCGGCGAAGGCCGACTCCACCGACGCGGCGATCCGCGGCTCCTCGTTCCGCGAGGCGATGATGACGGTGACCGCCGCAGTCAAGCGTGCGATGGTAACCTCGCCCTCCGTTGAACTGCTACATCCTCACCGGCGGGCGCTCCACGCGCATGGGCCGCTCCAAGACGGAGCTGTTCCTCGACCGCGTCGTCGCCGCCGCGGAGCCGGTGTTCGAGGAGCTGGTGGCCGTCCAGCGGCCGGAGGGCGGGCCGCTTTCGATCCGGACCATCCACGAGCCGCCTCACCCCGGCCAGGCCCCCCTCTTCGGCGTGCTTCGGGCGCTGGACGATGCCGGGGGACGCTGCTTCATCCTCGCCGTCGACTACGCGCTGATCACCGCCGCCGTCCTGCGGCGCCTGCGTGCCCGGGCGGAGGCCTCGACCGCGGCGCTGGTTGTGCCGGTGTGGCGCGGCCTCCCGCAGCCGCTCTGCGCCGGGTATGATCCGGGCGCGGCCCCGCTGATCCGGCGGCGCATCGACGAGCGCAGACTCGATCTGATGGGGCTGATCGAGGAAGCGGCGGCGGAGAGGTTCGACTTCGACGGGCCGGAGCTGCTCAGCGTGAACACGGCCGCGGACCTCGAAGAGGCGGAGAGACTTCGATGAGCGATCGCAGCAACTTTTCGCATTTCGACGAGACGGGCGGCATCTCCATGGTCGACGTCGGGCGGAAGCCTACAACCGAGCGCGAGGCGGTGGCGGCGGCCACGGTGCGGATGTCGCGCGAGACGCTGGCGAAGCTGATGGAGCGCGCCATCCCGAAGGGCGACGTCCTCGCCACGGCGAAGGTAGCGGGGGTGCTGGCCGCGAAGCAGACGCCGGCCCTCATCCCCCTGACGCACCCGGTCGCCCTCAGCTCGGTCGACATCACCTTCGACATCGACCCGGCCGGCGCCATCGAGGTCCGCTCCATCGTCAAATGCGAGGGGCGGACCGGCGTGGAGATCGAGGCCATGACCGCCTGCGCCGTGGCTGCCCTCACCATCTACGACATGTGCAAGAGCGTGGAGAAGGGGATCGTCATCGAGAACGTCCTGCTCATGCGCAAGTCGGGGGGGAAGAGCGGGCTGTGGGAGCGGTATGCCGAGGGACAGCGATGAAAACCGGCTTCTCGCGTCGCGGCTTCTAATAAAACGTGCCCTCTCCCGCTTGCGGGAGAGGGTGG
Organism: Thermoanaerobaculia bacterium; assembly: GCA_035525045.1. Taxonomy (GTDB): domain Bacteria; phylum Acidobacteriota; class Thermoanaerobaculia; order Gp7-AA8; family Gp7-AA8; genus DATLEX01. The sequence goes on along the minus strand of DATLEX010000140.1, from coordinate 373 downwards.
CGCGAAGCGCCGGGTGAGGGCACTCGGATTTCTCGCGACACACCCCCTCATCCGGTCCTTCGCTCCGCTCAGGACCACCTTCTCCCCCACCGGAGGCGGGGGAGAAGGCTCTGCGGTTCATCTCCGCTTCACCGGCGCCCGGCGCCGTTAACCAGCTCGGGATGACATCGCCACGAGCCTGGAGCGCCGGCGCATGCGTTACCAGTCCGGCCGCAATGGCGGAGCCGCGGCAGGCCGGACCGGAGCATCCTTCGCTGGCCGAGGCGCGTCGCGTCCTGGAAGTCGAGGCGGCGGCGATTCTCGGGCTGGTCGACCATCTGGACCAGACGTTCGTCGCGGTGGTCGAGCTGCTGAACGCCTCCGGCGGACGGGT
>DATLEX010000186.1:0-4942 GCA_035525045.1 Thermoanaerobaculia bacterium | reverse complement strand
TTCACTTTTCACTTTCTCTACGGCACGTAGAAGGCTTGACAAAAAAAGGGAGCGGCGGCCCGTAGACCGCCGCTCATCGGAGGGAGAGTACCGTGATCCGCAATCACGGGTCGGGCGCCACGCGCACCCGAAGATCTGTTTTACCGGAGGACGAAGCGACCACTACCCGCCGCACACACCCCACGGCCTCATCGTCTTTTCCGGAAAACCGAAAAGGGGCGATACGCCCCTTTTGCGACGATTCTGCACGAGTCCGGCGGCGGCGCGTGTGAGTCAGATCACGCCGGATGCAACTCGGCGGCGGGCGACTCGAAGAGCGCGGCCGCCATCTCCGCGAGGTCGGCGTAGTATCCACTGCGCGGGCGATGCAGCGCGCTGTCGAGGAGGCCGAGGTCGGGGATGCCCGCCGGACCTCCGAACGTCTCAATCAGCCGGTCGTGGATCGCGAGAGCTGCTCCAGATGCCTCAGCACCTCCGGGCGGACGCGCCGGCGACGGACGTACTCGGCGATCGCCTCGCTGAGGAGACCCGAGACGTCTGTCCAGGCGGTCCGTCAAGCCTGGAAGCCTTCGAATCCCGCTCTACTCTGCGTATCGAAAGTGAAAAGTGAAGCTCCGACCCCAACTCAGCGGCGGGCGATCCGTCCCCGCCCGCCCGCCGCGCCGTTCTGAATGCGCAGCGCCCCCGTCAGCGCCGCGGTCTCCTGGCCGCGCTCCATGAGGATGACCACCGACCCGTCCGGAGTCTCCGGCGCCACCTCGAAGTCGGCGTACATGTAATTGGCGGCGTACCGGAAATTCGAAACGCGGCGGATGGTGGGACTGAGCACGTCGAACGTGGTCATCCCGGAGATCATGCCGTCGCCGCCCACGGCGAGCGAGAAGGTCTGCCCGGGGCGCACCGTGGCCGCGGTCGAGCCGAGCTTGAAGTCGGTCGAGCCGGCCGGCGATACCGCCAGCCACCTCGGATTGAGATCGGCGCCGCCGGCGGCGGTCACGACGAGGTTCCCGTACAGCTTCCCGCTGACGACCTCGAACGGATGCCCCGAATGAAACCGCGTCGGGAACGAGGCGGCGCTCCCCTGACGCCAATATGGGGAGAGATTCTTCAGATCGACCGGACCATCGAGCGGCTCGGCGTAGATCCGATACGTCCCGTCGGGGATTCCCTCCAGCAGGAACTCGCCGGAAGGGCTCGTCAGCGTGGTGGCCACCGCCTCGCCCCGATCATTCATCGCCACCACCTGGGCGGCGAAAATCCCCCCCCCGTCGCCGGCCACCCGGCCACGGAGCACGCCGCCCAGCGAAGTCAGGTCGAGGTCGGGATACATCGCCGCGATCCCTACGCGGTCGTCGCTGTCGAGGACCACCGCATCGTTGCCGCGGCTCACGTACGGGTACATCACCGCCGAGAGGACGCCGGAGTGATCGAGCCCGAGGAGGTGCCCGACCTCGTGGGTGATCGCCTGCTGAATGTTGTAGGAACTGTTGATCATCGGCAGATCGACCTGAATATCCGATTCGACCAGCCTGCCGTTCACGTCCCAATTCGTGGTGACGGCGATCGCCCGCTGGTTGGCGAAGAGATCATCGGCGACGGTGATGACGTTCCGGCCGTCGCGCCCGGCCCGCAGCCCGCCGGCCGCCCCGTCGGAAGCGAAGGAGACGCGCGCGTTCGGGACCGATGCCCACGCTGCGAAGGCGAGCTCGAGCGCCGCCACCCCACCCGGCAGCGCCGCCAGGAGCCGCTGGTCGGCCACGGTTCGGATGGGAAAGGCGTCACGCGGCCACCCCACCTCGACCATCGCGCCGTCGACGGCCGTGGTGAGACGAACCGCCGCCCCCGCCGGGAAGGCCAGCAGGACCGCGAAGGAGAGCAGGAGGAGGGGACGGAGGGGGGCCATCTGCTGGGTGATGCTGCAACGCCAGTGCCATCAAATAACGTTTTGAACCGCTTGGGAGCGCACGGTCACAGCAGGGCGATCAGGTCGACCTCGACCAGGGCCCCCTTCGGCAGCTCCTTCACTCCCACCGTCGTCCTGGCAGGCTTGTGCTCGCCGAAGTATTCTGCATAGAGGGAGTTCAGGGTCTGGAAATTGGCCAGGTCGGTGAGGTAGACCGTGGCCCGGGTAACGTGCGAGAAGGTGCTGCCCGCGGCGCGCAGCACGGCCTCGAGATTCTGGAAGACGCGGCGCGCCTGCGCCGCGAAGTCTCCCTCGACCAGATTCCCGGTGGCGGGGTCGAGCGGGATCTGCCCGGACGTGAAGAGGAGGCCGTTCGCCCGGATGGCCTGGGAGTACGGCCCGATGGCCTTCGGTGCGTCATTGGTCGCAATCTGTTCCACAGGGAGGGAGTATATCGCTCCCACCTCGCTATAATCGCCGGACCACATCGGAGATCTCCTCGCAATGAGCACGTATCCTGGCAACGCTTCCCTCGCCGCGGCGGTCAAAGACCGCGTGGTGGCGACGTACGATCAGATCCTGGCCCTCTATCGTCAAGGCCGCACCGACGACGTGGTGGCAGGATGCAACCTGATCCTGCAGATGGACCCGCTGTTCGACCCGGCACGGAAGCTCCTCGACCAGGTGAGCAAGCCCTCCGCCGGGGCGGTCGCCAGCGAGGGCGACGATCCGCTGGCCGAGGCTCGCCAGGCGCTGGAGGCACGCGACTTCGAGCGCGTCATCCAGATCACCACGGACGTGCTCACCAGCGACCTGATGAACGACGAGGCGCGCGTCCTGAGCGACACCGCCCGGGAGCGGATCGAAGCAGCGCCGTTCGTCGACCAGTTCGTCCGCAAGTGCCAGGAGCACGCCGCGTCCGGGAACCTCACCGCGGCCCGAGGCGACCTGGAGAAGGCGCGGACCATCGACCCCCATCATCCCGGCGTGGCGCAGATCGAGGAGATCATCCGGAAGGCGGAGGGCGCTCCGCGGCCGTCATCCGACTCGAGCTCCTTCGTCGTCGACACGCCCCCCACCTCCCCCCGCGCCGCGGCGCAGGCGAGCGATTTCGGATTCACGTTCGAAGAGGAGAAGGGATCGCCGGGCGCCTCGTCGTTCGAGAACTTCTCGTTCGATACCGGTGGATCGGCCCCCCCGGCATCTCCCGCGGAGGCGCCGCCGGCCGGCGGCTTCTCATTCGACGCCCCGGTGGAGAGTCCGGCGGCCGCCCCGACGCCGCCCTTCAACTTCGACGCGCCGGCGGCCGGGGCAGGGAACGAGTTCGACTTCTCCACGGCCTCGATCGAGACCTCGCCCGACGATCAGAAGAAGATCGAGCAGTACCTGGCTGATGGCGACCGCGCCTTCGACGGGGCCGATTACCAGCAGGCCATCGATCTCTGGTCGCGGATCTTCCTGATCGATGTCACGAACGAGGCGGCCTCGGAGCGGATCGAGAAAGCGAAGGGAAAGCGGCGGGAGATCGAGCAGCGGATGGAGACCGTCCTGGCCGCCGGCATCGAGGCCTTCGACCGGAAGGACTTCACCACCGCGCGAACCAGCTTCGAAGAAGTGCTTCGGAACGATCCCGGCAACATCCAGGCGCAGGACTACCTGGAGCGTCTCGAGGTCTCCCCCACCGGCGAGCCCGCCTTCGCGCCGCCGCCGCCGCCCTCGTTCGATGCCGTGCTCGAGGACGAGGAGATCGGCATCGGCGGCGCGCCAATCGCGCCGCCGGCGCCGGCGGCGAGGAAGGCCGCTGCGCCGAAACCCGCCGTCGCGGCGGCGAAAAAACGGCCGCCGCTGGCCGCGATCGCGGCGGTGTTCGGAGTGCTCGTGGTCGGCGCCGCGGGCTGGTTCGTCTGGTCACGAGTCGGCGGCGGCGAGCCGGAGCAGACGCCGGCCGCCACGCAGGCCCTCATCAGCCGCGCCGGCAGCCTGGGGCAGGAAGGGAAGTTCGACGAAGCCATCGCCGTGCTCCGCGACGTCCAGCCGGGAGACGGGAATTACGAGACGGCCCTGGCCATGATCGCCGAGCTGCAGCAGAAGAAGGGACGCGCCGGGACGGAGGCCCAGGGGAGGCCGGCAGCCGCGTTCTACGACGACAACATCGCGGCGGGGCGAACGGCATTCGCCGCGCATGATTATGCGGGAGCCAAGCGGGCGTTCGAGAACGCCATGCGCGTGAAGCCGCTGCCTCCCGACCTGAAGGCGCCGTACGATACGGCCTCGGAGCAGGTGGCGAAGCTCGGCACGGCGCAACGGCTGTTCGAAGAGCGCAGGTACGCCGAAGCGATCTCCAGCCTGCAAGCCCTCCGGAGGGAGGACCCCCGCAACAGGAACGTGCAGCGCATGATAATCGACGCGCACTTCAACCGCGGCGCCCAGGCCCTGCAGCAGGACAGGCTTCAGGAGGCGATTCGGGCCTTCGACGCCGTGTTGCAGGAGGATCCCAACGACGAGTTCGCGCGCCGCAGCAAAGAGCTGGCCCAGCGCTACCAGGGGCAGCCGCGTGACCTGCTCTTTCGGATCTATGTAAAATATCTACCGTTGCGCCAAGCCGCGGCGTGAAGCAGGTGACCGGGCGGCCGGGAGGGTGTGCCATGCGTTTCGACGAAGTCGAGCTTCAGTCCGTTCCGTTCCCCGACGCGGCCGAACCGCCCCCCCCTCGACCGGCCGTCGCCGTCTCCACCGAGGGGGCATCCCTCTTCCGCCGGCTGCTGGCGCTCGTCACCGACCTGTCGCTCTTCGTCGCTCTCGCTCTCGCTCTCAGCCCGCTCCTCCCAGCCACGCAGAACTGGACTCTGAACGCCGCGCTGGGGGGCTTCGTCCTGATGACCTCGTACTACTACTTCGTCGGCGCCTGGCTCCTGTGGGGAAAGACCGTCGGCGGAGCGATCTTCGACGTGCGCGTGGTCTCGGCGGAGGGTCCGGCCATGTCATTCAGCGCGGCGTCGGCGCGATGGGCCGGCGTCTGCCTCTCGCTGCTGACCGGCG
>DATLEX010000128.1:0-4011 GCA_035525045.1 Thermoanaerobaculia bacterium | reverse complement strand
TTCGCCTACGACCAGCGCTGGAAATCGCTGGTGCTGTTCGGCGGTAACCTCGCCTTCACGGCCTCGCCGCGCTCCGACACGTACATGTATCGCGACGAGAAGTGGATCAATCCGCCACCGAACCCGACCGCCCCCGGCCCCCGCTCCCTCTTCGCCATGGTTGGTGACCCGGTGCGCGAGGTGATCTGGCTGTACGGCGGCCTCCGCGAAGGCTTCCCCGGCAGCGATTTCTGGAAGTTCGAGCACGGTTTCTGGCATCTCGTCGAAGCGGAGAACACGCCCGTCTGCGACTTCCCTCTCGCGGCCTTCGACATCCACCGTTCGCGCATGGTCCTGGTCTGCACCGACTCCTCGACGTACGAATGGGACGGCCGGGAGTGGAAGGCGTTCCCCGACCTCAGCAACCGGCCCGATGCGCGGCGGTTCAGCCACCTCACCTACGACCAGAACCTGGGGAGGACCATTCTGTATGGCGGCTACAACGCGCTGGGCGAATATGTGAACAAGACCTGGACGTGGAATGGCAGCGCCTGGACGGAAGTGAGGTCCGGCAAGCGCCCCCATTTCCGCGCTCTCGCTTCGATGTGGTACGACCCGATCCTGCGCCGCACCGTCCTCTACGGCGGGATCGGCCGGAAGGACCGCGAGGGGCGCCTGGAGCGCTTCGGCGACATGTGGACGTTCGACGGCACGACCTGGACGGAGATCAAGCCGGCCACGATGCCGCCCACGCGGTACGGGGCTCAGGTCGGCGTCGACGGGCTGACGAACCGCACCACCCTGTTCGGCGGGCTGAGGCTGGAGACGGGGGAGAACGACCTCCAGCGGCAGGTCTACGCGAACGACACCTGGGAATGGAACGGCTCGACGTGGCGGCAGCTCCAGACCGAGGGCGCCGCGCCGCCCCGTGAGAACTCGGCCCTGGCCTGGGACTACTCGGAAAAAGGCTTCATCGTCTTCGGCGGCTGGTCGGGTTACTACCTCTCCGATACGTGGCGTCTCCTCGACAATCGCTGGCTCGTTTTCGCCGAGTGAGTGGAGCGCGGGGCCACGCCGCCCCGCGGTCCACACGTGCTAACGTATGCCTCCCATGACCGAAACGGCCGTCGTCCCGGCAGGTCGGGCGCTGTCGCCGGTTGCGTTTCGCCGCAGCCTCAATGACGCCCTTGAGATGGCCCACGGGGTCGACGCCGTGGCCGCCGAGGAGCGCGCGGCGTCGCTCGCCAAACGATCGCTGAAGAAGGACTCGAAGGTGTGGGGGCTGAAGCTCGCCGTGAGCATGATCGACCTCACCACGCTGGAGGGGAAGGACACGCGCGGGAAAGTGTGGGCGCTCTGCAGCAAGGCGGTCCGCCCCGACCCCTCCGACCCCGACATCCCGCACGTCGCGGCGGTCTGCGTCTATCCCTCCATGGTCGGGTACGTCCGGCAGGCCCTCGCCGGCAGCGGCGTCCATGTCGCGTCGGTGGCGACCGGATTTCCGAGCGGGCAGACCTTCACCGGCATCAAGGTGCAGGAGACGCGCGAGGCGGTGGCCGCCGGGGCGGACGAGATCGACATGGTCATCGACCGCGGCGCCTTCCTCTCCGGCGACTACCAGAAGGTCTTCGACGAGATCGCCCAAGTGAAGGAAGCCAGCGGCCCTGCTCACCTGAAGGTGATCCTCGAGACCGGGGATCTGGCCAACTTCGACCAGGTCCGGAAGGCCTCGCTGATCGCCATGTTCGCCGGCGCCGACTTCATCAAGACCTCGACCGGCAAGGTGGGGGTGAACGCCACGCTCCCGGTGACGCTGGTCATGCTCGAGGCGATCCGCGACTTCCTCCACGTCACCGGAAAGAAGATCGGCATGAAGCCGGCCGGCGGCATCTCCAACGCCAAGCTGGCCCTCTCCTATCTGGTGCTGCTCTACGAGACCCTCGGGCCCGAGTGGATGACCCCTGACCTGTTCCGCCTCGGAGCCTCGACGCTGCTCAACGATATCCTGATGCAGTTGGCGAAGGAGAGGACGGGGGCTTATCAGAGTGGGGATTACTTCACGATCGATTGACCCCCTGACAATGACTGCCATCGAAACCAAGGAAAGACTCGCCCCAGGCGCGGCCTCTTCCGCCATCTGGGAGTACTCTCCCTCCCCCGAGTCGACGGACCACGTCAGGATCGCCTCGCGCTACAACCTCTTCATCGGCGGAAAGTTCGTCGAGCCGCACTCGAAGCGATGGTTCGAGACGATCAATCCGGCCACGGAAGAGACGCTGGCGGAGATGGCCGAGGCCGGCGCCGAGGACGTCGATCGGGCGGTGCGGGAGGCGCGGCGGGCCTACGAGAAGGTGTGGAAGAAGATCGCCCCCGCCGAGCGGGCCAAGTACATCTTCCGCATCGCCCGCCTCATCCAGGAGAAGTCGCGCGCCCTGGCCGTGGCCGAGACGATGAACGGCGGGAAACCGATCAAGGAGTCGCGCGACATCGACATCCCTCTCGCCGCGGCGCACTTCTTCTATTACGCCGGCTGGGCCGACAAGCTCGAATACGCCTTTCCGAACCGCAACGTCCGCTCCATCGGCGTGGCGGGGCAGGTCATCCCCTGGAACTTCCCGCTGCTCATGGCGGCGTGGAAGCTGGCCCCGGCGCTGGCGGCGGGAAACACGGTTGTGCTCAAGCCCGCGGAGACCACCCCCCTGACCTCGATGCTCCTGGCGGAGATCCTCCTGGAGGCCGAACTGCCGCCCGGGGTGGTGAACATCGTCACCGGAGCCGGCGCGACGGGGGCGGCGGTGGTGGCGCATCCCGGCGTCGACAAGGTCGCCTTCACCGGCTCGACCGAAGTGGGGAAGAAGATCCAGCGGGCCCTGGCCGGAACGAAGAAGAGGGTGACTCTCGAGCTGGGAGGAAAGGCGCCGAACATCGTCTTCGAAGACGCGCCGATCGACCAGGCCGTGGAAGGCATCATCAACGGCATCTACTTCAACCAGGGGCACGTCTGCTGCGCCGGGTCGCGCCTCTTCGTGCAGGAGTCGATCGTGGAGCCGGTGATCCGGAAGCTCCGCGACCGGATCGAAACGCTGCGCGTCGGCAACCCGCTCGACAAGAACACGGACATCGGGGCCATCAACTCGCGCGCCCAGCTCGAGAAGATCCGGGAGCTGGTCGAGAGCGGGGTGGAGGAAGGGGCGGAGATGTACCAGGCCTCCTGCAACCTTCCCTCGCGCGGCTTCTGGTTCGCGCCGACGTTCTTCACGGGCGTCTCGCAGTCGAACCGCATCGCCCAGGAAGAGATCTTCGGCCCCGTGCTGTCGGTCCTGACCTTCCGCACGCCGGAGGAAGCCATCGAGAAGGCGAACAACACGCCGTACGGCCTCTCCGCCGGCGTCTGGACGGAGAAGGGCTCGCGCATCCTGAAGATGGCGCAGAAGCTCCGCGCCGGCGTGATCTGGGCGAACACCTACAACAAGTTCGACCCGGCATCGCCGTTCGGCGGCTACAAGGAGTCGGGGTTCGGTCGGGAGGGTGGGATGCACGGGCTGGCGCCGTACGTGACGCTGAGTTGAAACAACCATGCCGAGACTCAGCGTAAAGAAAACCTACAAGCTCTTCATCAACGGCGAGTTTCCGCGCACCGAGTCGGGGCGCTTCTATCCGGTCCGCGGGAAGGGAGGCGATCTGTTGGCCAATGCCTGTCGTGGATCGAGGAAGGACCTTCGCAACGCCGTCCAGGCGGCGCGGAAGGCGGTTCCGGCCTGGAGCGGGAAGACTGCCTACAACCGCGGACAGGTTCTTTATCGGATCGCGGAAGTGTGCGAGTCGCGCTCCGCGGAGCTAGCCGAGGAGCTGCGGCGGCAGGGTTCCTCCGCCGCCGCGGCGCGCAAGGAAGTCGAGCGCGTGATCGACCGCTGGGTCTACTACGCCGGCTGGAGCGACAAGTACTCGCAGGTGGCCGGCTCGGTCAATCCGGTGGCCGGTCCCTACTACAACTTCACCGTTCCGGAGCCGACGGGCGTGGTCGGCGTCGTG
>DATLEX010000127.1:0-4711 GCA_035525045.1 Thermoanaerobaculia bacterium | reverse complement strand
GACGACGACCTCGAAGAGATCGATGCCGTTCGCCGCGACGACCCCGGAGACGACGAACGCCGGCCTCGCTCGAGCGCCCAGCGGGTAGGCAGCTTCGGTGATCCCGGCATCTGGCGAGGTCGCGCCGCGGACCGGGCCGATCCCCTCCGGCTTCACGATCCGATCGATGACCGACGTAGCGCGCGCGGCCGCCTCGTCGCCGGTGAGGGTCGGCTCGCCTGCCCACGTCAGTTCGCCGTACAGGTCGCCCAGAGCGGCCAGGAACTCGCCGCCCGGACCGATGTGGATCCGCAGACGCGCGCCGTAGAGCGGCCGTCCTTCCACCGTTCTCTGAGCGATCACCTCGCGGTAGCCGGGAAGGAAACCGGGGCGCTGCTCGGTCTCGATCGTCTGGAGATCGGCATGGGGAAGGCCATAAAAGGGGGCGAAGGCGGTGAGGAACCCCCGCGCCGCTTCATTCGCAGTGCGGCCTGGAATCGTGCCTGACCCGGCGCCGTAGATGGCTGAGGGGAAGTCGGGGTTGCCGCCGAGTTTCAACCCGCTCAACCCGAGCGCCGCGGCGGATGAGCGAAGCTGCGCGGCGCGTCCGGCGTCACCTCCGCGATCGGGGGGCCGCCGTCCCAGCTCCCGTGCCGGCGGAGGGAGATGAGGCGGTTCCGCGGCGAGCTCGGAGAGAAATGGCCCGGAGAGGAGCAGAGAGCAGGCGAGGCTCAGGATGAAGGCTTTCACGCGGTGGACCCCTCCGATCGAGCGAGACGCGAATTGTGGAATGCCGCACATTGTACAGCTTTTCGTCACGGAGGCTGCAGACGCCGCTCGATCCGCCGGCCTGACGCGGCCGCGTTGACATGCGCGGAGCATGTAATTAGTTTGATTTGCAGGGCGCGCATGGTTCAGATCCGCAACATGCCCGATGCGATGCACCGCAAGCTGAAGGCGCGGGCGGCCGAGTCCGGCCTGTCGTTCAGCGATTACCTGCTCCGGGAGCTGCGCAAAGTCGCCGAGCAGCCGACGCTCGCCCGGCGCACATCCCCTCTCACGTGACCGCGACGGCGATGACCGTTCCCGATGACGTGTCGCGCACCGAGAGATCGAGCCGTTCGGCGAGATCGAGAGGCAGATGCAGCGCCTCGATGAGCCGCTGCACGTCGCCGAGGTCGCTCATCCGGTTGCGGCGCAGAAAGCCCTGAGGCCAGTTTCAGCTCGATGAGCTTCTCCAGCGTGATCACCCGCACCCCGTCGATCTCCACGGAGGCCTGCTGTGGCTCGGGAAACCGAACGGGCTTCGGCTTCCCGTCTCCGGGATACTCTCCGGCGGTGATGAATTCGACCGTCGTGCCGGTCGCCGTGTCACGGATCGCCTTGCGAGCACCCGGGGTGAGCGGGACGTAGCCCCGCTCCACGAGCCGGTCATGAATGGCCCGCAGTCCATCGGGCGTAATCAGGATGTCGACGTCGACGGTGAATCGGAGGAACCCATGGGCGACCAGCGCCATCCCTCCGATGATCGCGTAGTCGATCCCCTCGTCGGTGAGGCGCTTGCTGATCCGGGCGAGAGTGTCGTGGACGTCATCCGTTTTCATGAAGAACCTGCCCGCTTCACGAAGGTTCTCCAGGAATGATCCGGCCGTAACGACCTTCGGCATGCCTTCGATTCTACGTCCGCGCCGCCTCTAGTACACTTCGCCGCGCCTATGACTGTTCCTCTTCTCGACCTCAAGCAGCAATACAAAACCATCAAGGACGAAGTCCTCCGCGTCACCGCGGAGGTCTACGAGTCGCAGGTCTTCATCCTCGGCAGGCGCGTCGAGGAGTTCGAGCGCGACTTCGCGACGTATTGCCGGACCAGGCACGCCGTCGGCGTTTCCTCCGGCACCGACGCTCTGCTGATCGCCCTCATGGTCAGCGGGATCGGCCACGGCGACGAGGTCATCGTCCCCGCCTACTCCTTCTTCGCCACGGCCGGCGTGGTGCATCGGGTGGGCGCCACTCCGGTGTTCGTCGACATCGACCTCGCCGGCTACAACATCGACGTCTCGAAGATCGAAGAGCGGATCACCACGCGCACGCGGGTCATCATGCCCGTCCACCTCTACGGGCAGGTGGCGGCGATGGACGAGATCGACGCCATCGCCAGCAAGCACGGTCTGGTCGTGATCGAGGACGCCGCGCAGGCGGCCGGCGCGGATCTCGACGGACGGCGCGCCGGCTCGCTCTCCCCCCTCGGCTGCTTCTCCTTCTTCCCCTCCAAGAACCTCGGCGCGTTCGGCGATGCGGGGGCGGTGACCACCGGCGACGACGAGCTGGCGGCGAAGCTGGTCGACTATCGCGTCCACGGAATGCGTCCGAAGTATTACCACCACTACGTCGGCGGCAACTTCCGCATCGACGCGCTGCAGGCCGCCATCCTGCACGTCAAGCTGCGGTATCTCGAGCAGTGGACCGAGGGGCGCCGGCGCAACGCCGCCGCCTATGGGGAGCTCTTCGCGGCGGCGGGGGGAGGGGAGCGGGTCGTCCTGCCGGCGGAGTTGCCGAAGCGGCGTCACATCTACAACCAGTACGTGGTCCGCTTTCCGGAGGGGCGGGAAGTGCGCGACCGGGTCATGAATCATCTGAAGGGTGCCGGGATCGGCTGCGAGGTGTACTACCCGCTCACGCTGCCGCAGCAGGAGTGCTTCAAGAACATTCCGGGCGCGAAGGACCGTTATCCGAATTCCGAGGCCGCCGCGGACCAGACCCTGGCGATTCCGGTCTTCCCCGAGCTTACCCGCGATCAGATGGCGGAAGTCGTCCGCGAGATCATGAGCGCGCTGACCTCGCGCGCCCCGAGCCCCCAACAGTGATCCCCCTCCGCCACACCCACCCCGGCACGACCACGCCGATCGTCACGCGGGCGCTCGTCGGCGCGAACTTCCTCCTCTTCGCCATCCAGCTCTTCGTCAGCTCGGGGACGTCGGAGCGGATCATCCAGACCTTCGGCTACGTGCCGGCGCGGCTGATCGACCCGGCGGTGTGGGGGTACGCGCCGTGGGAGGTCGGCGTCACGCTGGTGACCTCGCTCTTCCTGCACGGCGGGTTCGTCCATCTGTTCGGGAACATGATCTACCTCTGGGTCTTCGGCGACGCGGTCGAGGAGACGCTGGGTCACTGGCGGTACCTGCTGTTCTTCATCGCCGCGGGCGTGGCCGGGAGCCTGGCGCACACGCTGCTCTTCCCGCGGTCTCCGATCCCCTCGATCGGCGCCTCCGGCAGCATCGCCGGGATCCTCGGCGCGTTCCTGGTCCTCCGCCCCCATGCCCGGATCGTCACCCTCTTCCCGCTGGTGGTGTACTGGGCGATGGCCGAGATCCGGGCGGCGTTCTTCCTCCCGGTGTGGTTCCTGATGCAGTTCTTCAACGGCTTCGCCTCCCTGGGGGCTGCCCGCGCCACGCAGGAGGTGGCGGGGGTGGCGTGGTGGGCGCACGTGGGGGGGTTCCTCTTCGGGGCGGCGGTGGCGGGGGTGGTGCGGGTCACGACGCGGAAGAAATCCCAAGGCGATGGCGCCGTGTCATCCTGAGCCGCGACGACGGCGAAGGATCCCCCGCGATCAAGGGGATCCTTCGCGCTCTGCGCTCAGGATGACATGGCGGACGGCCCGCTGATCGGCTCACGACCCGCGGGCGCGCCTGACCATCGCCTCGAACGCCTGGAGCCGCTCCGCGTCGCCGAGGGCGAGGCCGATCTCGCCGATGATCCTCCGCACGCGCTCCAAGTCTAGTTGTTCCAGGTGAAGGACGAGGAGCCGCTCGATGTCGGAGCGATCGCGGTCGCGCCAGGCCGCGGCTCTGTAGACGATCAGATCCTCCGGGCGGGCCAGGCGGACGGTGATCCCTTCCAGATCTGCCTCCCAAGCCTTCTCGATCGCCTCTTCCTCGAAAGGCAGCCAGGCGAAGGCAAGCTCGATGGTGATGCCGGTCGCTTCATGGCGGAGGAGAAGGACCTGCCGCTCGCGCGCAAACTGCGCCGCGTCATCGATACGCGGAGCGATCCGAGAACGGTGGCGTCGATGTCGATCGTGTCGCGTGGGACGCCGGCAGCGATCACGGCGACGCCGCCGATGATCATCGACGGCGCCTCCAGCTCCCCGAGAGCGGCAACGAGCTGCGCCAGCGCCGTCCGGAAGGCGCGGTCGGCCGTCATCGCCAGCGTTCGCGGAGCCGCGCCCACGCCTCGCGCGCCTGGGCATCCTCCCGCTCGGCGACCGGATCGCGGCGCCCGAACGGCGAGCCGTGAAGCGCCTCGTGAATCCGGAGCAGCTCCATCGCCCATCGGAAGGCCTGCCCCGGCGGAAGCGGCCTCCCTCGCCGCTCCGCCTCCTCCCGCCTCGCCGCCGCGCGGTGGTTCTCGACCCACCTCCGGATGTCGGAAGGCTCCATACTCTCGATTGTACCCGCCGCGGCTCCGGCCCCTCCCACTAGAATGCCTCCGCATGCTGAACCGCTGGACTGACGATCCGCAGACGCCCGCCGAGCAGCTCGTCTACCAGTCGCGCCTGGTCGGCGCAGAGGAATCGCTCGTCCTCTGGGGTGGGGGCAACAACAGCCTGAAGACGGCGGGGACCGACCTTCTGGGCCGCTCCATCGAGGCCATGCTCATCAAGAGCAGCGGCAGCGACATGAAGACCATCACCCCGCCGCAGTTTCCAGCCGTCCGTCTCGACCTCATCGCGCCG
>DATLEX010000119.1:0-30995 GCA_035525045.1 Thermoanaerobaculia bacterium | reverse complement strand
TGAGGCGTGCACCGACGCGGAAGACCCGTGGGCTGTGCTGCTCGCGAATCCGGTTCCCCGTGGTGATCCGCGCGCCGGTCGTGGACACCAGCTCCGGATGACGCTGGAGCACGGTGTTCTCGTTGGTCACGTTGAACATGTCGATGGCGACCTGCACGCCCGCCGGCCCGAACCGGAAATCCTTCGCCAGCCGGAGATCGAGCTGGAAGACGGTGTCCAGACGCGCGCTGCCGACGTCGGGCGCGGTGGCGATGACGGTCTTGGTCGAGCCATCGGTGACGCGGACAGCGTGCCCGTAGAGATTCGGATATCCCTGGCGGCTGTTCAGGCTGAATCCGAGGTTCGTCTCGATGAAGGGGATCTGGTACACGCCGTTGAGGGTGTACATCCATTCGGTGTTGAGGAAGACTGCTCCCTTGGCGCCGCTGATCGCTCCGACCGGCACGGCCACCGGGCCGTTGCAGTTCGAGCAGCCGCTCGAGCCTGTCCCGAGCCGGAAGTTGGTCGGGTCGCCGTTGAGGAACCCTTCGTCGCTGACGCTCTGATCCCACTTCAGCCAGGTGGCGCCGCCGCGCAACATCCAGCGATTCGCCATCCGCTTGGTCAGTGACAGCTCGACCCCGTCATAGGTCTGCTCGTAACCGGGGCGGTTGGTGAGCGCGAAGAACACCGGGCGGTCTACGCCCGGCCTGAGCGTGTACACCGGGACGCTGTACGGCGTCCCGTCCGGAAGCGTTCCGGTGGCATGACCGTTCGTCAGGTTCGTGTTGTCGACGTCGAGCATGTAGTCGGCGGAGGTGTACCAGTCGCCGGCTCCCTGTGTCTTCTCCGCCCGCCGCACCACGAAGTTGTCGAAGCTGCGGCGGCTGTACGAGAGACCGGCGACGAACTGCGGGAGGAGCTCGTGCTCGACGCCGAGGATGAGCTCATCGGTCGAGGGAGCCCCGAATCCGGACGCGACGCGCGTCGTGCCGCCGGAGATCGCGCCGGGGTTGGCGGGGTCGAAGCCGAACCAGTCGATCGGGCCGTCCGCGAGGTCGAGGATCTCGTCGCGGGTGATCCTGTCGTCACGGTTTGCGTCGAGCGTGTAGAACGTGACCGTCCGGTAATACGGCTGCAGCGACGCCGCGCCGGTATTCGATCCGAGATGGTCGGCGTAGCGGTTGTAGGCTGCGCGCAGCAGCGTCCGCTTCTCACTCCCGAGCGCATACGTCACGCCGAGTCTGGGCGAAACGCTGGTCCAGCTGACCGTATCCGGCAGGTCGCCGGGGATGGTGAGCGCAGGCATCAACTCGGGAAGGAGCGGATGCGCCCCCCCGGACACGTCCCCGAACGTGCTCTTCTGCTGATCGTAGCGAGCGCCGGCGTGGAGGGTCAGGTTCCCCAGCATGATCACGTCGCCAACGTAGAGATCGGTGTACTGATACTCGTAATTGGGGTTGTACGACAGCGAGAACCAGGTGATCCCCAGACCGTCGGGAACGCCGGACAGGCCGGTCAGGTCGATGATGGTCTGGTCCTGAGGCCAGAAGAAGGTCGAGGTGTTCCCGGCGGTGCGATAGCCGAAGCCGAACTTCAGCTCATGGTTCGCCGGCCCCGTCTCGAAGAACGTGGAGCCGTCGAGACGCAGCTGCTCTGCGGGACGCAGCCCGGAGAAGCTGAGGAACGAGTTCCGCCAGACACCGCCCTGGGCGATTCCGAGGACGGACGGCGGAAGGGTTCGCGCGCACTCTCCTACGCTGCAGTCCTGGTCGCCGCGCGGTTGGAGCTGGAACCCGAGATTGACCTTCGAGTACATGCCGGTCAGGTAGAAGTTCGGCGTGAAGATGTGCGTGTCTTCGAGCTTGTAGATGCCGGGAGGGCCGAAACCGCTCTGGTTCCAGGTCGTCTCCGGCGGCCGGGCCGGACCGGCGTTACGGCCGAATTTCAGCTTAGCGTTGTCGTTGTAAGTACCGACAAAGCTGTTGTTGCGCGTGATCTGCGCGTTCAGCTTCCAGTTCATCGTCTGGAGGATCGTGTCGTCGTTGTACCGGACCGTCGCTCCGGGCGGCTGGGCCACGAAGTTCTTGATGTCCTGGTCCGCATACGCTCCCCACAGCCACAGCCGGTCGCGGAGAACCGGACCGCCGACCTCGAGGCCCCACTCGATGACCTCGTTGATCTCGTTCGGCCGGCCGATGTAGCGCACCGGCTCGAGCGCCTCCTGCTTGATCTGCGGCTCGGACTGCCATTCGCCGTCGGTGACCAGGTACCGCGCCGAGCCCGCCCAGTCATTCGTCCCGCGCTTGGTCACCAGATTGATCTGCGCGCCCGGAGTCTGCACGCGCGGATCCGTTCCACCCGTCGTGACCTGGATCTCCGAGAGACTGGAGAAGTCGTAGTACTGGGCCGAGGCGCCGGTGGCGATCATGTCCGTCTCGTTGACCCCGTCGATGTTGAAGGTCGACTGGAACATGTTCGCGCCCTTGGCCACGAAAATCGTCTGCTGCCCGCTCTCGTTGCCGCCCACGTTGAGGCGGTCGACCATCACTCCCGGCACCTGCTGGAGGATGACCCACGGGTCGCGCGCCGACGGGACTTCTTCGAGCTCGAGCTGCGTCACCGTCGCGCCCGTTCCCGTTTTCCGCACGTCGAGCAGCGGTGCTTCCGCCGTGACCGTGATTGCCTGCTCGAGTGCCGGCACGAGCGGGATCGTCACGTCGGAGCTCCGGCCGAGGCTCACTCCGATGCCGCCGCGCGTGGCCGTTCCCATCCCCGCCAGCTCGGCCCGTACCTGGTACGACCCAGGCGAGAGGTTCAGGAACCGGAATCGCCCCTGGGAATCGGTGATGAATGTCTGCATGGCGCCGGGGCCGGTCAGCGTCACCGTCGCCCCGGGCACCGGTGAGCCGTCCCTCGTCTGGACGACTCCGAAGATGTTTCCGCTCGTCGCCTGGGCAAAGGCGCCTACCGCGGTGAGTAAGACCATCAAACTGGCGAGGACTGTCAATCGTAAAACCGGGGATCGATACCGTTTCATGCTCGCTCCTTTCAGATTCGGATCCGCTACTGAACCGTCGGAATTGGTTCCAAGATGTTGAGTCGTGTTTGCAAAAGCGTCACCGGGCCTGCCACCGCTTGCAAGCTGC
Organism: Thermoanaerobaculia bacterium; assembly: GCA_035525045.1. GTDB lineage: Bacteria > Acidobacteriota > Thermoanaerobaculia > Gp7-AA8 > Gp7-AA8 > DATLEX01. The sequence continues at coordinate 27,867 of DATLEX010000119.1, read as the reverse complement.
CTGGACTCATGAAGTTAGGTGCAGAATCGGCCCTCTCGCGCCGCACGGGAAATTCGGATTCCCGTTGCATTCGATCCCATTCATTGAACGCGCGGGTACGGTATCACTATCGCCGAGGTTACAAAACGGCCAAATATGGTTACAACATGAAAACGCCGCGGATCGCTCCGCGGCGTTTTTGGCCTGCCTTCCGGCTGCCTACGAGGTTAGCTGTCGGATTCGGGCGGGACGCCCTACGGGCTTTTGGCCCGATTCACCCCGGACGGTGGCAAGCCGTCGCTTTGGTTCCCCCGTTCCTCGGCGCCGAGGATTAGGCGGCAAGCCGCCGCTGGTTTCGGCGGCACGGGGGAGTCTAGCGGGTGGCGGGGGAAATTGAAAATTGAAAATGGTGCCCAGGGACGGAATTGAACCGCCGACACGAGGATTTTCAGTCCTCTGCTCTACCAACTGAGCTACCTGGGCCGACCGGCAGAAAAAACGGCGCGCACGATAGCACGCGGCGGCGAAGGGTGTAAATGCACCGGTCGCGGGGCTAATTCCTCGCCTGTCATCCCGTGCGTGAGAGGACACAGAGGGGACACAGAGTTCTCTGTGCATCCTCTGTGTTCTCTGTGCCTCTGTGGTGATTCCCTCGTCCCGCCCAACGCGGAGGATGCCACGTCACCGGGTCCGGTCGCGGACCATCACCGCGAGCTGCCGCAGCGGGTCGGCGGCGGCGCGCATCGGGGCGATGGCGGCCAGCGAGGTCTCGACCAGCTCGCCCGCCAGTTGCCGCGCTCCCTCGATCCCCGCCAGCTTCACGAACGTCAGCTTCTGCTCGTCCCTCCCGACGTCCTTTCCGAGTTGCTCCGCCGTGCCCGTCACGTCGAGCACGTCGTCGGTGATCTGGAAGGCCAGCCCGAGGTTCTTGGCGTAGACCTCCATCCGGCGAACCGCCGGCCCGTCGCCGTTCGCCAGCATGGCCCCCACCGCGGCCGCGGCCACGAACAGCGCCCCCGTCTTGCGCGAGTGGATGAACTCCAGCGTGTCGAATTCGAGCTTCGTCCCCTCGCTGTGGAGATCGACCGCCTCGCCGGCGATCGTGCCGTCCCAGCCGACGGCGTCGACGACCCGCTGCATCACGTCACCCGCGCCCCACCGGCGCGGCGACAGCACGGCATGGTTCGCCGACAGCAGTCCATAGGCGTGGTTCAACAGCGCCACTGCCGTGAGGATGGCCAGGTCCTCGCCGTAAAGGCGATGGAGCGCCGGCTCGCCGCGGCGCATCGTGGCGTCGTCCATGGCCGGCAGGTCGTCGAGGATGAGCGAGGAGACGTGGATCATCTCCATCGCCGCGGCGGCATCGAGGAGCTTCTCCGCGCGCGAGCCGGCCGCCTCCCCCGCGGCGATCAACAGCAGGCCGCGGACGCGCTTCCCGGCCGAGGCCAGCGCGCGCCGGACCGGCTCGAGCAGCGGCGCAGGCGCCGGGACCGCGTTCGCCAGGTGGCGGAGATGGGCGTCGATGAGCAGCCGCCGCTCGTCGAAGTAGTCCATGTCATTCCGAGCGCAGCGAGGAATCCGGGCGGGTGGCGGCACGCTGCGCAGGGGATGCTACCATCCTGGCCGGAAGGGGTATGGCGAGCAAACGGTTAGGCCGGCGGCAGCAGACCTGGATCCTGGCCGGCCTCTTCGTGGTCCTCTTCGCCGTGGCCACCAACTTCCTCCCGGAAATGACCGCTTCCCTCTGGTGGAAGGTCGTCCTGGCCGGAACGGCCTGCGCGACCGTCTCCCTCGGCATTTTCGAGGCCTGGATCCGCTCCGATCTGGCGCGCCGCGAGACCTCCATCCAGCTCCTCAACCGCATCACGTCGGGCGATCTCGCTCTCACCGGCCGCGAGATCTACGGCGTCTCCGCCTCGCCGCGCATGGCCACGGCGCTGCGGGCGCTGGTCACGAACCTGGAGCGGACCATCCGCCGCTTTGCGCAACTCTCCACCGACGTGGCGCGGGTGAGCGAGCAGATGAGCGGGCGCACGCGCGTGCTGGCGCGGAGCGCGGCCGACCAGCTCCACTCCACCGAGGCCACCTCGACCTCGGTGACGCAGATCGACCAGTCGATCAACGCCATGCGCAGGGGGATGGAGAGTCTCTCCAACAACGCCGAGGAAACCTCGACGTCGATTCTGGAGATGTCGGCCAGCATCGAGGAGGTGTCGCGCATCGCCGACACCCTCTCCGAGTTCGTGGAGCAGACCGCCTCGGCCTTCGAGGAGATGTCCGCGTCGATCACCCAGGTGGCCACGAACACCGAGAGCTTCTCGTCCTTCGCCACCGAGACCGCCAGCTCGATCGTGGAGATGAACGCCACGACGGGGGAGATCGGCCGGTCGGCGAAGGAATCCTCCGAGCTGGCGCGCTACGTCACCGAGGCGGCGAACGAGGGACGAGGCGCCGTGGAGGGAACGGTCGAGGGGATGGGCAAGATCCAGCAGGCCGTCGAGGAGGCGAAGGTGGCCCTCGGCGAGCTCTCGGAGCGCTCGCAGGAGATCGGCGACATCATCCGGGTCATCGACGAGATCGCCGGGCAGACCAACCTGCTGGCCCTCAACGCCGCCATCATCGCCGCGCAGGCCGGCGAGCGGGGGAAGGGGTTCGCCGTGGTGGCCGACGAGATCCGCGACCTCTCGGAGCGAACCTCGGTCTCGACCGAGGAGATCCGGACCCTGATCCAGAACGTGCAGCGAAGCGTGGGGCGCGCCGCCGAGCAGATGACCATCAGCTCCGATCGCGTCTACGACGGGGTGGGGCTGACCAACCGCGCCTCGCAGGTGCTGGAGAAGATCCTGGAGCTGACCGGCCGCTCGACCAGCTCGATCTCCGAGATCGCCCGCGCCACCGAGGAGCAGGCCCGCGGCAGCGTCGCCGCGACGGCAGCCATCGAGGAAGTGACCAAGATGGTGCAGCAGACCGCCGCGGCGACCCAGCAGCAGTCGCACACGGCGCGCAAGGTCGGCGACCAGGCCTCGATGGTGCGCGACTACACCACGCACCTGAAGCGGGCCATGGCCGAGCAGGAGCAGGGCAGCCGGGCCATGAGCACGGCCATGCAGAACATCTCCGGCCTCGTGCAACAGGTGCTCGAGGCCACCTCGGTGCTGGCCTCGGAGAGCGCCGCGATCGTCAAGGCAATGAGCGTGATCCAGAGCGGCTCGCGCGAGACCAGCTTCGGGGTCAGCGATCTCAATCAGATGGCAGGAGCGCTCAGCCACGAGTCGGCGCTGCTCAACCAGGAACTGAGCCGTTTCGCGCTTCCCACACCGCGCGAAGGCGGGCGCCTGACGACGTCGACCATCCTCTGGCAGCAGATCACCTTCGACCCGATCTACACCACCGCGGCCGCGCTCGGCTTCATGGCCAAGGCCGTGCACGCCAAGCTCGTCTCGTACGGCGAAGGCGCGGAGCTGCGCCCGGAGCTGGCCGAGCGGTGGGAAGTGCTCGAGGGGGGACGCCACTACCGCTTCCATCTGCGGCGCGGCGTACGCTTTCACAACGGCCGCCCCTTCGAGGCGAGGGACGTCTACGAGAGTTTCCTGAGGATGCTCCTGCCGGAGAACAAGTCGACGGCGAGCTGGATCCTCCGCCACGTGAAAGGGGCGGAGGAGGTGATCGAGGGGAAGAGCCGCTCCCTTCCGGGGATCGTCGTGCACGACGAGCACACCGTCGACATCCACCTGGAGGAGCCGCTGGCGTTCTTCGTCGCCCTGCTGTCGATGCACGAATGCGGCATCGTGCCGGTGGAAGAGACGCGCGAGGGGGAGCGCTTCCGGCTGCGCGCGGCGGGAGCCGGACCGTTCCGGATCGAGGAGGCGGTCGAGGGACAGCGCGTCCGGCTCAAACGCAACAGCGAGTACTTCGTGCAGGGGCAGCCTCTGCTCGACGAGCTCGTCTTCCGGCTGGACTTGCGCAGCACGCGGGAAGTGGCCGACGCCTTCCTGCGCGGGGAGCTCGACATCGCCCACGGCATCCCCCTCCCGGTAATCAAGGAGATCCGCGGCGATGCGCGCTACGCGCCGTACCTGCTGCAGACCATCCAGCTCCACACCTCGTACTTCGCCTTCGACACCTCGACGCCGCCGTTCAACCGGGCGGAGGTGCGGCAGGCGGTCCACTACGCCATCGATCGCCAGCGGATCAACGAGCGCGTCTTCGCCGGCCTCGGCGTGCTGGCCCACGGGCTCCTTCCCCCCGGGCTCCTCGGCTACGACCCGAATCTGCGGGGGCAGGGGCACGATCCCGAGCGTGCGCGCTCACTGCTGCGGCAGGCCGGCCACGGCAACGGATTCTCGGTCGAATACCGGACGTGGGAGACCGACGAGTTCAACAACTCCGGGATGGTCCCGCTGCTGATCGAGGACCTCGAGCGGGTCGGGATCCGGGTGAACGTGACCCGTCATCCCACCGCCGAGGCGCGCAGGCCGCTGCAGACGCCCGGGCACGGGAACGTCTTCTGCGGGAACTGGTACGCCGACTTCCCCGACTCGGACAACTTCTTCTTCATCTTCTTCCACAGTCACTCCACGGCCATCGCCGGCGTGAACTACCACACGGCCGAGCTGGATCGGGAGATCGAGGCGGCGCGGCGCTCGAACGACGTGGAGGAGCGGGCGGCGATCTACAGGCGGCTGGACCAGCTCGTGGTGAAGGAAGCGCCGATCGTCCCGCTCTTCCACGAGCGGCTCTTCGTCCTGCACAGGCCGCACGTCCGAGGCGTCCGCACCTCGCTGGTCACTCCGCCGGTGCGGTACCACGATGTGTGGCTGGAGGAGGGGGAGTGAGTTTTGATTTTGGATTTTGGATTTTGGGTTTTGGATTGCCCGCCCGCCCGGGAGGGGGGAATCCAAAACCCAAAATCCAAAATCCAAAATTTGTAAACGTTCCTCCTCCCTCGCCCGTCAAAGGAAGGTGAACGTGGCCCTCTTCCGACTGCCGGAGCCGCCGCCCACGGATCAGGAGCTGATCGAGCGGACGCTCGCCGGGGACGGGACCGCGTTCGAGCTGCTCGTGGAGCGCTTTCAGCGGAAGATCTTCCGCCTGGCGTTCTCGATCGTGCGCGACGAGGGGGAAGCCGACATCGTGACGCAGGACACGTTCGTTCAGGCCTACACGAACCTGCGCCGCTTCGAGGGGCGGTCGGGGCTGGAGACGTGGCTGATGCGCATCGCCATCAACCGCTCGCGGGACAGCCTGCGGCGCCGGCGGTTCGTCAGCCTCTTCACCATCACGGCGGACGGCGAGGAGCAGCCCCTCATCGAGCCGGTGGATGGCCGGCCCGACCCGGAACGGAACGTGATGGCCTCGCAGCTCCGCGCCGCGATCCAGCGCGCCGAGCGGACGCTCTCGCCGCGGCAGAAGGTGATCTTCCGTCTCCGCCACTACGAGGACCTCTCGCTCGAGGAGATCGCCGCGCATCTCGGCCTGCGCCCGGGCACGGTGCGCGCACAGATGTTCCGGGCCGCGGAGAAGATTCGAAAGGAGCTCGCCGCCTGGCGCACGAGCTCCGGGGAGACCGACCGATGAAAGAGCACTACAGCGAAGCCGACCTTCTCGAGACGTACTACATGCAGCCCGGCCAGTCGATGCCGGTGATGATGCACCTGGCAGGCTGCAGCGAGTGCGCGGCGCGCTACGAGCGCCTGGAGCGGAAACTGCGCGAGGCGGCCGTCTGCCACCCGCCGAAGGGCGAGGGCTTCTGGGCCGTGCAGCGCGCGGCGGTGATGTCGAGGATCCGCGGGGCGCGATCGCCGCGCCGGGTGCCCTCGCTGCTCCGCTTCGCCGCGGCCGCCCTGCTCGCCGTGGTGATCGGCGGGCTGGTGGTCTCGCGCGAGGAGCCGCCGCCGGCCGCCTCCCTGCAGACGATCGAGGAGCGCATTCCGGCCGATCCATGGCAGGCCGAGGCGCTTCAGGAGTTCGGCGCCGTCGTGCAGTGGGAGTCGTGGATCGCCGAGTCGAATCAGAACGAGGGAGACCAGCCGCTATGAACAGGAGAACCGCCGTCGCAATCGCACTCGGGACCGCGCTCATCCTCGGCGCGACCTCCGCGGCCGCCGAGCTGCCGCCGGGCAAGTGGTGGAGGAACCCGCAGATCGCCGAGCGGCTGGGCCTGGCGCCGGAGCAGCAGGCGCGCCTCGACGCCGTCTTCCGGGAGGCGGCGAACGAGCTGATCGACCGGCGGGCGGAGGTGGAGAAACTGAATCTGGCCCTCCGCGGCGAGCTCGATCAGCCGCAGATCAACCGGCAGAGCCTCCAGCGCGTCGCCGCGCAGCTCAGCGCGGCGCGGGGAAGGCTCTTCGAGCGGGAAGTGATCATGCTCGCCGACATGCGCGCCGTCCTCGACGGCGGGCAGTGGAGCCGCCTGCGCACGCACCTCGACCGCCGGAGGCAGGGCCCCCCGCCCCGCCGGCGGTGACCGTTTTAGCCGTTAACCGTTAACCGTTAACCGTTAACCGTTAACCGAAGGTTCTAAGAGGTGTGTGTGTTGACCGTCGGCTTTTTTGTGCTAATACGTTGGGGATACCACCCACCAAGGTGGTCGGTTAACGGTTAACGGCAACGTACACTAGCCGGGTGCTCGAGGTGTCGCTGCACGCGGTCTCGTTCGCCTACGGCTCCGGTTTCGCCATCCGGGCCGTCGACCTGCTCTGCCTCCCGAGCACCTGCACGGCCATCACCGGCCCCGCCGGATCGGGCGCCTCCACCCTGCTGCGGCTCATCAGCGGCGAGCTCCGCCCCGATTCCGGCGAGATCCGGCTCGGCGCGCGGCGCGTCAACGAGCTCCGTCGCGCGCGGCGCCCCCTCCTCTTCGTCACCGACACGCCCGACATCCCCGCGCGATGGTCGGTCCGCCATGCCCTGGTGGCCGCGGTGCGGGAGCGGTCCCTCGACCGGACCGACCGCCAGCACGAGTACGAGCTGGCCCTGACCAAGTGGCGGCTCGAGCCGCTGGCCGGCGCGCGGCTGGGGCGCCTCTCGCGCTCGGAGCGGACACTGGTCCACCTGGCGGCCATCGAGCTGCGCCGGCCGGCGATCCTGGTGGCCGACCGGCTGCTGGCCGGAATCAACCCGGCGCTCCTGCGATGGGTGGCCGGCCAGTTCTTCCGCACGCTGCGGGTGATGGGAACCACCGTGATCAGTACGCCGGCCTTCACCGCCGAGCTCGGATGGGCCGACCGCCTGGCCGTCCTCGATCGCGGAACGCTGCTCCAGGCTGGGCGCCCGGCGCAGGTCTTCACCACTCCTCTCGATGAGGCCGCCGCCGTCTCCACCGGCGACATCAACATCATCCCCATCGCCATTCGCGGCACGACCGTCGAGTCGTTGATCGGCTCGTGGGAGCAGGCCGATCCCCCCTTCCAGGGAGGTGGCGTGGCGCTGGTACGCCCCGACGCATTCACCCTCGCCGCGGCGGGGGAGGAGTCGGACCTGATCTTCGGGGTGGAGGAGGCGATGTTCGATGAGGGAAGGTGGCTCGCCACCGGGATCCTCAGCGGGGGGTTTCTGCTCCGGGTGATCCTCCCCCGCTCGGTGACCGTCGAGAAGGGAAAGCTCCTGGCGCTCCGCTATGATGGAACGCGCTTCGCGCTCATTCCACGCGAGATCGAGCTGCCGGGCCGCTCGGCACCCTTCGACGTGGTTCCACCGCTCCGCGAGACGAGGTGATCCGTTTCGAGGTATAACGTTTGCAGCAATCGATCCGATTCGAAGCCGACCCCCAACCCGCATTCCACGGGAGCGCCTGACTTGAGCATCCGAGCCCGCAGAACACCGTTCAAGGTCCGCAAGCTGCTGGTGATCGACGATGACGTGCGGCTGCTGGCCTCGTATCGCGACCTGCTCAGCCCCTACGGATTCGAGGTCCTCTGCGCGCCGGACGGGGAGCAGGCCATTCCCCTCGTGGAGAAGAATCCCGACATCCTGCTGGTCATCCTCGACCTGGCCATGCCGCGCATGGATGGGCGGGAGTGGCTGCGCTGGTTCCGCAGCATGCGCAAGGAATCGCCGGTGATCATCATCTCGGCCTACAAGCTCGATGCGAAGGACAAGGACCTCGAGCCGGCAGTCATCCTGGAGAAGCCCTTCCACGTGGCCGAGCTCCTCGACCTGGTCGGCCTCTTCTGCGGCCTCGGCACCCCGATGGCCCCCGCGCGGACGACGTAACCTCTGACAGGGGCTAGCGAACCGCCTGCATGAACCGGCACGCCTCGACCGACTGCAGGTCGAGCTGCAGCGCGGAAATCGAGCGGGTGATGTCGATGCGAAGGGGGATGCGGCGGGCGTCGTCCGAGACGTAGACCTTCACGTTGCCCGGCCATGTCTTGCCGCCCGGCGCGTCGATGATCTCGAAACCGCGGGCGGGAAGATGGCGCCCATCGATCTCGAACGTCTTCCCCTCGATGGGGCGGAACACCACCGGGTACTCCTTCCCGTCCGAGTAGATGCTGGTCGTCACCGGCGCGGTGATCCGCCCGGCGTTCTGCCGGAGGAAGTAGATCGCGGTCAGCACGTCGCGCATCTCTCCTTCCGGAAGCGCCTTCACCCTGGTCTCGACCTTCTCGGGAGTCTCCTTGCGGATCCGGGCCACCCGCCGCGCGTAATCGAAGCTCGTCCGCTCCCCGCGCGCCCTGCTCCCCCACGCGTAGCCGCTGTAGGTCATGAGCGTCGTCAGGCCCGACTGCTCCATCTCCGACTGGTAGTGGTAGAAGCCGTCCACCTTCCCGCGCGGGGCGGTGATCAGAAGCTCGCTGCTGATGGTCGAGGACCCGGCGGCGGGAAAGACGGTCCGCAGATGGCCGAGGCCGGAAGTCGGGATGATGAGTCCGGCGACCCAGCGAAGCGCGCCGCGAACGCGCCAGGAGTACTGGAACTCCTCGACGTGGCCCGCTCGGCCGCGGCAGTTCAGCTCGGTCGCCTGGAGCGAGGCGGTGCCGGTGGCGAGCAGCATCATGACTCCGACGATCACTCCGCGGATATTGAACATGCGCAACGGGTAACGCGGGTGCTGCACTCGTTATTCACATCGAGCCGAGGCGTTGCTCGACTTCTTCGATGACGTAGTCGGGCGTGGATGAGCCCGCCGTCACGCCGACCACCCGAACCCCGGCGAACCACGCAGGGTCGAGGTCGTCGCTCCCATGCACCAGGTACGACGGCTTGGCCTCCCGGCAGATCTCCCACAGGTGCTTCGTGTTCGCGCTCTTCTTTCCGCCGATCACCACGATGGCCTCGATCTCCGGATCGGCGGCGAGCTCCCGCGCCGCGTCCTGGTTCTCCTTGGTGGCGTAGCAGATCGTGTCTCCCCGCTCCACGCGCGCGGCCAGGCGCTCGATGGTCTGCACCACCTCCTCGAAATCCTCCGCGTTGAGGGTGGTCTGGTAGAAGATCTTGATCTTCTCGTGAGCGGACCACTGGACGCGCTCGGCCTCGGCGATCGTCGAGACGATGTGGTAGACGGCGGGATCGAGATCGTTCGTGTAGCCGATCACCTCGCGGTGGCGGGGGTCGCCGATGAAGACCAGGTGGAACCCGTCCGCCAGCGCCGCCTTCGACTCGCGGTGGATGTCGTAGACGAATTTGCAGGTCGTATCGAGGACCTTCAGGCCGGAGGCCCTGGCCCGCTCGTGGAATGACGGCGGAACGCCGTGCGCGGAGAAGACGATGGTCGCCTCCTCGACCGCGGCGATGTCGTCGACGGTACGGACCCCGAGCCTCTCCATCTCCTCGACCACGCGCTCGTTGTGGACCACCTGCCCGAGGATGGCGCCGCGTCCCCCGCCTGCGGCGAACCGCTTGACCTTCAGGTCGGCGATCCGGACGCCGGAGCAGAATCCGTACTTGGCGGCCCGTTTCACTCTCATCGCGTGAGGCAACGCTGCCGGGATGCCAGGAATTCTAAAGCCTGCGGCCTGATACCCGTTCACCTGCTCCACTACAATGCCCGCCCCAATGGCCGAGACCCTCTTCACGCGCCGGTTTTTCGGCCTCTGGGCGTTCAATTTCTTCGCGTTCTTCTCCGCCTTTCAGCTCCTGCCGGTCATCCCCTTCCGCATCCTCGAGCTCGGCGGTTCGAAGACCACCGCCGGATGGTTCCTGACCGTCTACACCTTCGCCAGCGCCTTCGCCGCGCCCCTGATGGGGACGCTCGCCGACCATCTCGGCCGAAAGCGCCTGCTCATCGGTGCCTCGGCGCTCTTCATCGTCTTCTCGCTCCTCTACGGGATGGTCACCACGATCCCGCTGCTCCTTCTGATCGGCATGGTGCACGGCGCACTCTGGTCGGGGCTCCTCTCCTCCTCGGCGGCCATCATGAGCGACTTCATCCCCCCCTCCCGGCGCGCCGAGGGGCTGGCGTACTGGGGGCTGTCGGGCAATGCCGCCATCGCGGCGGCGCCGGCCGTCGGCCTGCTCATGTTCCGCTTCGGCTGGATGGCGCTCTGCACGGAGCTGGCCGTGCTGTCGCTGGTCATGCTGATCTGGTCCTCCAGGCTGCCCGTGACCGAGACCCGCCGGACCGAGCCCCTCCCCTCTCTCCGCGATGCGTGGGACTGGCGGGTGAGCCGGGCGGCGCTCTCGCTGGCGGTCCTCGCCTTCGGCCACGGCGGGATCACCTCGTTCGTGGCGCTGCTGTCGCAGGAGCGAGGGATCCAGCCCGCCTCGCTCTACTTCACGGTCCTCGCCGTGAGCGTGGTGCTGGTGCGGGTGTTCATCGCCCGGCTGGCCGACCGCTATGGTCCGAAGGTGGTGCTCTACCCGTCGTTCGTGGCCGTGCCCGTGGCGTTCGCGATTCTGGCCGTCGCGCAGACGCGGTGGGAACTGGTCCTCTCCGCTTCGCTTCTGGGCATCGGGTTCGGAGGGGTATGGCCGGCCTTCACCAGCTACGTGCTGATGCACAGCGACCCGGCCCGGCGGGCGCGGACGTTCGGGAGCATCGTCTGGGCCTTCGACATCGGGATCGGCCTCGGCTCGCTGACGACCGGCGCGCTCGGCGAGCGGTACGGCCTCGGCCTCGCCTTCGGCGTAGCCGCGGCCGTGAGCTGCCTGGCCACTCCGATCTTCGTCGCCGCCTCGCGCCGGCTGGCGCTCCCGGTGAACCGCTAGGAACATCCCGTCCGTGGCATCAGCGTTGCTGCACGTCAGCGCATGGCTGAGCCTGAAAACGAGCACCAGGTGTCCCGAAAGGTGGTCTACGAGCACGTCAGCTCGACCTCGACCGGCACGAGCGTCGCGGCCTGGGTCATCATCGCCGTCCTCGCGCTCGGTTTGATCATCTACATCCTTGTGAGGATCACGTAGAGCCCGAGCCCGAGCCCGAGCCCGAGCCCGGTCTTTTCACGGTTGGGCCATCTCGAGGTCCAGCTCTTCGATCGGAATCACCTGCATCCTGGCGAGGATCACGTAGGGAGTCGGCCGACAAAACCCGGGCTCGGGCTCGGGCGCGGGCTCGGTCTTTCACGGATCCGGTGGCGCCTCCCGCAGCTTCGCCGAGTCGAGGTCCAATTCTTCGAGCGCAATCACCTCCACCTCCTCGAACCGCTTGCGCAACGGCTCCAGGAACTGGCGGGCGTCTCCGACGATGACGATGCTGGCCGTCGAGCCACCGAGGTGCGCGCGCGCGAAGCGCCGGACGGCCTCGCTCGTCACGCGCTGCACACCGGGACCGAACTTCCCGATCTCGTCGAGCGGCAGCCCGTGCAGCGCCAGCGCGGCGAGGCGGTCCACCACTCCCGCGGTCGTCTCCAGCGAGCGGGCGAAGCCGCCGGTCAGCACCGCCTTCCGCGGCGTCAGCTCCTCCTCGCCGATCTCCGACTCCGCGAGCCTGTTCAGCTCCTCGACGATCAGCCCCGCCACCTCGGACGCCGACTCGTTCTTCGTCTGCGTCCAGGCGGCGAAGGGGCCCTCCTCGCGCCGCAGGTCGAAGGCGCTCGTCGCGCCGTAGCTGAGGCCGCGCTTGATCCGGATTTCCTGGTTCAGCCGCGCCGAGTAGCCCCCGCCGAGGACCGAGTTCGTGACGATCGCGGCGTAGTAGAGGGGGTCGACGCGGCGGAGCCCGCGGCGCGTGACGAGCACCGCCGCCTGCCCGGCGTCCGGCATGTCCACCACCACGACGCGCGGCTCCGGAGGATCTCCGCCGGACCGCAGCTCGATCTTCACCACGCCGCCGCTCCGGCGCTTCCAGCTTCCGAAGTGCTTCCCCGCCATGGCGAACGCCGACGCCGGCGTCACATCTCCGGCGATGATGAGCACCGCGTTCTCCGGCCGGTAATGGCGCTCATGGAAGGCGGCCGCCCGGTCGCGCGTGATCCTCTTCAGCGACTGCGGCGTCCCGTTCACGCTCTGCCCGTACGGAAGCCCTCCGTACACGAGGCGCGAGGCGACGAGGCGCGCCAGCGTGAGCGGCTCCTGGAGCGAGACCATCACCGCATCGATCGCCTGCGCGCGCAGGCGCTCCACCTCGTCGTTCCTGAACGTGGGATTCCTCACCACGTCGGCCACGAACTCCAGGGCCGGTTCGAGCTTCGACGACATCACCGTGACATCGACCCTCGAGACGTCCCACCCCGCGGTGGCGTTCAGAGTCCCCCCCAGCGCCTCCACACCGCGCGCGATCTGCTCCGCCGTCCGCCTCTTCGTCCCCTGCGTCAGCAGCGACGCGGTGAGGCTGGCCAGTCCGGCCAGCGCGGCGGGGTCCTGCTCGCTCCCGCTCCTCACCATCAGCCGCGCCGAGGCCAGCGGCACGTCGTGCTTCGGGACGACGATGACCCGCAGGCCGTTCGCGAGCGTCTTCGCCGCGGGCTCGGGCAGCGTGACATGCCGCGGCGGGGCGGGAGGAGGGGGCGCCACCTGTGCCGTCGCGACGTGCGCGGCGAGCATCAGTCCGGCGATCATCGCTCGAGCTGCGCGCATCACTCTCCTCCTGCGACGTACGAGAGCACCACCGGTTTGGCGTCGCGCAGCCATTTCCTGGCCACGCGCTGCACGTCGGCGGCGGTCACGGCCTGCAGCGCGGCGAGGCTGCGGTTGACCTTCGAGGGGTCGCCTTCGAGCATGATGGCCGTCCCGAGGGCGAAGGCTTTTCCGTGGCCCGTCTCGCGCTCGCGCAACATGTCGGTGATGAGGAGGTTCTTCGCCTTCTCCAACTCCTCGCCCGGGACGAGCTTCTCCTGTAGCCGCGTGATCTCGGTGCGCAGCGCCTTCTCCCCTTCCTCCGGAGTGTGGCCGCTGCCGATGATGGCCAGGACGGCGAACAACCCGAGGTCCTGCATCAGCTCGGCGGCGGCATCGACCTCCTGGGCGATCTTCTGCCTGTAGACCAGCGACTGAAAGAGCCGCGACGACTCTCCGCGCCCCAGGATCGCCGCCGCGATCTTCAGCGCCGGAGCGTCGGGATGTGCGGCCGGCGGCGCGAGCCACGTCATGGCCACGGCGGGGAGGGGGACGTTCGGCACGCGCTCCACCACCCGCCGCTCCTCCTCGCGCGGAGGCTCGGCGACGTCCACCCGCGGGATCTCCTCCTCCGGCCGCGGGATCGGGCCGAAGTACCGGTCGACCCACTTCCGGAGGCGGGCCGGATCGAAGTCGCCGGCGACGATCAGCACGGCGTTGTCGGGGCGGTAATGCGTGGCGTGGAAGGCGCGGACCTCGCCGATCGTCGCGGCGTCGAGCTCCTCGATCGATCCGATGCCCGGCCGCCGGTAGGGATGCTTCTCGAAGGCGCTCTTCACGATGGCGTAGTAGAGGCGGCCGTAGGGGGGCGCCAGGACGCGGTAGCGGAACTCCTCCTTCACCACGTCGCGCTCGGAGAGGAAGTTCGCTTCGTCGACGGTGAGCGATCCCATCCGATCCGCCTCCGCCCAGAGGATGCTCTCCAGGTAGTTCGACGGGACGACTTCGTAGTACGGCGTGTAGTCGTCGTAGGTCGAGGCATTGTTCCACCCCCCCACGTCCTCGGTCAGCCGGTCGAGCATCTCCGACGGCATGTTCCGGGTGCTCTTGAACATCATGTGCTCGAAGAGATGGGCGAAGCCGCTCCTCCCCTCCGGGTCGTCCTTCGACCCGACGCGGTACCAGACCTGGACGGCGACGGTCGGCGTCGAGTGATCCTCGATCGAGTAGACCGCGAGGCCGTTCTCGAGCACGCGGTGCTCGAAGTCGATCGCCGGGAAGGATGGCGTCGGCGGCTGTGCCGCCGCGAGCAGAGTGGCAATGAAGAGGAGCGAGACGGCACGGATTGCGTTCATGGCACCTTTAACGGTTAACGGTCACTCATATCTCAACGCCTCGATCGGATCGAGCTCCGAGGCGCGGTTGGCGGGGTAGATCCCGGAGACGAGGCCGACGGTGATGGAGACGCCGGTGGAGAGGAGTAGCGACCAGACGGTGATCACGGTCGGCCAGCCGGCGTACGCGGCGACGAGGCGCGCCAGCAGGATGCCGATGATGATCCCGGCGATCCCGCCGAGGATGCTGATGGCGAACGACTCGACCACGAACTGGGCGCGGATGTCCGCCCGCCGGGCCCCGATGGCGCGGCGCACGCCGATCTCCCTCGTCCGCTCCAGCACCGAGGCCAGCATGATGTTCATGATGCCGATCCCGCCGACGAGCAGCGAGATCCCGGCGATCGATCCCATGACGATGTTGAAGATCCTCTGCGTCTGGCGCTGCTGCTCGAGCAGCGCCTCCGGCACGACCACCTCATAGTCGTCCGCGCCTCCGTGCAGCCGGTCGATGAGCGGCTTGATCAGCTCCGCCACGCTCCGCGGGGAGACGCCTTCCTTCACCGTCACCATCAGCTCGTCGACGGGAGCCTCCAGCGGATCGCGATCGAATTTCCGCATCGCCGTCGACACCGGCAGCCAGATCTCCTCGGCCGACGAGCCGCCGGCCACGGCGTCGGTCCCCGAGCTGGCCCCCATCGGCTCGCTCGCCACAATCCCGATCACCTCCAGCCAGACGTCGTTGACCTTGAGCTGCCTGCCGAGCGCCGGGCCATAGCCGAACAGGTTCCTTCTCACCTCCTGCCCGATGATGGCCACCTGGGCGTGCTCCCGCTCGTCGACGGCATCGAAGAAGCGCCCTTCGGCCAGCTTCACCGTCGCCACCTCCCGGTACTGCGAGGAGATTCCGATCACCTTTCCCTTCGTCCGCCCCGATGGGGAGATGATCCTGTAGGCCTTGACCTCGATCTTCGGCAGCACGCGCTCCACGTTCGGGACGGCCTCGAGCACCGCCTCCCCGTCGCGGAGCGAGACGCCGAGCGACTTCTTGCGCAGCTCGCTCCTCTCTTCCGGCTTGACCTGCTTGGCCCGCACGATGACGTTGCGGAGCCCGAGGCGGCCGATCGACTCGAGGGCTTTCTTCTCGCCGCCGGCCCCGATCGAGAGCATGGCGATCACCGCGCCGACGCCGAAGATCATCCCCAGCATCGTCAGCGCCGTGCGCATCTTGTGCTTGGCGAGATTGCGCAGGGCGGTGGCGACCGCCTCATTCATCCCTCATCCCTCCGCCCTCATCCCTGACGGGGTCGCGCAGCGCCAGCTCGTCGCCTTTCTCCAGCCCCTTTGTCACCACGACACGCCCCGCCGAGGAGCTGGAGATCGTGACCTCCACCGCCTCGAAGCGGCCGTTGCGCTTCCGATAGACGAGGCGCTTCCCCTCCTTCTCGAACATCGCCTGGCGGGGGATGGCAAACGCATTCTTCAGATTCTCGACCTCCAGGACGGTGCGCACCCGCGCCCCCGGCTTCATCTTCGCCGCGTCGGTCCTGTCGAGCGACACGGTGACGCCGAAGTACTGGACCGGCACCCCGCGCATCCGCGGGCGGGCGATCTTGTCGAGCGACGTCACCTTCCCCTGGTACTTCACGACCGGGTCGGACTCGAGCCACACCGTCGCCTTCTGGTCGACGGCCAGCCCGGCGGCGTCGGCCTCGAGGACGAAGACTTCCGCCTTCATCTCGTTCAGATCGGGGATCTCGCCGATGGGGCTGTTCGGCCACATCGTGGAGCCGACCCGCGAGGTTTCCCCGCGCCAGTCCCGCTGCAGGACGAGGATCCCGTCGTGGGGGACAACGATCTCGAGCGCCTTGAGGCCGTTCTCGGCGTTGCGGATGCGCAATCCCGCCCTCCGGTCTTCGATGGCGATCAGGTCGAGGTCGGTGCGGGCCAGGCCGTCCCGGACGCGCAGGACGTCCTCGGCGTATTGCTTCTTCTCCTCGGCCAGGCCGGCGTCGAGCTCCGACTCGATCTGCTCGAAGCGGGAGAAGATCTCCGCGTCGTCGAACTGGAACCGCTGCGCCGCCTCCAGCTCGCTCTCGGCCTGGCGAGCGTCGCGCGTCAGGTTCGTCCGGGTGGTCGCGGCCTGGCTGTTGGTCTTGGCCAGGCGGTTCGAGGCCGTGGAGCGGTCCTCGGTGCCGGTGATCAGCTCGTTCTCGAACTCGGTCGGATCGAAGCGGACGACCACGTCCCCCTTCCGCACCAGCGCGCCGTCGGTTTCGATCCAGGCGATCTTCAGCGGCCGCCTCGCCTCGCTCGGCGTGGTGATGGGGGTGGCCTTGACGGCCTTCAGCGTCCCCTCGGCGGTCACCTGCCGGCGGAACTCCGACGGCTCGACGCGAAAAGTCGGGATGCCGTTCTGCGCGGGATGGCGGAACGCCGCGGTCACGCCGGCCGCGACGATCACCAGGGCCAGCGCCGCCCCGCCGATGACGAGCTTCCGCTTCACGATTTCTGCTCCTGGTCGGACGGCCGGGTCACGAGGATCCGGTCGCGGGGCCCCACGCCCTGAATGACCTGCACCGTCTCCTCGTTCTCGCGGCCCAGCTTCACCGGGACGGCGGCGACGCCGAAGGTGTCGCGGCGATAGACCACCGGCCCCGCCTCGGTGACGAAGACGGCGCGGCGGGGAATCATCAACGAGTTCTTCATCCGCTGCAGCTCCACCGTCCCCTTGAACCTCATCCCCGGCCGCATCTTGGCGGGCTCGGTTTTGTCGAGCTTCAGGTCGACGCGAAGCACCTTGAGCGGATCGCGCGTCCCCTGTTTCTGCTGCACGGTCGTGCCCGCGGCGACGATCGTTCCGTGGAAGACGTCGTCGGGGTGAGCATCGAGCCGGAAGGAGACCCGCTGGCCGACCGCGACCCGCCCGGCGTCGACCTCGTCGACCTCTCCCTTCGCCTGCATCCGGGTCAGGTCGGGGATCTCGATCACCCGCTCCATCCGCCAGCAGGTATCGCCGACCTTCTTCTTCTCCCCGCGATGGTTCGTCACGTAGATGACCGTGCCGTCGCGCGGCGCGAGGATGGTCATGGCCCGGATGGAGGCCTGGGCGCTCTCCACGACGGCGGCCGCCTGGTGCTGCTTGCTCTCCAGGAGGCGGATTTCGGCGGCGGCGGCGCGCTCGAGCGACTCGACCCGCGAGCGGATGGCCGCGGTCTCCTGCTTGGCGAGCGCGAAGTCGAGCTCGACCTGCTGGCGCTCCTTGACCGCAATGATGTCGCCGGGGCGCTCGAGCTTCATGGCCGTCTTGCGCAGCCGCGCCTCGGCCTCGGCCAGCTTCAGCTTCTCGTCCCTGGTGCGAAGAACGAGGTCGGCGCGCTTCTTCTCGATCTGCTTCCGGGCCTCGTCGCGCTCGGCGGTCTTGTCGTCGAGACGCCGCTGCAGCTCCGTCGTGTCGAACCCCAGGACCGGCCGCCCTTTCTTCACCTCGGATCCCTCCGGCGCCATCATCGAGATCTTGAAGTCCCACACGCTGGTCAGTTGCGGGGGGCCGATGCGGTCCGACTCCGACGCTTCCAGCGCCCCCGTCACTTCCACTCCCCGGACGAAATCGCCCACGGTGGGATGGACCCAATCCCCCTGACGATCGGCGGCGAGCTTGTTCCGGAACGTCAGCGCGGCGCCGAAGAAGACGACGCCGGCCAGCAGCGGGATCACCACCCGGGCGCCCATTACGCTAGACACGGGAGGCCTCGCCGATGCGGGCCAGCCGCTGCCCTTCCTCCAGCCCGCCCTTCACCACGCACTCCTGGGCGTTGCAGGACCCGAGGCTGACCTTGACCGTCTTCCCCGAAGCGAGGGCCGCCATCGGTTGGGCGGCGGAGAGGTCGAGAGCGGCGCGCGGCGCGATGAGCCGGTCCGGCAGCTCTTCCCGGCGGACGACGACGCGCGCCGAGAGGCCGGGCCGCATCCGCTCCACGTCGATGGAATCGAGGGCGAGGACGACCCGGAATGCCCGCCGCAGCGACTGCCGTGCGCTCTCGTGCGCCACGGCCGAGATGCTCGTGACCTTTCCCTCGAACTCGTCCCCGGGATAGCCGTCGAGGGTGACCACCACCGGCATCCCGACGGCCACGCGGCCGTCATCGACGTCCGACAGCCCGGCGGCGACGTGCAGCGAGTGGAGCTCCGGGATCAGCGCCAGCGGAAAGCCGACGAAGACCGTGTCACCGGCCTGAATCTTCCTTCCCTCCCACGGGTGGTCGCGCAGGACGACGATGCCGTCGCGCGGGGCGCTGATGACCAGATCTTCGATGGCCCGCTGTGAGCGCCGGATCTCGCGCTGTGCCTTCTGAAGCCGGATCTCCAGGTTCTTCCGATCCGCGGCGACGGCCTTCTTCTGCGCGGCGAGGAGATCGCGCGCCTTCTCGTACTCGACCCGCGCCCGCTGGTCCTTCATCTGCCGCTCCTCGTACTCGCGCGAGGAAACGATGTCCGGGGGGACGTCGGCGTCGATCTTCGCCTTCTCCATCTCCGAGACCCGCTTGTCGAAGTCGAGCTGCTTCTGCTTCAGGTCGGCCGCCCACTCCTCGCTCTTCTGCTGGATCTCCTGAATGGCCTGCAGCTCGGCCTGCTGCTTCGAGTCGAGATCGTTCACGAAGGTGGTGTTGTCCAGCTCGACGACCCGCTCCCCTTCCTCGACCGCCGTGCCGTCGGTGGCGATCCATTTGACCGAGGTCTGCCAGGTCGGAAGCGCCGGGACGCTGATGGCCGCGCCGCTGGCCGCCTCCAGCTCCCCCGTCAGGACGATCTCGCTGACGAACGTCCCCCGGCGGACCTCGAGGGAGGTCCCGGCTCTGCCGTCACGGTGCCCGGAGAAGCAGGCGCCGAGGGCGAGCGCGGCGGCGGCGCAAGCCAGGCTGCGCATGATGTGGTCCATGACGAAATTTTACGTCGTTGGTTAGACGGTGGTGGAACGGTGCGGTTACGTCCTTGATTCCGGCGGCCCGCTCAGAGGCTACAATCGGCCCGATGCCGGAAGCGGCTGGCGCTCCACGCTTCTCCCTCCGGCGCGAGAGCAACCGCGGACCGCAGTTCGCCGACGAGGTGCGGGCGGGCCTGAGCGCCGTCACCAAGTCGATTCCTCCCCGCTACTTCTACGACGAGCTCGGCTCGGCACTCTTCGGCGCCATCTGTCACCTCCCGGAGTACTACCTCACCCGGGCCGAGACCGAGATCCTGACCGCGCATCGCCGGGAGATCGCCGCGCAGCTAGGGGCCGTGTCGCGCCTGGTCGAGCTCGGCAGCGGCGACGCGCGGAAGACCCGCCTCCTTCTCGACCAGCTCGCCGCCGCGGGGGAGCTCGAGTACATCCCCATCGACATCGACGTCTCTCTCCTCCAGCGGACCGGCCGCGAGCTGCTCGCCGAATACCCCGCCCTCACGGTGACGGCGGCCGCCTCCGACTTCCGCCGGCCCTCGCGAGCGCTCGCGGAGATCCTGACTCCCGGCCGGCGCACGGCCGTGCTCTTTCTCGGCTCCACGATCGGGAACCTCGACCGGGCGGAATCGGTGGCGATGCTGCGCGACGTCCGCAGCGTCCTGAGCCACGGCGACCCGATGCTCATCGGCGCCGACCTTCGCAAGGCGAAGGCCGTCCTCGATGCCGCCTACGACGACTCGCTCCGCGTCACGGCCGCCTTCAACCTCAACCTCCTCCAGCGCATCAACCGCGAGCTGGGCGGCCACTTCGACCTCCGCAGCTTCGCCCACCAGGCCTTCTACGACGAGGAGCGGGGGCGGGTCGAGATGCACCTGGTCAGCCTCCGGGAGCAGAGCGTCCGGATCGATGCCCTCGCCATGGAGATCGCCTTCCAGGAGGGGGAGAGCATCCATACGGAGAATTCCTATAAATATGATGAGGGGCTGATCGGCGAAATGGCCGCGGAGAGCGGATTCGAGCCGGTGCGGCACTGGACCGACGGGCGCGGCTGGTTCGGGGAGTTCCTGCTGGCGGCGCGGTGAGAATGCGAAGCGCCCGCTCCCGGTTTCCACCTCTGCCCGCCGCGTGTATCATTCGCGACCTGTGTGCCGGGGTAGCTCAGTTGGTTAGAGCACCAGATTGTGGATCTGGGGGTCGCCGGTTCGAAGCCGGCCCCCGGTACCAAGCGCTCGCTTCGCTCGCGAATTGAGAATTGAGAATGGAGAATGAAGAGCACGCCGTTCTCCTTCTCAATTCTCAATTCTCAATTCTCAATTCATGGCAATAGCTCGCCTCTCGCGTGGCCTGCGCGACCTGCTCCCCGATCAGATGCTGGCCCGCCAGCAGATGATCGACACGATCCGCAGGACCTACGAGCTGTACGGGTTCGTTCCCCTCAGCACGCCCGCCATCGAGTACCTCGACGTCCTCTCCGGCAGCGCCGGCGAGGAGACCCAGCAGTCGATCTTCCGGGTTACGAACCCGGAGGAGGAGGCCCTCGGCCTGCGCTTCGACCTGACCGTCCCGCTGGCCCGCGTCATCGCCCAGTATCGCGACCTCCCCCGCCCCT
Source organism: Thermoanaerobaculia bacterium (assembly GCA_035525045.1). Classification (GTDB taxonomy): domain Bacteria; phylum Acidobacteriota; class Thermoanaerobaculia; order Gp7-AA8; family Gp7-AA8; genus DATLEX01. Next base: position 7,067 of record DATLEX010000119.1, on the reverse strand, counting down.
TCCGCCGCTACCAGGTCTCGCCGGTCTGGCGCGCCGACAAGCCCGACAAGGGACGCTACCGCGAGTTCACCCAGTTCGACCTCGACTCGGTAGGGACCGAGTCGGAGATCGCCGACACGGAGATCCTGGCCGGCATGTGCGACACGCTGGCCGCGCTCGAGGTCGGGCCGCATCTGGTGCGCTTCTCCAGCCGGTCGGTGCTGAACCTCCTCCTGGCCCTCGCCGGCATCGGTGACCAGCAGGGCGCCGACGTCTTCCGCGTGCTCGACAAACTCGACAAGATCGGGATCGAGAAGCTCCGCCTCGAGCTGATGGAGGGCTACAAGGACGAGTCGGGCGACACCATCCGCGGGGTCGGGCTCTCCCGCGAACAGGTGCAGCGGATCGAGCGCTTCCTCGGCATCAAGGGCGGGAGCCGGCGTGAGGTCGTGGCCCAGCTCCGCGAGATCTTCGCCTCCGTGGCCGGGTCCGGCGAACCGATCGAGGCCGTCGAGCGGATCTCGAATCACCTCTATGCGCTCGGATACGGCGACGACCGAGTCTCGCTCGACCTCTCCATCGCCCGCGGGCTCGCCTATTACACCGGGCCGGTCTTCGAGGCCATCCTCCTCGACGCCCCGCAGTTCGGCTCGATCTTCGGCGGGGGGCGGTACGACAACCTCGTCGTGCGCTTCCTCGGCGAGGAGATCCCCGCCGTCGGCGCTTCGATCGGCGTCGACCGCCTGCTGGCAGCGCTCGCCCACCTCGGCAGGATCGGCCGGCAGAAATCGACCGCCCGCGTCCTCGTCACGAACATGGATCCCGCCCTCGCCGGCGAGTACCTGGCGATGACGTGGGAGCTGCGGAGGGCGGGGATCCCCACCGAGCTCTACGTCGGAACGGCGAAGGGCCCCGGCAAGCAGCTCAAGTACGCCGACCAGTACGAGATCCCCATCGTGCTTCTCTACGGCGCGAACGAGAAGGAGCAGGGCGTGGTGACCATGAAGGACATGACCGTCGGGCGGGAGAAGGCGAAGGGCGTCGGCGACCGGAAGGAATGGCTCGCCGCGCGCCCTGGTCAGACAGCGGTCGCCCGCGGGGAGCTGGTCAGCGCCGTGAAGAAGCTGCTCGCGGAGATCGAGCCGTGACCATCTCCCTCGACGGCGAGTCGCTGACGATCGAGCAGCTCGTGGCGATCGCCCGCGATGGGGCGGAGGTGCGGAGGGACCCGGCCACCGGCGAGCGGGTGGCGCGCAGCGAGCGGCTCATCGCCGAGGTGGTCCGGAACTATCGCGACGCCTGGGAGAAGGGGACGGCGGCACCGAGCGAGTACGGCGTCACCACCGGGTTCGGGGAGTTCAAGGACAAGCCGATCGCCCCCGACGATCTCGAGCAGCTCCAGCGCAACCTGCTGCTCAGCCACTCGGTCGGCGTCGGGGAAAACCTCGATGCCGGCGATCCGTCGAACTACTTCGCGGCCGATGTCGTTCGGGCGGCGCTGGCCACCCGTCTGAACGCGTTCCTCAAGGGGTACTCCGGCGTGCGGCGAAAGCTCGTCGAGATCGTCGAGGCGATGCTCAACCGCAACGTCGTGCCGCTGGTCCCGGTTCGCGGCTCGGTCGGCGCCAGCGGCGACCTCTGCCCGCTGTCGCATCTGTTCGTCGTGCTCCTTGGGGAGGGGCGCTTCCGGTTCGAGGGAACGATCCGCCCCGCGTCTGATCTCCCATCGGTGCTCGGGTTCACCGCCGAGGAGATGAGTCCGACGTTCAAGGAGGGACTGGCGCTGATCAACGGCGTGAACTTCTCCGCCGCGATGCTGGCCCTCGCCGTCCACGATGCGGCGCGGCTGGCCGACGTCGCCGACGCCGCGGCCGCCCTGTCGATGGAGGCGCTGTGCGGATGCACGCGGGCCCTCGACGAGAAGGTGCACGAGGAGCGAGGGCACGCCGGGCAGATCGACAGCGCGCGTCGGATGCGCGAGCTCCTCGCCGAAAGCTCGCTCGTCGAGCGCGCCGGCGCGGTGCAGGATGCCTACTCGCTCCGATGCGCGCCGCAGGTCCACGGCGCGACGCGCGACACGATCCGCTTCGTGCGGAGCATCGCCGAGCGCGAGATCAACGCCGCGACCGACAATCCGCTCTTCTTTCCGGACGGCGGAGAGCCGTTCGACCTCCGGTTCCGCGCCAACTCGCCGGAGTGGTATCACGGCGAACGGCGCCTCGCCTACTCCGCCGGCAATTTTCACGGGCAGCCGCTCGCGCTCGCGGCCGACTTCCTCACCATCGCCGTCGCCGAGCTGGCCAGCATCTCCGAGCGGCGCACGGCCATGCTGCTCGACGGCAACCACAACCGCGGCCTGCCGCAGAACCTGACCACCAGACCGGGTGTCAACTCTGGACTGATGCTCGCGCAGTACACCGCGGCGAGCCTCGTCTCCGAGAACAAGGTCCTGGCCCATCCGGCCTCGGTCGACTCGATCCCCACCGGCGCGAACACCGAGGACCACGTCTCGATGTCGACGCACGCCGCGCGGAAGCTGCGGAGCGTGATCGCGAACGTGGAGGCCGTCCTCGCCATCGAGCTGCTGGGCGCGGCGCAGGCCGTCGAATGGCGCGTCGCCTTCGCCCTCGATCCGAACCAGCGGGCCCCGCGCCTGCTCGGAACCGAGGAGGCGGAGGAGCAGGCCCGCGACTTCGAGTCCCGCGTCGCCGGCCGCGCCGCGGACATCGCCCGCTCCCTCGGAACCGGAACCCGCCAACTCTACCTTCGCGTTCGCGAGGTGACCAGGCCGGTCCTGCGGGATCGTCCGCTGGACCAGGACATCGGGAAAGTCCGGGCCCAGATCCGCAGCCTGTGAAACGTGCCCTCTCCCGCTTGCGGGAGAGGGTGGCGCGAAGCGCCGGGTGAGGGCCCCGGTGCGCGACACGCTCGTATCGCGTCAGGACACGGCTTCATCGTTTCCGGACGTAGAAGTATGCCTGTCCTGCTTCATCGAAGGTGAAAATCTCGCGGCCGCGGTGCGTCCAGTAGTAGTTCATCAGCGCCCAGTCGCCGCTCACGCCCGCTGTGTGCAACAGGAGGACCGTCAACCAGAGGACGCCCCACCGTGGAAACGCCACGGCCAGCGCGATGAGCGCGGGAGTGATCACCACGAACGGGACGAGGGCCACGAAGAAGAAGGCGCGCGCGCCGGCGACGAAGCGCTCCGCCACCACGTACGCGGCCACGTATTTCCAGAGGATCCTCCAGCGGATCCGGCGAGCCCCCGTCATCCGGTAGGCGGCCGCGTGCAGCGCCTCGTGCAGCGGCAGCACGACCACCGCCATCACGATCACGCCGAGGCCGAACTGGGCCAGGGCCTGCAGAAAGGGAACGCGCAGCAGCCCCGCCGTGACGAAGACCGCCGCGAGCGCCGCCAGGGAGAGCGCCAGGTTGAGGCGGGTGATCCAACTGGGGCGGTCGAAGAACCAGCGAGCGACGAACGATACGACGTCGTCATGCCGGAATTCGTCGAGCAGCTCGAAGGCCGGCCCGCGCAGCTCCTCGATCGACGGAGTCTCAGATCTGCCCACTGGCAGAAGGATAGTCCTCGGCTCGGATCAGGATCTCCCGCGGCTTGGAGCCTTGCGAGGGTCCGACCACGCCGTTGGCCTCCATGATCTCGATCAGGCGGGCCGCGCGCGAGTAGCCGAGCTTCAGCCGGCGCTGCAGGTACGAGGCAGAGGCCTGCCCGGTGGACAGGACCACCCGGACGGCGTCGTCGTACTTCGGGTCCTCCAGGTACTCGATCCCGTCCACGCCGTTCTTCTCGTCGAGCGACTGCGTGACCTCCACGAGGAACTTCGGCTCGCCCTGGTTCTTCTTGACGAAGTCCACCACCTCGTTGATCTCCTTCTCCGAGACGTAGGCGCCGTGGATACGGCGGATGCGCGCCGTCCCGGGGGGGAGGAAGAGCATGTCCCCGCTGCCGAGGAGCTTCTCGGCCCCCTGCGTATCGAGGATGGTGCGGGAGTCCACCTTCGAGGCCACCTGGTAGGAGATGCGCGAAGGGAAGTTGGCCTTGATCACCCCGGTGATGACGTCCACCGACGGACGCTGGGTGGCCACGATCAGATGGATCCCCACCGCGCGTGCCTTCTGGGCCAGGCGCGTGACGGAGTCTTCCACGTCCTTCGGCGCCACCATCATCAGGTCGGCGAACTCGTCGATGATGATGACGATGAACTGCATCGGCTCGGGCACCGGGGAGTCGTCCTCCGAGTCGAGCTTCCGCGCCCGCCGGTGCGCGTCGGGGTCCTTGAGCAGCGCGTTGTACTGGTCGACGTTGCGCACGCCGCACTCGGCCAGCGTGCGGTAGCGGTTCTCCATCTCCTGCACCGCCCAGATCAGCGCGTTCGAGGCCAGCTTCGGGTCGGTGACGATCGGATGCAGAAGGTGGGGGATGTCCTCGTAGATCTTCAGCTCGACCATCTTCGGATCGATCATCAGCATGCGGAGCTGCTTCGGCAGCGCCTTGTAGAGGAGCGACACGATCATGGAGTTCAGACCGACCGACTTGCCCGCGCCCGTGGCGCCGGCCACGAGCAGGTGCGGCATGCGGGCCAGGTCCGTGGCAATCGGGTCGCCGTGAATGTCCTTGCCGAGGGCCAGGGTCATCAGGCCCTGCGACTGGGCGAAGGCGTCGCTGTCGATGATGTCTCGCAGCGTGATCAGCTCGCGCCAGCGGTTCGGCACCTCGATCCCCACGGTCGACGAGCCGGAGATGCGCTCGATGCGGATCGACTCCGCCTTCAGCGCCAGGGCCAGGTCGTCCCCCAGGTTGACCACCTTCGCGTACTTCACCGCCGGTCCCGGCTTGAACTCGAACGTCGTCACCACCGGCCCGGGATGGTAGGCGGTGATCTCCCCCTCCACCGAGAACTCGCGGCACCGCTCCTCGATGAGCCGGCCGATGTCGAGGAACTTCTTGTGCACATCGTCGTTGATCTGATCCTGCTTCGGTCCGGTGGTCAGGAGCACGATCGGCGGGAGCTCGTCGTTCCCCCTGCTCGCACGCCTCTCCCCCCTCCCCGCCGGCTTCGGCCTCCGCAGAGGCAGCCGCCCCTGCACCGCGGCGGCACCCGACCTCCGCGCCGACGGGGGCTCGTCGAGATCGAGCGGGTCCTCGAACGGCTCCCCCCCGATCAGCGGCTTCCTGCGAGGGAGGGTGGCGATCGCCCGACCGAGATCGACGGCCGCCCGCCCCGACGGCGCGGCGTACAGCTCGAACGGATCGGGGCTGGCGGCCAGCGCCTCCGCCGCCTTCCTCAGCTCCGCCTTCGTGACTTTCCGGATCTGGAAGCGGCCCGCCCCTCTGACCTCCCGCACCACCGGCCCGCCCGCGGCCGTCAGCGGCTGCGGCGACACCCCTCCGTGGGGAACCAGCCGCAGCGACGGCCCCTCCTTCTCCACGTGCTTGCGGAGTACGGCCTCTTTCATCCTCTCCTTGCGGCGGCGTTCGGTGAACCGCGCCCAGTGCATGGAGATGCTGCGCCCGCTCCCCATCAGCCGCTGCTGAACCGCGAGAAAGATCACCGCCAGGCTGATGCGGGTGGCCAGCAGCAGGCCGATGAGCACCGCGGTCACCAGGACGATGGCTGCACCGCTGGCGTTCAGGTTCGATGTCGCGACGCGTCCGATCTCCTGGCCGAGGTAGCCGCCGGCCGGGATCAGCGACCCGCGGATCCAGATCTTCCCGGTCCAGAGGTCGAGCAGCGCCGGCACGGCCAGCGCCAGCACCACGAACCCCATCAGCTTCGTGTGCGCGTAGGCGAGGTCCTTCGCCCAGAAGCGGTTCCAGCCGATGACCAGCAGCGCGCCGGGGAAGAGAAGGCTCGCGAAACCGAAGAACCCGACGAAGATCCAGGCCACCGTGGCACCGTAGTAGCCGATCGCGTTGGCGATGGTGGTGCTGGTCGAGGTGTAGAAGGCGGAGGAGTCGTTCGGATGGTAGGTCAGCAGCGCCGCCGCCAGCGTGACGCCCGCGGCCAAGACGATGATCCCGATGAGCTCACCGCCGCGCCGGCTCCGCGTAAACTGAAAAAGGTCCATCCCGCCCGACACTCCCGTCGGCGAAGTGTAGCAGAATTCAGGCCTTAGCCTCGCCTGGCCTCGCCCCCCGTCCCGCCCTACCGCGGCGGCGAACCGCTCCCGGCATTCGCCGCCGTCGCGCCGAACGACCCGAACATGGCGTTGTGCCCCGGCCCCGACGGGTCGCACGTCGGCACGGTGCAGAAATACTGGTGCTGCCCCGCCTCGGTGACCGTGAAGGTCCGCTCCTCGATGCCGCTCGGAACCAGCGGGCCGACCAGCGTCACGAAATTCGGCCCGGTGAGCTGGAAGCCATGGATCCCCTCGATCCGGTCGATCCGCAACCTGACCTGGTCGCCCACCCGGATGCCGCTCGGCGCCGGCGAGAAGGTGATGCTGAAGTCCTGCAGCGTGACGTTGAACGTGTGCGTGGTCTGCTGCGGCGGTTCGGGGGGGACCCCGGCGTCGTCCACCGCGGGGACGAAGGTCTGGTCCGTGGTGCCGTTGTCGACGACCGACGCGTAGGCGAAGACGGGGCTGGTCGCCGAGAAGCTCACCCAGGCGTCCGAGAGGTCGACGCCGGCCGGCGGGACCGGCTGGAACCAGCGAGCCGCGGCCGGGCTCGACATGCGCACCGGCGGGGTGGTCCCGTAGGGCGGCAAGGTCGTCGTGCCTGTGGCCGCCGCCGCGTTGTTGCGGTCATACAGCGTCCAGCTCACCACGCTCTCCGCGCTCGTGGGGTTGAGCAGGCCGATGTTGGTCCGGAACGTCCCGGGGGTCCCCGGCTCGCCGTTGTCCTTCAGTTGCAGGATGGCCCCCTTCGACTTCGCCGCGCTCGCAGGAAGGCCGGGACCGAACTGGCCGAGCGTACCGCCGGGGAGCTGCGCGTAGATCCGCGAGGTCACCTCTAACGGATCAGGCGAGTCGAACTGAATGGCCCCGAGAGCCGACGTGCCGAACAGCGCCGAGGTCACGTCGTTCAGGATGTGCATGCTGCGTTTCGCCACGGTGAAGGTCGT
>DATLEX010000117.1:0-21718 GCA_035525045.1 Thermoanaerobaculia bacterium | reverse complement strand
CGCCGGCGGCGGACGCGATGGTGCTGCTCGGCGATGTTGGCGAGGTTGAGGAAGTGCGCGAAGGCGCGCGCCACGGGAAGCGTCTCCTCGGTCGGCCGCGAGGCCAGCAGCGCCCCGAGGCGGTCGAAGTCCTCCGTGCTCCCGGCGCGCCCGCTCTTGGCCAGGGCCCGGACCTCTTCCACCATGGCGAAGAGCTCTTCCCCTTCCTGCGCCCGCAGCGTCTCGCCGAGAAGCTCGCCGAGGAGCCGGACGTCGTCGCGGAGACGCTTGTCGGAGGGGACGGGCACGGCGCGATTCTATGGTCAGTCGGTCCGATCTCCAGTTGGGCGATACTGGGAGCGATGGCCGAGGAACGCTTCTGTACCAATTGCCGGGCCCCGATTCCGTGGCGCGCCGACACCTGTCCGGCCTGCGGCGTCTACGCCGGGGAGGTCTTCGACGGCCGGCTCCCGCGGCAGCCCCGCCGCTGGAAAGGGCTCCTGATCTTCCTGCTGGTCGCGGGGCTGGCGGTCGCCGGCGGCTGGCTGTTCCTGCAGCGACGCGCCGATCGGGCGCGGCCGAGCGAGCCCCCTCCGGTCTCCGTGGTCAGCGACCGTCCCGGCGGGACGCGCCGCGCGCCGGGCGCGACGATCAACGAGGCGGAGGCGATCCGGCTCCTGCGCCGGCACCTGGTCGGGACCGGCCTCGCCAACGACTGCATCGCCGTCTCCAGCGAGGGGATGGGGGAGGGAGTCTACCGCCTCGCCGCCGTGAATCACTGCGCCGGCACCCGCCTCGGCCGCTTCGTGGTCGACGGGAAGAGCGAGGAGGTGAGGCGGAGGTAGTGAAACGGGCGGGTGTGCGCCCTCTCCCGCTTGCGGGAGAGGGTGGCGCGAAGCGCCGGGTGAGGGCGCTCCGTCTCGCGGTCGCGCCCCCTCCTCCGGCCTTCGGCCACCTTCTCCCCCGCCGCGGGCGGGGGAGAAGGCACAGACCCAGGTAGGGAAACGCCCCCCTGGCGTCACTCCTAGTCGAATGCCGCCTCCTCCCACCATGGCCTGGCAGCAGGCCTTCAGCCTGAACGCTGAGGAGGCGCAGCGCGCGCTGCGGACGGGAGAGCACGCGGCGCTGCTCGAGGACTATTTCGGCCCGGAGCAGTACGCGGAGATGCGCCGCCTGGCGCAGGAGGCGAGCACGCGCCGGGTGCGCGGCGGGCCGCGCGTGCTGATCCTGCCGGGGATCCTCGGCTCGACCATCGGCGTCGACCGCTTCGGCCCGTTCGACGACGTCTACTGGTTCGATCCGATCGACATCGCCAAAGGCCACCTCGCCGCGCTGGCGCTTCCCAACAAGACCAAGAAGCGCTTCCAGCCCCTCGGGGTCATCCTCTTTACCTATCTCAAGCTCAGGCTCAGCCTGGAGCTCGACGGGTACGACGCCGATTTCCACCCCTTCGACTGGCGCCTGACCATCCCCGACGCGGCGGAGAATCTCCTCGACCGCCTCTTCAAGGAGAAAGCGGCGCAGGTGCACCTGGTGGCGCACAGCATGGGCGGGCTGGTGGCGCGGACGGCGATCGAGATGGGGCGGAAGAAGAAGCACGCCGGCGCGAAGCGGATCGGGCGGGTGATCATGCTGGGGACGCCGAATCACGGATCGTTCGCTCCGGTGCAGGCGCTGCGCGGGACGTACGGGACAGTGGTCAAGGTGGCGCGCCTGGACCAGAAGCACAACGCGGACGAGCTGGCGCGGAACGTCTTCGGGACCTTCCCGGGCCTCTACGAGATGCTCCCGTCTCCGGCGGTCTTCAGCAAGCTCGATCTGTACGATGCGAAGGTCTGGCCGTCCGACAAGCCGCGCCCGCGCCAGGCGCTGCTCGACGCCGTGGAAGCGGTGAAGGATCAGTTTGCGAGCGGCGACGAGCGGATGTTCCTCATCGCCGGCGTGAACAAGAGCACGACGGTCGATCTGCGGATCGAGAACGGCTCGGTCGAGTACGCCCTCTCCGACGCCGGCGACGGCACGGTGCCGCTGCAGTTCGCGCTGCTCGACGGGATCGCCACCTGGTACGTCGAGGAGACGCACGGAAGCCTTCCGAACAACGGCCGCGTCGCGCGGGCGGTCGCCGACATCCTCGAGCGCGGCGAGACGAAGGTCCTGGCGAGCGAGTGGAGCCCCGACCGCGCCATGCAGTGGGTGGAGGAGGATCGGCTGCGCACGGGCCCCTTCCGCGAGGCGGAGCCGGCGCCCGGGCCGCTGAGCCAGACGCAGATCCGCGAGCTGATCTCCGAATACGCCGCGCCGGAGTCGGCGGAAATCGCGCCACCGCCCGGCCCGCAGGAGGGGATGGCCGCCGTGGAGGGCTATGCGCACCGCCTCGACCGCGTGCTCGTCGGCCGGCAGCTCCAGCACCGGATCGACATCCGCTTCGCGCACGGCAGCATCACCCAGGTGGACGCCCGCGCCTACGTCCTGGGGATCTTCGAGGACGTGACGCCCGGCGGCGCCGCGCGCGCCATCGACGAGCGGATGGACGGCGCGATCACCGAGCTGACCACGCGCCGGATGTTCTCGGGGCGCGTCGGCGAGGTGTTCGTCATGCCATCGGGGCGGAACAGCCTCCGCGCCGACATGGTCGCCTTCGTGGGACTCGGTCCCTTCGACCGCTTCAACCACGAGGTGCAGCAGATCGCGGCGGAGCACCTCATCCGCCTCTTCATCCGGACCAACATCGAGGAGTTCGCCACCGTTCTCTTCGGGGCCGGGTCGGGCGGCGGCGCCGCGGCCTCGCTGCAAAACCTGCTGACCGGGTTCCTGCGCGGTCTGCGCGATGCCGACCGCGACCGGCGCTTCCGCCGGCTCATCCTCGCCGAGCTCGACCCCGCCTCGTATCGCGAGATGAAGGAAGAGCTCGTCCGCCTCTCCACCTCCGACCTCTGCGCCGGCGTCGACATCGTCTTCGACGAGGTATCCCTTCCCCCCGAGCCGCCGCTCGCCCCGCGCGCCGGAGTGGCCGTGCCGTCGGTCCTCGGGCAGGCCGTCTACCTGATCGTCCGCCAGGAGGGCGCCCCCACGGCGCGCTCGGCGCAAACGCGCCCGATGATCATCAACGCCTCCGTCCTCACCGCCGGCGGGAAAGCCAGCGTCGTCAGCGAATCCATCGCTTTCGACGAGCAGAAGTGGACGGTGCTGAAGACGTCCATCGAGCGCGAGTTCACCGCGCGCGACCTCCCTCGTCTTGGCGGGCACCTCGCCGAGTTGATGCTCCCGCCGGGCATCCGCACCGTGCTGGCCCGGATGAAGAACCGCCACCTCGTGGTCGTCCATGACGCCGCCTCATCGCGTGTGCCGTGGGAGATCGTGGCCATCGACGGCTGGTTCCCGGCGGCGGAGGCGGGGCTGAGCCATCGCTACCTCGCGGCAAACCTCTCCATCGCCAAGTGGCTGGAGGAGCGCCGCGCCGAGGCCACGCTCCGGCTCCTCCTGGTCGGCAACCCGACCGAGGACCTCGAAGGGGCGGAGGTGGAGTACGAGCGGATCGAGGGGCTGGCGAAGTCGATGTCGGCGCTCGCCGTCGACGGGCTCTATGGCGAGGAGGCCACGAAGCCGGCGCTGCTGTCGGCGTTCCGGTCGGGGAAGTACGACGTCGTGCACTACGCCGGGCACGCCTTCTTCGACGAGCGCGATCCGAAGAACAGCGGCATCATCTGCCACGGCGACACGGTGCTGAGCGGGGCCGACCTTTCCGGGATCGGCAACCTGCCGACACTGATGTTCTTCAACGCCTGCGAGGCGGCGCGAGTGCGGAAGCGGACCGCGCGCGTGCAGGAGTCGATCGGCCTGGCCGAGGCCTTCCTGCGAGGCGGCGTGGCCACCTACGTCGGGACGTACTGGCCGGTCGGCGACGCGCCGGCGACGGAGTTCGCGACGAGCTTCTACCAGTCGCTTTTCGAGGGAAAGACGGTGGGGAAATCGGTCAATGCCGGGCGCGCCGCCGTCCGCGCCCTCACCTCACCGCGTGCGCAGCGCGACTGGGCCGACTACGTCCACTACGGCAACGCCGACTTCGTCCTGAAGCTGCCCGTGTCATCCTGAGAGGCTGGACGAGAGTTCCATTCACCACAGAGTCGCAGAGGACACAGAGGGGACACAGAGTTCTCTGTGCATCCTCTGTGTTCTCTGTGCCTCTGTGGTGATCCCCGTCGCGAGCATCGTCAGCGAAACGTGGACAAGCAACTCGGACGCCCGAGATGGCCATTGCACGCGGAGCCGTCACTTCTTGAACACCCGCTTGATCCTTCGCAGCAGCTCGCGCGGCGAGATGTCCTCGTCCCTGGCGTCCTTCTTCGCCGGCTGTTTGGCGGCCCGTTGCGCGGCGGGCGTCTTCGGCTTCGCGGCCTCGGCGATCGCTGCCGTGGTGCCGTCCTCGCCGCGCGCCGCGCGGCGCCGCGCCGACCAGAGCCTCACCAGTGCCGTACTCGGCGACGGCGGGGTTGACTCCTCGATCGACGACCTCGCCCACTGGCTGGCCATCGTGATCCTGACCAATCGCAACGAGGGTGCGCCGCTCGACCTGGCGGTGCGGATCGGCGTTGGGTCCCGGCTCGCGCTGATGCCGCGCCGGCCGGGAAGGGGGACTCTGCTGCGGGTGTTAACATGGGAGCACCCGTCATCTCCGCCGCACACGAGCCCCACGTGCTTTCGAGGAGAAATCGTGGGCGGGCAGGAGGCACTCATGGCAACGCCAAGACCATCCGTCACCAAGCGCCAGCGGGAGCAGGTCAAGCGCGAAAAAAAGCGGATGAAGGCTGAAAAGCGCGCCCAGAGGAAGTTGGAACGGTCTGTGACCGATTCCGAGGATCACATCCAGGAGGACCACATCCAGGAGGACAACATCGAGGCCGTGGTCACCACGGAAGAGGCCTGAGCATTCAAATGATGAGCTGCATGCGAAGCGTGGGGGCCGCACTCGCCCTTCTCCTGATGTCCTGCGCGCCGGCGCAGCCGGGCGCCGTGACCTCCCCGGCAGATGAGCTCCGGCGGCTGGAGATCGTCTGGAACGAGGCGCACGTTCGCGGCGACGCCGATGCGCTGGACCGGCTCTGGGCGGAGGACTTCGTTTCCGCGGTTCCCGGCATGGCTCCGATGAAAAAGGCCGCGGCGCTCGCCGTCTGGCGCGCCGGGCACCTCCGTTTCCAGCGCTACGACACCTATGACGTCGACGTCCGAGTGTTCGACGACACGGCCGTCGTGACGGGGCGGCTCGAACGGACGCGGGACATCGGCGCACGGACCATGATCGAGGAGTGGTACTTCACTAAGACGTACGCTCGGCGGAACGGGGTCTGGCGGGTCGTGGCATTTCATGCCTCCGACGCGCGGCCCATCACCCCTTGACGGCCCCGGAAGTCAGGCCCTGCACGATGCGGCGCTGGAAGAGCAGGACCAGCGCGGCGACGGGAGCGGTGGCGACGATCGCGGCGGCCAGGACCTCCCCCCACGGGATCTGGTAGCGGCCGCGGAAGAGGGCGATGGCGACGGGGACGGTCTGCCGTTCCGCGCCGAGTGTGAACGAGAGGGCGAAGAGGAACTCGTTCCAGCAATAGATGAAGGTGAGGATCGCCGTAGTGGCGATCCCCGGGAGTGCCAGCGGGCCGACCACGCGCGTCAGGATGGTGAGCCGGCTGGCGCCGTCGATCCGCGCCGCTTCCTCCACGTCGATCGGAATCTGCCGGAAGTACCCGACCAGCAGCCAGACCGTGAGGGGCATGGCGAACGTCAGGTAGGGGAGGATCAACCCCGGGTAGGTGTCGATCAGCCGGAGCGCGCGAAGCAGGAGAAAGAGCGGGCTGACGATGGAGATCTGCGGGAACATCGTCACCGCCAGGATGAAGCCGAGGACCAGCGACTTCCCGCGAAACTCGAGCCGGGCCAGGGCGTACGCGGCGAGCGTGCCGGCGACCACGCAGAGGAGCGTCGTCGTTCCGGCCACGACCAGCGAGTTCCGGATCGGCGTGACGAAGTCGCGCTGCGTGAAGAGCGCCATGTAGTGATCGAGCGTAAGGCGCGCCGGCCAGAGCGTCGAGGAGAAGAGGTCGGCCTCCGGGCGCAGCGACGCCACCAGCGTCCAGACGAACGGCAGGACCGTGAACGCCAAAAGGACCGCCAGGACGATCCGCCTCGTCACGCCGGCTCCTTCCGGTCGAGGAGGCGGATGTAGACCACCGCCATGGCGAACGTCACCAGGAAAACGACTACCGACAGCGCCGACGCGTAGCCCGATCGGAGGTTCTGAAAGAGCGTGTTGAAGGTGTAGAGCGCGATCGGCTCGGTGGCCGTGCCCGGACCGCCGCCGGTGAGGACGTAGATCAGATCGAAGACCCGGAACGCGTCGAGCGTCCGGAAGATCAGCGCCACCAGGATGGCCGGCCTGAGCAAAGGAAGCGTGATGTGGATCAGCCGCGAGAACGGCCCCGCGCCGTCCACTTCTGCCGCCTGGTGCAGCTCTTCGGGGATGTTCTGCAGGCCGGCCAACAGCAGGAGCGCGACGAAGGGCGTCGTCTTCCAGATGTCCGCGACGATGACCGGCACCCACGCCAGCGCCGGATGGGTGAACCACACCAGCGCCTCGGCGGTCACGCCGGCTACGATCAGCAGCGGCGTGATCGGGCCGCTCTGCGAGTCGAACAGGAAACGCCAGACCAGCGCGGCCACGACGGTCGGAATGGCCCACGGCACGAGGATCGCGGCCCGCAGCGCCCCGCGCCCGCGAAAGGTGCGGTTCATCGCCAGCGCGAGCACCAGCCCGAGGAACAGCTCCAGCGCGACCGTGACCACGGTGAAGAACGCGGTGTGCCCCATCGCGCTCCAGAAGCGCCCGTCGAGAGCGATGGCGGCGTAGTTCGCGGCGCCGATGAACGGCCTGCCGAGCCACGGCATGCGCAGGTCATGGCGGTGAAGCGATTCCCAGAAGGTCCACCCCAGCGGGAAGAGAGCGACGAGAGCGATGGACATCAGCGCCGGGAGGACGAAGAGCCAGGCCGTGCGGGAATCGGTCTTCATGGCCCTCTCATCCCGCCTTCGTGACGCTGGCGGAGCCCGCTCTCGTCGATGAGGCGCTGCATGCGGGCGGCGGCATCGTCGAGGGCGCGGCGGGGATCGCTCTGCCCCGCCAGCGCGCGGTGGAGCGCGACCTGGAGCTGTTCGGAGAGCTCGGCGTAGAGCGGGGTCACGGGACGAGGCGACGCCGCCTCGATGATCCGCCGGATCGTGGCGGTGTCGGCCACCAGCGCCTGACCGAGGCGAGGATCGTCGTAAAGCGACATGCGCGAAGGGTACTGTCCCACCACGGCGGCGCGCTCGAGCATCTGCTCGGGGGCGGTGAGGAAGGCGATCAGCCGGAAGGCCTGGTCCGGATGGCGGCTCCAGGCGTTGATGGCCAGCGGCGCGCCGCCTAGAGCGGCGGTCGGGCGCCCGCCGGGAGCCGCGGGCATCGGTGCAATGGAGAACTTCCCCGCCACCGCCGAATCGGGACCGCTCATCGCCGCGGCGGCGTAGGGCCAGTTGCGCATCAGGACGGCGCGGCCGTTCTGGAAGGCGAAGCGGCATTCCTCCTCATGCCAGGTCAGCACCTCGCGCGGGGCGATGCCGGCGCGGATCTGCTCGCGCATGACGCTCAGCGCGCGCACGCCGGCGGGAGAGTTCACGGTGACGGTGCCGTCCGCGGTCAGGATCTCCCCTCCGAAGGCGCCGAGGAACTCCAGAAAGACCGTGACCAGCCCCTCGTAGCGCGCCCCCTGCCAGACGAAGGTCTGGTCGATCGTGTCGATCCGGGAAGGTGGGGCGGGAAGGATGTCGGTCCGCCAGTAGAGCATCCCGACGTCGACGAACCACGGCAATGCGTAGAGCTCGCCGCGCCAGCGGCTGGCATCCATCGTGGCGGGGAAGAAGTCATCGATCGCCGGAGCGAAGCGGTCCAGCGGGAGGATCCATCCGGCGGCGGCGAGCTCGGCGGTCCAGATTACGTCGAGCTGCAGGACATCGGGCGTCCCGACCCGCGCGTTCAGCCACTGGACATAGAGCTGATGGCGATGCGTGGCGTCGTCGGGCGTCTGCTGGACGCGGACGGTGATGCCGGGGTTTGCGCGCATGAAGCGGTCGAGCTGACGGCGGAGGATCTCCCCCTCGGCGCCGACGGCGCTTCCGGAGATTTGCAGGATGGTTCCTTCATCGGCCCCGCCGCAGCCGAGGAACGCCAGAAGAACGAGAAGAGCGATGCCGCCTCTCAGAGCTCCCTCGGCTCGGGGGTCTCCTCGTGGTGCTCGACGCTGGCCTCGGCCAGCCGGCGGATCAGGCGGCGCCCGTCCTCGGTGGCCTGCAGGTAGGTTTCGCAGAGCTGGTCGACGTGCTCCTGCGGTTCGGTGGCCAGGACGGTGAAGCCCTCGGGAGGCTGGTCGGGGGAGCGGGTCCACTTCTGCTCCCACCGCCGGTTGGCGACCAGCGTGCAGCGCGTGTAGCCGCGGTCGACGGCCACTTCCGAAGTGGGGAGATAGCGTTGTGCTTTTCCCTGGCCGCGGTCGAGCCCCCCGCCGACGACGGCGCCGGAGCGGAAAACCGGCATATTCCGTTCGGTGACCGGCCCGATGCCGCGGGCGTTCGCCACCTGCTCGGCGAGCGAGCGGGAGACGATGGTGGCCACCATCTCCCGCAGCGTCGCCGCGGCATCATCGGTGACGTCGGCGAACAGGAGGCCGGACTGGTAGACGGTCGTTCCCTCGTCGCCGTGCGCGAAGCGGTGAACGCGGCACGACCGCACCGTGGCCTCGAGATCGATCTCCTTCTGCTGCCACTCGAAGCGGAAACGGGCCTTGCGGCCCAGCTCGAGGCGCACGAAGTGCTCGATGCGCGCGCCCGCGTCGGTGATGTCGAGGACGATCGCCCCGGTCGTGCCGAAGCGGGCGATGATCCCGCGCGTCAGCTTGACGCGCTGTTTCTTGCGCCGTTCGGCGCCACTCTTGCGGGCCATCGGACTGGGATGATTCTAACGCCCCGGTCCTGTCATTCCGAGCATGAGCTGCGTCCCCCCGCCCACCCGGATCCCTCGCTCACGCTCGGGATGCCATGGGCTCACCGCCACAACTGCTGGAGGCGGCGGCCGACTTCCGCGCCGTCGAGGAATCCGACGAACATCTCCGCTCCCGCTCCCCGGGCGAAGATCGGGACGGCCTCGCCGGTGTGTCCCTTCGTGCCCCATCGGAGCTCGATCTCCCTGCCGCGCTCCCGGTGGATCTGCAGGCCGCCGGTTTCGTGGTCGCCGGTCACGACGAGCAGGACGTCGTCACGCGTGGCCGCGTACCGAAGGGCGACCCCGACGGCCTCGTCGAACGAAAGCAGGCTGGCGACGAAGCCCGCCGTGTCGTTGGCGTGCGCGGCGCCGTCGGGCCCCTCATGCTCGATCATCAGGAAGAAGCCGTTCGGGTCGCGGTCGAGGCGGTCGATGGCCCAGCGCGCCAGCACCGGCAGCCGGACCTCGGCGAAGTCGACCTCGAGCTTCTCTGTCGGGAAGACGGCCAGGACCCGTTCTCCCTCCATGCTCTCCAGCTCGGCCGCCGTACGGGCCAGCGCGTAGCCGGTCGTCGCGGCGACGTCCTCGAGCTCCGGCCGCCCTTCCACCCCGAAGTACGCAGCGCCGCCGCCGATGATGATCTCCGCCCCGCTGGAGAGCATCTGCCGGATGATCACGTCGGTCTGGTAGCGGCTCGGCGTGTGCGCGGCGAACGACGCGGGGGTGGCGTCCCAGAAGTTCGTGGTCGTCACCAGTCCGGTCGATTTCCCGATCTGCTCGGCGAGCTGCAGGAGCGTGGGGACGGGGTTGCCGGCGGCATCGACGCCGACGGCGCGGTAGTTCGTCGTCACGCCGGTGGCATACGCCGTGGCCGACGCCGCCGAATCGGCGACGATCGAGTCGGCGACCGGGCTGGTGGCCACCAGGCCGGTGAAGGGAAGCCGGCCGGTCTGGAACTCCGCGCCGCGGAGCATCCGCGCAGCCGTGAATTGGGAAGAGCCGGCGCCGTCTGCGATCATCAGGATGATGCTCTTCGGGCGGGTGGGGCTCTGGGAGGGGGAGGGGGCCGGGCCCGTGCCGGCACAAGAGAGGAAAACGACGGAAACGAGAGAAAGAACGGCTCGGACGGTCATCGCCACTCCGACGATATACCGATTTTGCTAGAATGATCGTCACACCTCGTGCAAATGGAACCCGCAGATCGACGTCGCCACGCTCGTCTCCAGATGTCACAACCACTTCGTGGAGCGGTGGGGACAGCGCGGATCTACGTGCTCGACGCGTCGGTGGGAGGGATGCGCGTGGCGCATCAGGCGGCGCTGCCGGCACCGGGCGGCTTCTGCCGCGTGGAGGTGCCGACCGACCTCGGGCCGATCAAGCTCGACTGCGAAGTGGTCCGGACGGTCTCGGAGCGCGCCCTCTATCACACCGGACTGCAGATCCTGGCCACGGATCACCAATCGGCGGAACGCCTGCGCAGCATCTGTGCCCCCGCGACGTACGAACCGAAGGACGACTCGTGAGAGAAGGCGCCCGCGGGTCCCTCACACCAGGCTGAGCCCGGCCTGATCCTCGAGGGGCCGATCGCGGCGGTCGATCTTCGTGACGATCCACTGGTCGCCGCGGCGCTCGATCTCGATCACCACCGACTGCCACATGCCGCCGGGAGTGTTCTCGGCGTGGCGCACGGTGAGGCCGGGCCAGCCGTCTTCGGGGAGCCCCTGCTCGCGAAGCCAGATCTCGGCCATGGTCATGACCTCGGGGGGGTTGGTGTGCGTGCAACTGCTCACGCGGGGATCGTAGCAGAGCGGAGGGACGTCAGCGGCGGCGCCTGGAGGAGGTGATGTCGCGGATGACGGTGTCGGGGTGATCGCGGCCGCCGAGCAGCGCCAGCAGGTCGGGAAGGATGAGCCGGGTGCGCGCGACGGTCCGCCGGGAGCGGGAGCGGGCGATGGCGTGCCGGAGCCTGCGCGTGACCGAGTCGCTGTCGCCGGCGCCGAGGAGCGAGTTGATCATGAACTGGAGAACCGGCATTCGCATGAAAGACAACATATTGACGAATGCCCGCCGTGCCAAGGGGGTCTATCGCCATTCACACGTGCGGCGTAGCGCTCGTCTATCGGAGGATGTATGTCGAACGTCAGACGGAGGCGAGCACGCCGGTGAGGACGTCGAAGGTGAAGGGCTTGGAGACGATCGCGCAGACGCCGAGCTCGGAAGCGTCGAGCTGGCGCGGGTAGGCGGTGACGATGACCACGCGCCCGACCTGCTCGGGGCGACGCTCGCGGAGGAACTCCAGAACGCCCAGGCCGTCGAGGATCGGCATCATCAAATCGAGCATGATCACGCCGTAGTCGCTCTCGGCCAGCATCTCGACGGCCTCTCCGCCGTGCTGCGCCACCTCGACCTCGTATCCGCTCCGGGCCAGGAACTTCTGCAGGAGGAGGCGGGTGCTGGGATCGTCATCGACGACGAGCGCAGTCTTTGGGGAATTCATCGGCATCGATCCCCGGCGCGGCTAAAATCAACCGGTGGAGTACCGCAGTAGTGTAACCCGATACCTGCTGAACTTACGTCCTTCCACACCGGCCGGGATCGCCGCCGCCTACGTGGCGGTGGGGGTGGTCTGGATCGTGGTGACCGACCGGCTGGCCGGGCCGTACGCGCCGGCCGCGTTTCAGACCTACAAGGGAGTCTTCTTCATCCTGGTCACGGCGGCCGCGATCTACCTGCTGCTGATGCGTCGCAGGGTCGTGCGCAGCGAGGATCTCGACGATCTGGCTCGCCACGCCGCGGAGAGCGATCAGTTGACCCGTTCGCTGGAGACGGTGCGCGGGGCGCAGGCGGCGCTGGCCCAGTCGGAGGCGCGCCTGCGCCGGGTCATCGACGCATCGCTCGATGCCGTCGTCACCGTGGCCGCCGACGATCTGGTGCTGGAATGGAACGAGGAGGCCGGGCGTCTCTTCGGCTGGACCCCGGCCGAGGCCATCGGCGAGAAGCTGGCCGAGCTGATCGTTCCGCCCGCCCGGCGGGAAGAGTACGCGCTCCTGATGAAACAAACGCTGGCGCAGGCGCGGGGCTCCGCGCCGGCACGCCGCCTGGAGACCGTCGCCGTCGACCGGCTGGACCGCGAGTTCTCCGTCGAGGTGACCATCGCTCCCGTGGAGTGGGGCGACCGCACCATGATCACGCTCTTCATGCGTGACATCTCGGCGCGCGTGCAAGGCGCCCAGGAGGCGCAGCTCATCGAGGCCGTGGTCAACGCCGCCCCCTTCGCCATCGCCAGCCTCGACGACGAGGGGCACATCCTCTCCTGGAATCGCGCCGCGGAGGAGATGTACGGCTGGACCGCGGAGCAGCTCCGCGAGGCCTCTATCGATGTGCTGTTTCCCGACGATTCCACCGAGCTGGCCCCCCTCCTCGAACGGGTGCGCCTCGGCGTGGATGTCGACGCCGAGCAGGCCCAGCACGTGCGCCGTGATGGGAAGCTGATGACCGTCGTGCACACCCTGGCGCCGCTGCCGGCCGTCGGCCGCTCCCCACGCGCGGCGCTGATCACCATCGACCTCTCCGAGCGCGAGCTGCTCGAGCGCCGCCTCTCCGACGCCGAGTACCTGGCCAGTCTCGGCCGTCTGGCCGGGACCGTGGCCCACGAGTTCAACAATGTGATGATGGGCATCCAGTCGTTCGCCGAGGCCATCACCCGCGCCGGCGCCGAGCCGGGCGTGGAACGCGCCGCCGCGCAGATCCGGCTCGGGATCCAGCGCGGCCGCCGCATCACCGAGGACATCCTCCGCTTCACGCGCGCGGCCGTGGCTCCGACGCTTCAGGCTATCGTCGTCGACGACTGGCTGAGGAACATCGCCGCGGAGCTGCGGGAGCTGGCCGGCCACGACGTGACCGTGGAGATCGAGCCGGGCGCGCCCGGCCTGCACGTCATCGGCGACCAGGGCCAGCTCCACCAGGCCCTCATCAACCTGGCCATCAACGCCAAGGATGCCATGCCCGACGGCGGCTCGCTCCGCCTGGTCTCCTCGGCATCGCCCGTTCCAGGCGCCGATCCCCAGCGCGACCCCTGGGTCGAGATCATCGTAAGCGATACCGGCACCGGCATGGACGAGGAGACCGCCGCGCATGCCTTCGAGCCCCTCTTCACGACCAAGAAGCGCGGCGGCACCGGGCTAGGGCTCGCCGTGGTGCAGAAGATCGTCCGCGCCCATGGCGGCCAGGTGTCACTCCAGAGCCGGCCGAACGCCGGGACGGCCTTCCGCATCCGGCTGCCGGCGAGACGAGGAACCGTCGCCGGCGAGACCGCCGTGCCGGCCTCGGGCTCCTTTCAGCCGCGCCGGATCCTGCTCGTCGAGGACGATCTGGCCGTAGCCGCCGGCCTGGCCGACGTCCTCCGCTCGTTCGACATGATCGTGGACGTGCTGCACAGCGGGGTGGGAGTGGTGCAGGAGGTCGAGCGCTTCCGACCCGACGTGCTGGTGCTCGACGTGGGGCTGCCGGATCGCAGCGGGATCGAGGTCTACGGCGACATCGCCGCGCTCTACCCCCGCCTGCCGGTGGTCTTCTCCACCGGGCACGCCGACGAGGCCCGCCTCGAGGATGTGCTCTCCCGCCCCCATGTCGGCTTCCTTCGCAAGCCCTACCCGATCGAGAGCCTGCTGGATCGGATCGAGGAGCTGACCGGGTAGCCATCAGCAGAAGGCATGCTGTGCCCTCTCCCGCTTGCGGGAGAGGATGGCGCGAAGCGCCGGGGGTGAGGGCCCTTGGTCGCGCGACACGCCCCCTCATCCGGTCCTTCGCTCCGCTCAGGACCACCTTCTCCCCCGCCGGAGGCGGGGGAGAAGGTGCTGCGGCAGAGTCCTACCCGTGAACCCCCGGCGCTTCCCTTCCCGTTCGCTCCACGTACTCGCCGTACGTGCCGCCGTAGGTCAGGGGGTTCTCGTGGCCGTCGCCGCCGAGCTCGAGGACGCGGTTGGCCAGGCCGCGGAGGAAGGCGCGGTCGTGCGAGACGAAGAGCATCGTTCCTTCGAAGTGCTCCAGCGCCTCGATCAGCATCTCCTTGGTGGCGAGGTCGAGGTGGTTGGTCGGCTCGTCGAGCACGAGGAAGTTCGGCGGATCGAGGAGCATGCGCGCCATGACCAGCCGCGACTTCTCCCCGCCCGACAGCGAGCGGATCTTCTTCTCCACCTCGTCGCCGGAGAACTGGAACGCGCCGAGGAGGCTGCGCAAGGCCCCGATGCTCTCCAGCGGGTAGTCCTTCTGGATCTGCTCCCAGACGGTGAGATCGGGATCGAGCAGATCGAGGGACTGCTGCGCGAAGTAGCCCACCCTCAGGCTGGCGCCGAGACGCACGGTGCCGGCGTCGGGTGAGAGCGCGCCGGCCACGAGCTTGAGCAGGGTCGACTTTCCGGCGCCGTTCTTTCCCATCACGCACCACCGCTCGCCGCGGCGGACGTGGAAATCGAACCCGTCGTAGACCGTCCTGGGGCCGAACCGCTTCGAGACGCCGTCGAGCATGGCCACGTCGTCGCCCGACCGCGCCGGCGGGCGGAAGTCGAACTTCACGACCTTCCGCTTCTTCGGAGGCTCGACGCGCTCGATCTTCTCCAGCGCCTTGATCCGGCTCTGCACCTGGGCCGCCTTCGCCGCATGCGTGGTGAAACGCTCGATGAAGCGCTGCTCTTTGGCCAGCTTGGCCTGCTGCCGGGAGTAGGCGGCCTCCTGATTCGCCTCGCGCAGCTCGCGCTCGCGGACGTAGAAGTCGTAGTCGCCCGAATAGGTGACCACCTCGCCGCCGTCGATCTCGATGATCTTCTCCACGACGCGGTTCATGAAGTCGCGGTCGTGCGAGGTCATGAGAATCGTGGCGGTCGTGTCGTGGAGGTAGCGCTCCAGCCAGACGATCGACTCGATGTCGAGGTGGTTGGTCGGCTCGTCGAGCAGCAGGACGTCGAAGCGCCCGAGCAGGATCCTGGCCATCGACACGCGCATCTTCCACCCGCCGGAGAGCGCTCCGACGTCGCCCTCGACCTGCGCATCGTCGAAGCCGAGGCCGTGCAGGATCTCGCGGGCCCGCGCCTCCAGCTCGTACCCGCCTTGATGCTGGTACTCCTCCTGGACCTGGCCGAACCGCTCGATGATCCGGGCGTAGTCGGGACGCCCCGGGTCGGCCATGCTCTGCTCGAGCTCGATCAGCTCGTGATGCAGCTCGCCGAGGCGGCCGCTGCCGGCGATCGCTTCCTCGAGCACGCTGCGCCCGCTCATCTCGTCCACTTCCTGCCGGAAGTGGCCGATGGTCATCTTCTTCGGAACCGCGACCACGCCGTCGTCGGGCCCTTCTTCTCCGATGATCATCCGGAACAGCGTCGACTTCCCCGAGCCGTTCGGTCCCACCAGCCCGGCCTTCTCGCCGGGGTTGAGCTGAAACGAGGCGTCGACGAAGAGGAGCTGCCGGCCGTACTGCTTGCTGACGTTGGAGAAGGAGATCATGGAAGGGCGCCGGACTGGCAGGAACCCTTCAGAACGGCACGACGATTCCCACGCTGAAGTACGGCTGCGTGGCGCGCGTGCCGTCGCGGTGCGCGATCCGGGCCTGCCCGGCGCGGAGCTGCAGGGCGCTGTTGCCGAGCGGCGTCTCCGCGAACGCGCCGACGGAAAAGACCTGGATCTCGTCGTTTCCCTGCCAGACGACCTGGGGGCCGGCGCGGAGGGCCCGGCGGATCTCCCGGCGCACCTCGAAGCTGCCGGCGCGCCAGTCGTTGGCCCCCGACCAGCGTGCCGCGCCGCGCACGGAGGTGCGCGCGCTGAGCCGCTGGAAGACGTCCCCCTCGACGATCGGCCCCTGCTGCCTCTCGGTGGTGGAGACGCCGCCCGGCGGCAGGCGGTCGGTCCAGCGCATCTCGTACCCGGCGCCGGCCGCGGCGCTCCAGTTGCGCTGCGTCCAGCGGTACGTCAGCCCGGTGGCGATTCCGGGCGACTCGATCTGCGTGGTCCCGCCGGCCTCGCGGACCGAGTAGCGGAGAAAGCTCACCGTCTGCCAGAAGGTCACGGGCCCCGACCGGGTGTAGTGCGTGACGTAGGTATAGCTGGTGTCGGAGGTGGCCTCGATCCCGGCGACCCAGTCCTGGGCCGCGGCGGGAGTGGCCAGCAGCGCGGCGAGCACGAGCGCGCGGAATCGCACGGGGTATCGCCGTTCAAGAAGTGCGCCGCCGCCCGGCCTCGAACACATACATCCTCTGCATCGGCATCTCCTCGATGATCTCGACGAGCCGGAAGCCGGCCGGCAGCCACTCGCGCAGGACTTCATCCTTCGACATCCGGTGCTCGCGGCGGATGTGGGTGGTGGTCTCGCGATATTCGACGAGGGCCACGCGGCCGCCCGGCTTGAGCGCTCGTCGGATCGCAGCGAGCATCGGCGCGGGCTCCTGGAACTCGTGGTAGACGTCGACCAGCAGGATCCAGTCGAATGCGCGCTCCGGCAGCTTCGGGTCCCTCTCCGCGCCGAGAATGGGGATGATGTTGGTGAGCTTCTCGGCGGCGGCCTTCTCGCGCAGAATGGCCAGCATCTCGGGCTGAATGTCGTTCGCATAGACCATGCCGTTCGGGGCGACGGCGCGGGCGAGGCGCCGGGTGTAGAAGCCGGTTCCGGCACCGACGTCGGCGACCACGTCTCCGTTCTTCAGTTTCATCGCCGCGAGGACGATCTCCGGCCGCTCCTCCTCCTCCCGCGTGGCGCGCTCGAGCCAGGCGGCGCTCGAAGGAGCGATCACCTGCGCGGGGACCCGGGCCCGCTCGTCCGTCTGCAGCGAGGGCGGCGCGGAGCAGGCCATGAGGGCGAGGAGCAGAGTGATCCGGGCTACCATGCCGCCGATCATGCCAGAACGGGCGGCGCGGGTTCGGGCCCTGGTCCTTCTCGCGGCGGTCGAGCTGCTGGCCATGGGCCTCTGGTTCGGCGTCTCGGCCGTCTCCCCGCAGATCGCCGCGGAGTGGCGGCTCGATGTCCGCGCAGTCTCCTGGCTCACGCTCGCGGTGCAGCTCGGATTCGTTGCCGGGACGCTCCTCAGCGCCGTCTTCAATCTTCCGGACATCATTCGCGCCCGGCACCTCGTCGCCCTCGCCGCGATCCTCGGCGCCGCCGCCAACGCGCTGCTGGCCTGGAGCGTGACCACGCTCGGCGCAGCGGTCGTCCTTCGCTTTCTTACGGGGGCCTTCCTGGCAGGGGTTTATCCGCCGGGGATGAAGCTCATCGCCACCTGGTATCGGAAGGGGCGCGGCTTCGCGCTCGGCGTGCTCGTCGGCGCGCTGACGCTGGGAAAGGCTTCCCCTTACCTGGTCAACGCGTTCGGCTCCTCCGAATGGAGAGTGAACGTCACTGTGGCGTCGCTGCTGGCGCTCGTCGCGGCGGTGCTGGTGCTCGTCTTCGTGCGCGAAGGGCCCTACGCGCTGCCGAGCCAGCCCTTCGACATTACGCAGGTTGCGAAGGTCTTCACGAACCGGGGCGTGCGGCTGGCGAACTTCGGATACTTCGGACACATGTGGGAGCTGTACGCGATGTGGGCGTGGGCGCCGGTGATGATCCGGGCCAGCCTCTCCGCGAGCGGCGACTCGCCGGTGCTGGCCGAGGTGGCCTCGTTCCTGGTGATCGGGGCGGGGGCGGCGGGGTGCGTGGCGGCGGGGCAACTGGCCGACCGGATCGGCCGCGCGGAGGTTGCCGCGGGGGCCATGGCCATCAGCGGAGCATGCTGCATCGTGACGGGGTTGTTCTTCGGCGGACCGGCGGTGGCGCTGCTGGTCATCGCCGCCATCTGGGGCGCGGCCGTCGTCGCCGACTCCGCGCAGTTCTCGGCGTGCGTCACGGAGCTGGGCGATCCGCGCTACATGGGGACGGCACTGACGCTGCAGACCTGTATCGGCTTCCTGATTACCACGGTGTCGATCGGAATCATGCCCGCCGCCGTCGACATCCTCGGCTGGCGCTACGCCTTCTCCTTACTCGCCATCGGCCCGTTCCTCGGAATCGTGGCCATGATGAGGCTGCGGGCCGACATGACAGTTACATGAATGTCAGAACATACACCTCGACGATCGTGGCCAGAATGAATCCGGTCAGCAGGGCGACGTAGGCGTACCGGAGGTAGCGGTACTTCTTCCGATAGAGGTAGACGCCGAGGCTGTGAAGATCGCGGACCGCGGCCTCGTAGACCCCCTCGTCGGTGGCGAGGATCTGCTCCATGGCGTACATGAACTCGTCCTCGGTCATGTCGGCGAAGTGGCCGAAGAAGAGGAAATTCCGCTTCCCCTTCTTCTTCGAGAAGGCCGGGAGCACGGCGATGATGGCCAGCACCAGCGAGAGGAGGCAGGCGAATGCCAGAGTGAGCAGGGCGGCGCGGAGCTGCGGGTCGCCCGCCCGGCTGAGGGCGATGGTCAGCACAATCGACGATACGGTGATCAGGATGCTGGCCTTCGTATCGGCCATCATGCTGAGCTGCATGTGCTGCTGCTGCGCGGTGCGCAGGAGGACGTCGACGCTCTGCCGCGCGCGTACGTCCTTGAAATGCCGCGGCTTGGCCTCCACGTGCCGGATGGTCTCGTCGCCGATCACGGCGCTGATTTTACGCGCGACCGGCCCGGTTGGACGAGCCCCCCGGGAATAGCATAGAGGCATGAGATCGCTCGCGACCGTCCTCCTCCTTCTCCTGACTCTCCCGGCCTACGCCGCCGAACCGTTCGTCCCCATCTCCGTCTGGTACGGGGGAGGAAAGGCGCGGGCACCGATGCTCGAGCCCGATCCGCGGAGCCGCATGGACGCCTGGCGCGCCGACCTCCGGCAGATCAAGTCGCTCGGGTTCAACACCGTCCGCTGCTGGATCGACTGGGCCAGCGCCGAGCCGCGGGAAGGGGAGTACAACTTCGACACCCTCGACGTGCTGACCGATCTCGCCCACGAAGCCGGTCTGCGCGTCATCGTCCAGGTCTACTCCGAGACCGCTCCCGACTGGGTCGGGAAGAAGTATCCCGACTCCCACTTCGTCTCCATCAGCGGACACGTGATGCCGAACGAGGCCTCGCCCGGTTACTGCTTCGACCACTCCGGCGTGCGGGAGAAGATCCTCGGGCTCTACACCGCGCTCGCCGAGCGGATGAAGACCAAGCCGGCGTTCTACGGCTGGGACCTCTGGAGCGAGCCGCTCATCATCAGTTGGGGGTACGCCTACTACCTCTCCTCGCCGGAGTTCTGCTTCTGCCCGCACACCACGGGCCGCTTTCGCGACTGGCTGCGGGCGAAGTACGGAACCCTCGAGGCGCTGAACCGCGCCTGGTACCGGCGGTTCGAGTCGTGGAACGAAGTCGGCCCGAACCGCCTCAGCACCATCCTGTCGTACACCGACTTCATCGACTGGCGGAGGTTCCTGATCCAGAAGCTGGCCGAGGATCTGGGGGCGCGATATCGGGCCGTCAAGCAGGTGCTGCCGAACCACGTCGCCACCAGCCACGCCGGGGCGCCGTCGCTCTTCACCTCGCCGCTGAGCCCCTACGGCGCGCCGGACGACTGGAAGATGGCGCAGGTGGTCGACTACTACGGGACGTCGTTCTACCCGAAGCATTCGTTTCCCGGCGGCCGCGACGCGGCCTGGCGCGGCGGGCTGCTCGACTTTGCCCGCTCGTCGCACGGCGAGCGCGGCTTCTACGTCGGCGAGCTGCAGGCGGGGTTCGGCACGATCGCCCTCCGTCTCTCTTCGACCGTGACGCCTGCCGACCTCCGGATGTGGATGTGGAGCTCGCTGGCCCGCGGGGCGAAGGCGGTGAACGTCTACGCCTGGTACCCGATGAGCACCGGCTTCGAGGCGGGGGGCTTCGGGCTGATCGAGCTGGATGGGACGATCACCGAGCGGGCGCGCGCGGCGGGAGCGATCGGGAGGGTGATCGACGCGAACCAGCGCCTGTTCCTCGAGGCCAGGCCGGTGCCGGCGGAGGCGGCCATCGTGTACAACCCGCTCTCGTACATGGTCGGCGGGCGCCGGCCGCCGTACTCGACGGGAGCGCAGGGTGAGACCGCGGCCATCGAGCGCAATTCGATGCTCGGACCGTACCGCGCACTCTTCCCCTCGTCCGTTCCGGTGGACTTCATCCACATCGACGAGATCGCCGCCGGGAAAGCGTCGCGGTACAGGATGATCTATCTCCCGTATCCGCTGATGATCAACGAGGCCACCGGACGCGGCCTCCGGCAGTTCGTGGAGAACGGCGGCGCGCTGGTCAGCGAGGCCCGCCTGGCGTGGAACGACGACACCGGCCGGGCCAGGGAGATCATCCCCGGGTTCGGGCTGCACGAGGTCTGCGGCTGCCGGGAGACGGCCGTGCAGCAGACCCTCTCCGGGAAGACGGAGATGACGCTCAGCGGCGACTTCGCCGGTCTGAAGGCGGGAGAGAAAATCAGAGGCGCGCTCTACGAGGAGACGCTCACGCCGATCGAGCCGTCGACGAAGGTGATCGCCACATTCCCCGACGGTTCGCCGGCCGTGGTCGAGTCGCGGTTTGGCAAGGGTCGCATGCTCACCATCGGCACGTTCCTCGGGAACGCCTACGAGATCGATCGCGACGAGACGTCGGGACGATTCTTTCGCGGCCTTCTCGATTGGGCGGGCGTTGGGAGGCCGGTCGAAGTGAACGATCCGAACATCGAGGTGCGGATGCTGCAGAGCGGAGGGGAGCGG
Organism: Thermoanaerobaculia bacterium; assembly: GCA_035525045.1. Taxonomy (GTDB): domain Bacteria; phylum Acidobacteriota; class Thermoanaerobaculia; order Gp7-AA8; family Gp7-AA8; genus DATLEX01. Next base: position 955 of record DATLEX010000117.1, on the reverse strand, counting down.
CTCGTCTTCGTCTTCAACCACGCGGCCGAGGCGAAGACCGCGAACGTCGCCCTGCGGACGCGCGGCACCCGCGTGCGCGACATCGAGAGCGGGCAGGTTGTGAAGGCGAAGGCCGAGGGGGGCCGGGTGACGATCGAGCGCGAGCTGCCGGCGTACGGGGTGGCGGTCTTTTCGGTGCGGTGAACCGGGGCGGGATGACATGGCGCGGGCGGGGGCTCACGCTTCTCATGAAACGTGCCCTCTCCCGCTTGCGGGAGAGGGTGGCGCGAAGCGCCGGGTGAGGACACCCGTCTCGCGGTCGCACCCCTCATCCGGTCCTTCGCTCCGCTCAGGACCACCTTCCCCCCGCCGGAGGCGGGGGAGAAGGCTCTGCGGTTCATCTCCGCTACACCGGCGCCCGGCGCCGCTAACGCTCGGGATGACATGGCGTCTACACTCATCCTCCATGCTCGCCGTCTGGGTCGCCGCCGGCGCGCTGGTCGTGGCGGCGATCACCTTCCTCCTCGGGAAGCGCCACGCGCGGCGTTTTCAGCGCGCCCGGCGGATCCGCATCGACCGCTTCAAGCTGAAACGGCGGCACGCCGACATCGAGCTGGAGGTCTTCGGCTCGCCCGAGGTCGTCCACGCCGTGCAGGCCTACGCGAAGGAGCATCACCTCTCGACCGAGGAGGCGACGCGGCAGGCGAAAACCTACCTCCGGGAGATCGTCCCGAAGTTCAACCTGCTGGCCTACTACCGGGTCGGCGCGCCGATCGCACGGGCCATCATGAATTTTCTCTATCGCGTGGTCGTGGAGCGGAAGCCGATCCGCGACTTCAACGCCCGGGCGGCGAAGGGAACCACGGTGGTCTACGTGATCAACCACCGCTCGAACGCCGACTACGTCCTGGTCGCGCACATGCTCTTCAAGTTCATCTCCCTTTCCTACGCGGTGGGGGAGTGGGCGCGGGTGTGG
>DATLEX010000116.1:0-2926 GCA_035525045.1 Thermoanaerobaculia bacterium | reverse complement strand
GAGCAGCGTTTTCAATCCACACGAGACATTGCGATCGAGCTGCGTGAGATCGTCGCGCCACATGCCCCATTGCGCTCGCGATCGCGCGTCGCTTCGATGGCCGCCGCGGCAGCGGCCGTCATCGCGATCCTTGCGGCCGCGCTGAACTTCTCCGTCGAGATTCTCTTCGGCGTGAAAAACCACTTCGGTAAAGACACCGAGTCGGTCGTCAGCGAGATCTCATGGAGTGCGGCATCGGCGCGACGAGGGTCCGCAGGCCGTATACTCGCGCCATCGAAAATCGATGAGCGCGCTCTCGCCCGGATCTCACCTCGGCCGGTTCCGCATCGTCTCGCAGCTCGGGGCCGGCGGCATGGGCGAGGTCTACAAGGCCCACGACCCGGCCCTGAGCCGCTCGGTGGCCCTGAAGGTCCTGCCGGCCGCGCTGGTGGCGAGCGCCGATCGCCTGCGCCGCTTCGAGCAGGAGGCTCGCGCCGCCTCCGGCCTGAGCCATCCCCACATCGTGGCCATCCACGAGATCGGCGTCTCGCGCGATGCGGGAGCGCCCGACATCCACTACATCGCCATGGAGCTGGTGGAAGGGCGGACGCTGCGGGAGGCGATCCAGAGCGGCCTTCCTCTCCGCGACGCTCTGGAGGTCCTCAGCCAGGTGGCCGATGCTCTTGCCAAGGCGCATTCGGCCGGCATCGTCCACCGCGACCTCAAACCCGAGAACATCATGCTTACCGCTGAGGGATACGCCAAGGTTCTCGACTTCGGTCTGGCCAAGCTCCTGGAGAAGCCACAGGCCGATCCGGAGGACTCCGGGGAGACCCTGCAGAAGAATACCAGCGAGGGGATCGTCGTCGGCACGCCGGCCTACATGTCGCCGGAGCAGGTGCGGGGACAGAAGGTCGATCACCGCAGCGACATCTTCTCGTTCGGCTGCATCCTCTACGAGACGGTTACCCGGCGGCGTCCCTTCGCCGCCGACAGCAAGTTCGACGTCCTCCATCAGATCGTGCACACCGAGCCGCCGCCCATCGGCGAGCTGGCGCCCAGCACGCCCGGCGAGCTGCGGCGCATGATTCGCCGCTGCATGGCCAAGGACCCGGAGCGGCGATACCAGTCGATGAAGGACATCGCCATCGAGCTGCGCGACCTGGCCCAGGATTTCGACTCGCTGACCGGCACGCCCGCGCTCCTGGCCCCCGAGTCTCCGGCCAGTAAGGCGTGGTGGTGGGCCGCCGCGGGGCTCGGCGCGCTCGCCGTGCTGGCGGCATGGCTCGTCTCCCGCCGCGCCGAGCCCGCCGCTTCCGCCCCCCTCGTGCGCGGCAAGCTCACCCAGCTCACCCGCCAGGGGGGATACGAGACCTATCCCCGCCTCTCCCCCGACGGCAACTTCCTCGTCTACGTCAGCGCCGCCGCGGGAAAAACCGACATCTACCTGCAGCGGCTTGGCGGCTTCCACGCCATGAATCTCACCGGGAAATCGAAGGCGCCGGCCACCCAGCCGGCCATCTCGCCGAAGGGAGACCTCATCGCCTTCCGCTCCGAGGCCGACGGCGGCGGCATCTTCGTCATGGGAGCGACAGGAGAGTCGGTACGGCGCATCAGCGATTTCTGCTATGACCCCACCTGGTCGCCGGACGGCAACCAGATCGCCTGCTCGACGATCAATGTCCCCAACCCGCTCAGCAAGGGAGGCTTCGGCCAGCTCTGGATCCTCGACCTGGCCACGGGGGAAAAGCGGATGGCCGGGGATCACGACACCGTACAACCGTCGTGGTCGCCCAACGGCCACCGCATCGCCTTCTGGAGCAATCGCAACCTCGGCAGCCAGCGCGACATCTGGACGGTGAAGCCCGACGGAACAGATCCGAAGCTCGTCACCGACGATCCGGAGGCCGACTGGGGAGTGGTCTGGTCGGGAGACGGAAAGTATCTCTACTTTTCCAGCGACCGCGGCGGGACGATGGGCCTCTGGCGCATCCGCATCGACGAGAAGAGCGGGGACATCCTCGGCCCGCCCGAGCCTCTCCCGACGGCCTCGCGCTGGAACGGTCCTCTCGACGTCTCCCGCGACGGGAAGCGAGTGGTCTTCAGCTCGGCCGAGATCCGCGCCGAGATCTACCGGCTCGACCTCGATGCCGCCACCCGCCGCCCCCTCGGGCCGGCCGTGCCGGTGTTCCACGGCATCACGCGGGCCGTCGAGTCGCAAATATCCCCCGACGGGCAGTGGCTGGCCTTCCGCTCGGACGGCGAGCAGGAGGACATCTTCCTGGTCCGGCCCGACGGGACCGAGCTTCGCCAGCTCACCAACGACGTGCCTCGCGACCGCGGCCTGAGCTGGACCCCCGACGGGTCGAGGCTGCTCTTCTATTCCGATCGCGGGGGACGGGCGCACAATTTCTGGTCGATCCGCCCCGACGGCAGCAGCGTTCAGCAACTGACCGCACTCGATACCTCGATCTGGTACCCGCGGATGTCGCCTGATGGGAAATGGCTCTGCGGACACAACCAGGCGGGCTCGTATCTGATCGACCTCTCCGCGCCGCTGCCGGTCAAACAAGTGAGGAAACTTCCCCCCATCGGCCCCGATCAGATCTTCCGCGCCTTCCAGTGGTCGCCGGACGGCTGCTGCCTCGCCGGCCGGGCCTACGACGAGCGGGGCGTACCTCTCCCGGGCCTCCACCTCTACTCGATGGCGGAAGCCGTCTACACGATGATTCCGCGGAACCTCGCCTCGGGGACCGATCTCGACTGGTTCCCCGACAGCCGCCATCTCGTCTTTCGCTCCTCCTACGGTTCGATCCAGATCGCCGACCGCCTCACCGGGCGAGCCACCGAGATCCTCTCCGGCACGCCGCCGGTCGGCTTCGTTGGCCTCTCGCTTTCGACGGACGGGACGAGCCTCTACTTCGTCCGTGACTCGGCAGAAGCCGAC
>DATLEX010000100.1:0-12671 GCA_035525045.1 Thermoanaerobaculia bacterium | reverse complement strand
CCGGAACTGCACTCCGGGAACGGAGACCTGTTCCGCAGCGGTCCCGTCAGAAATGCCTTCGAAGTCGACGAAGACCGACTGGGCCTGCGCGGCCGGGCAGAGCACGGCGACGAAAAGAAGGACAGCGCTCCAGTGCCGCATCAGATCACCTCCTGGCTTCATGTCACACGCAACGCGTCGCTCACGCTTCTAATGAAACGTGCCCTCTCCCGCTTGCGGGGAGAAGGCTCTGCGGTTCATCTCCGCTTCACCGGCGGCGCCATTAACCAGCTCGGGATGACACGGGCGCATTCTACCGCGCAGATCGGCACACGCCGGAGATAATGATGTGGTGAGGGAAGCCCGGCCCTGATCGTTCACCTGATCGACGGTACCTACGAGCTGTTCCGGCATTTCTACGGGAACCGGCGCGGGCCCGCGGCGCGCGCGCCGCTGGGCGCGGTGGCGGGCGTGCTCCGGACCGTGGTGCAGATGATCGAGGAGGGCGCCACGCACATCGGCGTGGCCACGGACCACGTCATCGAGTCGTTTCGCAACGATCTCTGGCCGGGCTACAAGACCGGCGCAGGGATCGATCCGCTGCTCCGGTCGCAGTTCCATCCGCTGGAAGAGGCGCTGGAGGCGATGGGCGTGGTCACCTGGCCGATGGTGGAGCTGGAGGCCGACGACGCGCTCGCCTCCGCGGCGTACCTCGCAGCCCGCGACCCGCGGGTGGAGAAGGTGTGCATCTGGACGCCCGACAAGGACCTGGCGCAGTGCGTGGCCGGCCAGCGCGTGGTGCAGGTGGATCGCCGGAGCGGCCAGGTTCGCGACGAGGCGGGCGTCCGGGCGAAGTTCGGCGTGGCACCGGCGCGCATCCCCGACTTCCTCGCCCTGGTCGGCGACGCGGCCGACGGCTACCCCGGCATCCCCCGCCTCGGAGCGAAGACCGCCGCGCGGCTCATCGAGCGCTACGGGCCGATCGAAGCATTCCCCCTGCCGCTCCTCGACGGCCACGTCGAGCGCGCCCTGCTCTTCAAGAGGCTGGCCACGCTCCGGACCGACGCCCCCCTCTTTGCCGATGTCGAGACGCTGCGCTGGCGGATTCCGCGATAATCTCAGGGAATCGTGGAGAAACCCTCCCTCGAAAAGTCACGGTCGAAGGCGAATGCCGTTCGCAGTCCTCGGGCGCGCATGACTTCAAGACTCGTACAGTCGACGAAGCTGAGATTGCGCCGTCCTGCCGCGAGAAAGACCGACACGGCGCGCGCATGGATCTCCTCGTCGATCCACAGGACGGCCATGAGGGCCAGGAGATCGTCATGGGTGGCGCGAACCGCGGCCATCCCCAGCCGGCTCTGGACCAGGGACAACAGCTCCACGACGACATAGTTGGTGGTGACGAGAAGCTCGACGCGATCGAGCAGGTCCCGCATCGTCACCGCGGCGCGGCGATGGTGACGATCGCCCGCGTCGAGCAGCGCATAGACCGCGGAGGTGTCAACGAACGTCGTCACTTCCGGTACGCTTCCGCCAGGTAGCGGTCGTGATTCTCGGAGACGTCGGATCTGTTCGACCGGAACTTGCCGATGGCGGCCAGCGCGCGGCGCTGCAGTTCCTCGCGGTCGACGGGCCGCTCGCTGCGAACGTAGCGGTCCACGCTCTCGCGGATGACATCGGCCATCGAGCGGCCGTGCGCGGCGGCCAGATCGCGCAGGCGGGCCAGCTGGTCTTCCGTCAACTGGATCTGCATCCTTCGCATCGTGCCATCATAACATCAGATTCGGCTTGATGATGTCACACCCCGCGTTCCACGATAATGGGCTCTCCCGATGGAACGCGATCCGCTCCTCCGCGAGCACCTCCGGAAGCTTCTCGACTGGGAAGACGCTCACGCCGGCTTCGATCGCGCCATCGACGGAATCAGTCCCGCCAGGAGGGGAGAGGTCCCGCAGGGGCAGGCGCATTCTCTCTGGCAGCTCCTCGAGCACCTCCGGCGCTGCCAGCTCGACATCCTCGAGTTCTGCCGCAATCCCGACTACGAAGAGCCGCCGATGGAGGAGTACTGGCCGCCGGCGGCCGCCCCGCCCGGCGATGACGCGTGGCGGGGGAGCGTGGCCGCGTTCCGCCGCGACCGGGAGGAGCTGAAGAAGCTGGCCGCCGATGCGAGCGTCGACCTCTTCGCCACGATTCCTCACGGGTCGGGACAGACCTGCGAGCTGATCCTGGTGGCCGATCACAACGCCTACCACGTCGGGCAGATCGTGGCCGCCCGCCGGGCCCTCGGCGACTGGTGAGCGGTCGCCAGGCCGGAGCAGATGATCATCGGCGTCGCTCGAGCTCGGCGCGGTCCCAGCCGCCGCGCTCCGCCGCCGCCGCGTACGTGCTGCGGCAGAAATCGAGGATGGCCTGCTCGGGATCGGGCGTGCGCCGGACCTCGTCATAATGGAGGTAGAACCCACCGAGGGCCGCGTTGTAATGGGCGGCGGCGGGCTGGACGGCGGCCTCGCGGAACCCGTCCGGCTCGGGGGCGGCATAGCTGTAGAAGGAGGGGAGGGGCAGGCGATTGTCGCCGGGCCAGAATCCGACGCTGCTGACCTCGTGCGAGTACGCCTCGCGGTTGATCACGTCTGCCTCCGGCCGTGCGGGCGCCGGCCGTCCGGAGAAGCGCGTCACGGCCAGATCGAAGCCCCCCCAGAAGAAGTGCACGGGGCTGCACTTGCCGAGGAATTCGGAGCGGAATCTGGTGAAGACCTCGCCCGTCCGTGCCACGATGCGCCAGAAGCGCTGCACGGCATCGGCGTCATAGGAGCGATGCTCCTCGTCGCGGTCGAGCGGGATCGGGTTCTCGATCTCCACCGGCACCGGCCAGATGCGGCATTCGATGCCCTCGTCCTTCAGGACGGCGAAGATCTCCCGGTAGAGATCGGCGACGCTCCTTGGGCGGAGGGCGATCTCGCGCTGCGCGCCGTCGCTCGTGCGCAGGCGGAGGACGTGGCTGAGGAAATCGAACTCGAGGTCGAACCACCGCGGGCCGTAGGGGATCTCGGAGGTGGTCAGCCCGCGGGCCGTCACGTAGAGGGGGACGTTCCACCAGTGATTGACCAGGGGCGTCAGCTTCAGGCGGATCTTGCCGGCGATCTGCATCCAGCGGTTGAGCGTCTCCCGCGTATCCCGCCATTCATCGAGAGGAAGGGGCGGCCAGTCGTCCATCGGCACTCGACGACTACCGCGTCTCTCCAAAGCCCCCGAATGGATGCTGCGAGCGTGTCACCGACCGGCGCAGGAAGCGGGCGTCGAAGAAGAGGTTGTTCGAGACCACTCCCGTGTAGCGGAGCGACAGGAACGACGACGGCATCGGCGCCATGGCCATGTCGGGAGTCGCCGCGGGGAGGGTGCGGCCCTCGCTGAACGTTGCGCCGAGGGCGTGGCGAGACCCGAGCTGCGCGTCCATTTTCAGGTCGACCGCACCGACGCCCGCTCGCTGCTCCATCGCGGGAAGCATCGACGCCGCGCCGAAGAACCACAGCCGATCCTCGAGGAGCGACCCGCCGAGCGTCGCGTCGTATCCATGCCGGCCGCCGCCGGACGAGCTCACGCCGAGCGATCCCGACAACTTCTGCGTCCCGCTTGTCAAAAGCTCGATCTGTCCGCCGGAGACTCTGCCGAACTCCGAGGCCGCCGGCACGGGCGCCTGCGACTGTGCCAGCACCGCTCCCGCGACGATCTGCGCGGCGAACAGCGCCGCAAGCGCTCGTTTCGAGGTCATGGATCCTCCGTTGCCCGTGATTGTATCCCCGCTGTCGAGCTCGGGCGCGCCGGCGTCGACTCTGTAACGGATCGCTCACTCATTCATGCGGTCCCATGCACAGATTCGGCTCTTCATTTGCAGGCCGCAGAACGACGCGGGCGGACGCAGCCTGGGCGTCTCGCCGGCGAGACCTGTCCATACGGACGCCCACAAGAAGGAGGATGAACCAAATGGTGAAACGTCTACTCGTGTTCTGTTGCCTTGCCCTGCTGGCCGTCACGGCGGCCGCGCAGTCATACACCGCGGCCATGACCGGCGATGTCGAGGTGCCGAATCCGGGTGATCCGGACGGCGTCGGCGTCGCGCTGATCACCATCGACGGCACGACCGTTCACTACTCGATCGTCACGCAGAACATCGGCCCGGCGATCGGCGCTCACATCCACCGCGGTGCGGCCGGAGTCCCCGGCCCGGTGGTGATCGGTTTCGACCTGAGCATGCTCACGAATGGGAGCGTGGAAGGCGTGCCGCAGAGTCTGATCGACGAGATCGTCGCCAACCCCGCCGGCTTTTACCTGAACGTTCACACGAGCGCTTTCCCGGGCGGAGCGGTGCGCGCGCAGCTCGTTCCGCTGGGTGGCGCCGCGACGGGCGCGCAGTTTCTGCCGGTCGCCGGCAAGGGCGCCGGCGCGGGCGGAACCAATTTCGTGACCGACGTGCGCTTCATCAATCGCGGGTCGGCCGCGGCCACCGTGACGCTCGATTACTTCCAGCAGTCGCTGTCCGGGCATGCCAGCACCAGCCCGACGGCCACGGCCACCATCATGGTGGCGCCCGGCGAGCAGACGGTTCTCGACGACGTCATCGGCTTCCTCGGATCGAGCGGTCTCGGTTCGCTTCGGGTGACCTCCACGGCGAATGTCGACGTGCTCGCGCGCGTGCTCAACGACCGCCGGGCGACCGGCGAGGGCACCACCGGATTTGCAATGGATGCCGGCACCCTCGGCGACGCGGGACTCGCCGGATCGCTCGGGTTCCTCTCCATGAGCTCGATCGACGACATCAACGCCGGCGCCGGCTTCCGTACGAACATCGGCTACTTCAATCCGAACGACCACCCGGTCACGGCAACGTTCACCGCGCACAGCAGTGAGGATGGGTCGGCCCTCGGGTCGAGGACGATCACCATCCCCGGCTTCAGCTTCGCGCAGCAGGGTGCGTTCGAATTGATCACTGGCGTGCCGGCCGGCGACCAGGTCCAGCCGAACTTCTACGTGACCTGGACATCGACGGACGGACCGCTCTTCGTGTACGGCGCCGTACTCGACAACAAGACCGGCGACTCCGTGGTCGTGCAGTGACTCCCCTCATACGGCCCTTCGGCCTTCTCCCCCGCGGGCGCGGGGGAGAAGGCACCCTCGTTCCGAGGAGCCAGGAGACGCCGGAAGCCTCGTTCCTCCGCCACGCGCGCGACCTCCTCGGCGATCTGCGCCATCGCGTTCGTGCTGTTCCAAGTCGGGCCGTTCCGTTTTAGTGTGGTCCGATGCGCCTCCCATTCGATCCGCCGCTCGCGCCGATGCTCTCGACGGCGGCCGGCAGTCTGCCCACCGGCGAGGGCTGGCAGTTCGAGCCGAAGTGGGATGGGTTCCGGACGCTGGTCTTTCGCGATGGCGAGGAGATCCTGCTACAGAGCCGCGACGAGAAGCCGATGAACCGCTACTTTCCGGAGCTCCTCGATCCCCTCGCGGCCGCGCTTCCGGACCGCTGCGTGGTGGACGGCGAGATCGTGATCGTCGGAGCGAACGGGCTCGATTTCGAGGCGCTGCTGCTGCGGATCCATCCCGCCGCGTCGCGGGTGAAGCTCCTGGCCGGGCAGTCGCCGGCCTCGTTCGTGGCCTGGGACCTGCTCGCGCTCGGGAAGGAGGATCTGCGCGAGGCGCCGCTCGCGAAGCGGCGGGAGCGGCTGGAGAGGGTCCTCGCCGAGGCGGCGCCGCCGGTGCACCTTTCGCCGGCCACCGGCGATCGCGTCCTTGCCGAGGACTGGTTCCGGCGCTTCGAGGGAGCGGGACTCGACGGCGTCATGGCTAAGCGCATCGAGTCGCCCTACCGCCCCGGCGAGCGCACGATGATCAAGGTGAAGCACTCCCGCACCGCGGACTGCGTCGTGGCCGGTTTCCGCTGGCACAAGAACGGGCCCGGAACGATGCTCGGCTCGCTGCTGCTCGGCCTCTATGACGACGGCGGAACGCTGCATCACGTCGGAGTGGCCGCGGCATTCACCACGGCGATGCGCAAACACCTCGTCGAAGAGCTGGCGCCGCTGCGGAAGAATGCTCTGAAAGGGCATCCCTGGCGGGATTGGGCGGAGGCGCAACACGACGCCGGCGCGGTAGGGCGGCGCCTCCCCGGCGCATCGAGCCGCTGGAATCGCGGCAAGGACCTGAGCTGGGAGCCGCTGCGCCCCGAGCTCGTCTGCGAGGTCGCTTACGACCATATGCAGGGGACGCGCTTCCGCCACGCGGCCCGGTTCCTTCGCTGGCGTCCCGACAAGAGCACGGAGGCGTGCCGCTATGATCAGCTCGAGGTCACGCCCCCCTACGAGCTGGAGCGAGTCTTCGGTGCGCGCGAGCGCCACGGATCGTAATCGGGACCGGGCGGCTCCTCGGCAGGACGCTTCTCCTCGGGGACGTGGCGCAGGTTCACGCGGATGCGCGTCCAGGTGCTCGAGCGGCCGCGCATGGCGTCGACCAGGAGGTCGTCCACCTCCAGCAAGGCCGCGACTTCCGGGTAGCGCGCCTTCCAGCGTTCCAGCCCGGCCAACGCCTCCTCTTTGTGCTCAAGTGAGGCGGCCACGGTGCGGTCCTTCGCGTTCTGGTTGTAGTCGAGGAAGACGCCGTGGCGTTCCTCCTTCCACCACCTGCTCGTGGCCCGGTCGGGCGCGCTTCTGGTAGGAACGGCTCGCCCTCCGCGCCGTCGACGTATCGCTTGAGGACGATCGGCCGGCCGGAGATCCCCCGCATCTCCCCCTCGGCGACCGCCGCGCAGTACCTGGCCAGATCCAGCTTCGTATGACCGGCACGCGGAAAGAAGATCTCGTCCGGATTGGTGATCACCACCTCGCGGCCGGCGGCTTCGAGAACGGCGTGGGCGCCCTTCGGCATCGGGTCAGTCTTGCCCGCCAGGTCTCGCGATTCAAGCATCGAGAGACAACCTTCTTCTCTGGCACAATCGGCCAGGCCGATGCGACATGACCCGCTCGAGTTCGACTGGCGCCGCATTCAGCGCGTCTACCTGATCCTTCTCCTGCTCCATACGCTGGCCGCATCGCTCATCTGGGGAATCAACACCCTCTTCCTGCTCGACGCGGGCCTCAGCAACGCGGAAGCCTTCGCGGCGAACGCGTTCTTCACGGCGGGGCTCGTCCTCTTCGAGATCCCAACCGGCGTCATCGCGGACGTCCGGGGGCGCCGGCTGTCGTATCTGCTGGGCACCGTCACCCTGACGGTGGCCACCCTCCTCTATCTATGGCTGTGGCACATCGCCGCGCCATTCTGGGCGTGGGGGGTGACGTCCGCGTTTCTCGGCTTCGGATTCACCTTCTTCTCGGGCGCGGTGCAGGCCTGGCTCGTCGACGCGCTGAGGGCGAGGGGATACGACGGGCCGCTCGATGCGGTCTTTGCGAGGGGCGAGATCGTGGAAGGGGTGGCGATGCTGGGCGGCGCCGTCGCCGGGGGCGCGATCGCACAGTTCACGAATCTCGGCGTCCCGTACATCCTTCGCGCCGCCGTCCTCGCCCTCAGCTTCGTCCTGGCGTTCGTCCTGATGCGCGACGTCGGCTTCACGCCGCAACGGACCAGCGTGCGGCACATCCTCAGCGAAGCGATGAAATACGGGCTGCGCAATCCGCCGGTGCGCTGGGTGATGCTGGCCAACGTCTTCACCGACGGCGTGTCGATCTACGCCTTCTACGCGATGCAGCCGTACCTCCTTCAGTTGTACGGAGACCCGAAGGCGTACTGGATCGCCGGGCTCGCCGCGGCGATCGTCGGCGGAGCGCAGATCGTCGGCGGCCTGCTCGTGCCGCACCTGGCGCGGATGTTTCGGCGCCGCACGACCATCATCCTGACGGCCGTCGTCTCCAGCACCCTCATCCTGACGCTGATCGGCCTGCTGCCTCGTTTCTGGGTCGCCCTCGCCCTCCTCGTTTTGTGGGGCCTCGTCTTCGCCACGGTGATGCCCATTCGTCAGGCCTACGTGAACGACCTGATCCCTTCCATGCAGCGGGCCACGGTCCTCTCGTTTGATTCGCTGATGGGCTCCGGTGGGGGAGTGGCCGCCCAGCCGATCCTCGGCCGCGCCGCGGACCTCTGGGGCTACCCGATGTCGTACGTTTGCAGCGCTGCGATTCAGGGGCTGGCGATCCCCTTCGTCTGGCTGGCCCGGCGGGAGGGTAACGGGGGGTCAGACCTGACCCCCTACCCTAGGCCAGGCCCTACGCCTCGACGGGGGTGACGGCGGCTTCGTTCTGCTCGGCGGTGCGGATGCGGTAGACCTTCTCCACCGGGAGGACGAAGATCTTTCCGTCGCCGACCTCGCCCGTGCTCGCCGCGGAGAGGATGGCCTCCACCGTCGGCTCCACGAAGTGGTCGGAGACGCCGATCTCCAGGCGTACCTTCTCCTGCAGCTCGACCTTGATGGTCATCCCTCGATAGGTCTGCACCGGCTCCATCTCCCCGCCGTGCCCGTGCACGCGGCTCATGGTCAGCCCCCGCACCTCGGCGTGGTAGAGCGCCTCCAGCACGGCGTTGACGCGATCAGGCCTCACGATAGCGACGACCAGCTTCATGTGCGATCTCCTTCTCGGCAGGGAGGATCAGGATGGCCCCCTCGCCGCGGTTGTAGGCTGCTTCTCCATGCTGGCTGACGTCGAGCCCGAGCGCTTCTTCCTGCGCCGTGGCCCGAACGCGCATGACCAGCGACATGACCTTGACGATGACCAGCGTGGCTGTCGCGCTGAAGGCGATCGTGGCCACGACCGCCGCGAGCTGGATGGCGAGCTGGCGCGGATTGCCGAAGAGAGCGCCGCTAACCGTCCCGTTCCAAGCCTTCTCGGCCAGCACGCCGGTCAGCAGCGCGCCGGTCATGCCGCCGACGCCGTGCGCGGCGACGACGTCGAGCGAGTCGTCCAGGCGCGTCCGCGCCCGCCACACCAGCGCGTAGTAGCTCGGGATCGCCGCCAGCGAGCCGAGGAAGATCGCCGAGATGGGGCTGACGAAACCGGCCGCGGGCGTGACGGCGACGAGACCGACCACGATCGCCGTCGCCGCGCCGATGGCCGTGGCCTTCCCGTTGCGGCGCAGGTCGAGGAGCATCCAGATCAGCAGCGTCCCCATCGGGGCCAGCATCGTGTTGACGAAGGCCAGCGCCGCGCTCTCGTTCGCCGCCAGCGCGCTCCCGCCGTTGAACCCGAACCAGCCGAGCCAGAGCATCCCCGTGCCGAGGAGCGTGAAGGGGACGTGCTGCGGCACGATGGCCTGCCGGCCGTAGTCCTTCCGCGGCCCGACCACGAGCGCCACGACGATCGCCGCCACGGCGGCGTTGATGTGCACGACCGTCCCGCCGGCGAAATCGAGCGCGCCGAGCTTCGCCAGCCACCCCCCGCCCCACACCCAGTTCGCCACCGGCGCGTAGACGGCGATCGACCACGCCGTGACGAAGATCAGGTAGGCGCCGAAGCGCATCCGCTCCACGATGGCCCCGGAGATGAGCGCCGCGGTGATGATGGCGAACGTCCCCTGGTAGGCGAGGAAGAGAATGTGGGGAATGGTCCCCTGCGCCTCCAGCCCCACCCCGCGCATGAGCGCGTACTGCGTCCCCCCTCCGAAGGCGACGGAGTAGCCGATGAGGGCCCACGCCAGCCCGACGAAGGCGATGGGGGCGAAGCTCATCATCAGCGTATTGAGGGCGTTCTTCGACCGCACCATCCCAGCGTAGAAAAAGCCGAGGGCGGGGGTCATCATCAGCACGAGTGCCGTCGCCACCAGCATCCATGCTGTGTCCGCGGAATTGATCATCCTGACCTCCTTTTGAGTTTGCGCACCGGTTCGATCTCGGGAAGGCTCTGAATTGCCGGCGCCCCGAGCGGCGCCAGGCGAGCGAAGCGAGAACGTGTCTGGTTCCAGTTGGAGAGCAGCGCCGCGGCGCGGCGGCTCCCGCTCTCCTCGACATGCAGCGCCACCGCCTCGTACAGCCACCCCTCGTCGATCTCCTCGGCGAGGGCGGCGTACTCGCTGTTGACCAGCCGCTCGTCGAGGTCGAGCACGAAGAGCGTCCCTCCCGACATCCCCGCCCCGACGTTGCGTCCGGTAGGACCGAGGATCACCACGGCGCCGCCGGTCATGTACTCGCAGGCGTGGTCGCCGGTTCCCTCCACGACGGCGAAGGCGCCACTGTTGCGAACCGCGAAGCGCTCGCCGGCGCGTCCCGCGATGAAGGCGCGCCCGCCGGTCGCGCCGTAGAGGAGCGTGTTCCCGGCGTCGCCGCGGACGACGATCTGGCCGCCCGACATCGACTTCCCGGCGTAGTCGTTCGCGTCGCCGTCGAGCACCAGGTGCATCCCCTCGCCGCAGAACGCGCCGAAGCTCTGCCCCGCCGTGCCGCGGAACGCGAGGCGCAGCGTCCCGCTGCTCCCCCGCCGCGCCCGCTCCCCGGCGATGCGCGCGCCGGCGCTGCGATCGGCGGTGGTGATCCCGAACGAGCGCTCGCGGAGTCGCGGGCGCTGCAGCACCGCTTCGTCGAGCCGGCTGCCGGTCAGCGGCGGATCGTTGCGGTCCCGCATCCGGCGCCGCGGCCCCTCCGGGAGGGGAGCGAGGATGCGAGCGAACGAGAGAGGGGAGGACTCGTGCACGGCGAGCAGCTCGCTCCGCCCGACGATCTCGTCGAACGTCCGGAATCCGAGGAGGGCCACGATCTCGCGTACCTCCTCCGCCACGGCGGTGAAGAAGCGGACGACGTCGTCCGCCGTGGCGTTGAACTTCGCGCGCAGCTCTTCGCGCTGCGTGGCGATCCCGACGGGGCAGGTGTTGAGGTGGCACTGCCGCGCCATCACGCAGCCGGCGGCGACGAGGGCCGCCGTCCCGAACCCGAACTCCTCCGCGCCGAGGAGCGCGGCCATCACCACGTCGCGGCCGGTCTTGATCCCGCCGTCGACCTGCAGCCGCACGCGGTCGCGCAGCCCGGCGCGCATCAGCGACTGCTGCACCTCGGAGAGGCCGATCTCCCACGGCGTCCCGGCGTTCTTGATCGAGCCGAGGGGCGACGCGCCGGTCCCGCCGTCATGGCCGCTGATCTCGATGGCGTCGGCGTGCGCCTTCGCCACCCCCACCGCGATCGTTCCGATGCCGGCCGACGAGACGAGCTTCACGCTGACGGTCGCGGCGGGGTTGACGCGCTTCAGATCGTAGACGAGCTGGGCCAGGTCCTCGATGCTGTAGATGTCGTGATGCGGCGGGGGAGAGATGAGCGTCGTCCCCGGCGCGGCGTGGCGGATGCGGGCGATGAAAGGCGTGACCTTCGGGCCCGGGAGCTGTCCCCCCTCGCCCGGCTTGGAGCCCTGGGCGATCTTGATCTGCAGCTCGCTCGCGGAGACGACGTACTCCGCGGTGACTCCGAAGCGCCCCGAGGCGATCTGCTTGATGCGGTTGCCGCGCGCGGTCCCGTACCACTCCGGCGGCTCGCCCCCCTCGCCGCTGTTGCTGCGCGCGCCAAGGCGGTTCATCGCTTCGGCCAGGACCGACTGCGCCTCGGGGGAGAGAGCGCCGAGCGACATCGCCGCCGTCATGAAGCGGCGGATGATCGCCGGCGCCGGCTCGACCTCGTCGATCGGCACCGGCGTCCCTTCGCGGAACTCGAGGAGGTCGCGCAGCGTCAGCGGCTCGCGCTCGTGGACGAGCCTCGCGTAGGAGCGGTAGTCGAGCGGGCGCCCGGAGCGGATCGCGGTGTGGAGGGCCTTGACCACGCCGGGGTTGTAGGCGTGCGGCTCGCCGTTGCGGCGGAAGCGGAAGAGGCCAGCATCCTCGAGCTGCGCGGACGCAGCGGAGAACGCGGCGCGGTGGCGGGCCAGCGCGCTGCGCTCGATCGCGTCGAGGGCGAGGCCGCTGATGGATGATTGTACACCGGGAAACCAGCGATCGATCACCTCGTCCGCGATCCCGACCGCTTCGAAGAGCTGCGCGCCGCGATACGAGCGCATCGTGGAGACGCCCATCTTCGAGAGGATCTTCAACAGCCCTTTGCGGATCGCCGCGAGATAGTTCGCACGCCCTTCGCCGGCGAGCCGGAGGGCCAGCCAGGGGCAGACCGCGTCGGCGCCGAACGCGAGGAGAGCAGCGATCGAATGATCGTCGCGCGCCTCGCCGCTGTCGACGAGGAGCGTCGTGCCGCGGCGAAGCCCTTCCTCGACCAGGCGGTGGTGCACCGCGGAGACGGCGAGGAGGGAGGGGATGGCGGCCTGCTTCCCGTCGATGCCGCGGTCGGAGAGGACGAGCGTCTGCGCGCCCGTCCGAACGGAGGCTTCGGTCAGCGCCACGAGCGCCCGCTCCAGATTCGTCTCGAAGAGCATGGGGATCACGTGGCCGTGGGGCGCTTCGACGAGCGGCTCGCCGAGGTCCATCACCAGCGACTCGCGGAGCGGATCGATGGGAGGGTTGGTCACCTGCGCGAAGCGCTGCTTGAAGAAGGAGAAGAGGAGGCGGGGGCGCGGCGAGAGGGCCGCCAGCGGCGTGTCGTCGCCCATCGAGCCGATCGGCTCGGCCGCGCGCTCGAACATCGGGCGGAGGACGAGATCGATCTCGTCCTGGGTGCAGGCGAAGGCGCGGAGGAGGCGAGGATGCGGCGTGCCCTCTCCCGCTTGCGGGAGAGGGTGGCGCGAAGCGCCGGGTGA
>DATLEX010000079.1:0-5919 GCA_035525045.1 Thermoanaerobaculia bacterium | reverse complement strand
TGGGCGGCTACCTGATCGGCCGCGCCGGCGGCCTCCCCCGTCTCGGCGACGTCATCCGGGTGGGCGACTACCAGTTCGAGATCATCGACGTGGACGGCCGGCGGCTGGACCGCATCATCGTGTCGCGGCTGCCGGGAATTCCCATATAGTTCCGGGCACGAATCCGGTGCCCAGGGAGGGACTCTCGATGCGCACTGCACTCCTCGCCGCGGCGGTGGCCGCGCTCCTCGTCACTTCGTCCGCCCTCGCCGTCGACATCCACGACACGCGCCTGCTCACCGATGCCGCCGTCAGCGGGGAGAAGATCGCCTTCGCCTACGCGAACGATCTCTGGGTCGCCAACCTCGACGGAAGCGGCGTGCGGCGTCTGACCTCTCATCCCGGCGTCGAGTCGCGGCCGACCTTCTCGCCCGACGGAGCATGGATCGCCTTCGCGGGCGAATACGACGGGAACACCGACGTCTACATCGTCCCCGCCGAGGGAGGTTCGCCGCAGCGGCTGACCTGGCATCCGGGGGTAGACCTCCCACAGGGCTTCACCGCGGACGGCAGCGCGGTGCTCTTCACCTCGCCCCGCGAGGTCTACACGATGCGCTACCGGCAGCTCTTCACCGTTCCTATCGGTGGAGGGGCGGTGTCGAAGCTTCCCATCCCGAACGCCTCGAAGGCGGTCGGCTCCCCCGACGGCTCGAAGATCGTCTACCAGCCGCTGTCCGACGCCTTCGGGCAGTGGAAGCATTACCGCGGCGGGACGGCGGCGCGCCTGCTCGTCTTCGACAACAAGACCTACGCCGTGGAGCAGATCCCGCAGCCGGCGGGACGCTCGAACGACACCGACCCGATGTGGATCGGGAACCGGGTCTACTTCCTCTCCGACCGCAGCGGCGAGTTCAACCTCTTCTCCTGGGATCTGCAGACTCGGGGGGTCACGCAGCACACGCGTCACGCCGACTTCCCCGTAGCCGGCGCATCGGCCGGCGGGGGGAAGATCATCTTCGAGCGGGCGGGGTACCTCCACCTCTTCGACCCCGCCACGTCGCAGGAGCGGCGGCTGCAGGTCGGCGTGGCCGCCGATCTGCTGGAGACGCGCCCCCGCTTCGTCAAGGGGGCGAAGTACATCCGCTCGGCTTCCCTCTCGCCGAGCGGGGCGCGCGCCGCGCTCGAGTTCCGCGGCGAGATCATCACCGTCCCGGCCGAGAAGGGCGACGACCGCAACCTGACCGGCACCCCCGCGGCCCACGACCGCTTCCCCTCCTGGTCGCCGGACGGGAAGTCGATCGCCTGGTTCTCGGACGAGTCGGGGGAGTATCAGCTCTTCATCCAGGCGCAGGACGGGAAAGGAACGCCGCGGAAGATCGCGCTGAACGGGGCCGGCTTCTACGCCGGCATCCGCTGGTCGCCCGACTCGTCGAAGATCGCCTTCACCGACAACTCCCGCAGCCTGTACGTGCTCGACGTCCCTTCCGGCGCGACCCGCAAGATCTCCACGCAGCCGATCTACTCCCCCGGCGCGTACGACGCGGCGAACCACGCCTGGTCGCCCGACTCGAAGTGGCTGGCCTACGTCCGCCGCACGCCGACCTACATGGGCCAGATTCATCTCTATTCGACAGCCGCGGGCAGCTCACAGCCGCTGACCGACGGGCTGAGCGACGCCTCCGAGCCGGTCTTCGACCGCGACGGGAAGTACCTCTACTTCCTCGTCTCGACGAACGCCGGCCCGGTGCAGGACTGGTTCTCCATGTCCAACGCCGACATGCGGGCCACCAGCAACATCTACCTGGCGGTGCTGCCGAAGGGAGTCCCCTCCCCCCTGGCGCGGGAGAGCGACGAGGAGGCGGCTGCCCCGGCCCCGGCGGAGACCACCGCGAAGACCGCGAAGAAGGACGAGGAGAAGGAGCCGAAGAAGGTCGACGTGCGCGTCGACTTCGACGGGCTTTCGCAGCGCATCGTGGCGCTGCCGGTCGACGCCGGCGGCTACTTCAACCTGCAGGCCGGCAAGGCGGGCGAGATCCATTACCTGAAGTCGGCGGCCGGGCGGACCCGCTTCAGCTCCGACCCCGGCACGCTCCACCGCTTCAGCTTCGAGAAGCGGAAGGAAGAGTCGCTGGTCGAGAAGGTCGACAGCTACGAGATCTCCCGCGACGCGAAGAAGGTCCTGCTGCGGATGAAGGAGAGCTGGGTGATCGCCGAGCTCGGCGAGAAGGTCGACGCGTCGAAGCACAAGCTCGCCGTCGATCGCATCGAGGTCAGGATCGATCCGCGGGCGGAGTGGAAGCAGATCTTCAACGAGGCCTGGCGCATCAACCGCGACTACTTCTACGACCCCGGCATGCACGGCGCCGACTGGAAGGCCATGCGCGCAAAGTACGTCCAGTTTCTTCCGCACCTCTCGGTGCGCCAGGACCTGAACCGCGTGCTGCGCTGGATGCACAGCGAGCTGGCCGTCGGCCATCACCGCGTCGGCGGCGGGGACAGCCTCGCCGACACCGACGTCCGCCGCGGCGGGCTCCTCGGCGCCGACTACAAAGTCGAGAACGGCCGCTACCGCTTCGCCAGGGTCTACGGAGGCCTGAACTGGAATCCCAACCTCCGCTCCCCCCTCACCGAGCCGGGCGTGGACGTGAAGGCCGGCGAGTACCTCCTCGCCGTCGAGGGAAAGGATCTCCGCCACCCCGAGAACCTCTACAGCCGCTTCGAGCGGACCGCGGGACGGATCACGGAGATCACCGTCGGCCCTTCGCCGGACGGCCGCGGCTCGCGCACCGTGCAGGTCGTGCCGGTCGAGAGCGAGATTCAGCTCCGCAACCGCGACTGGGTCGAGGGCAACCTGCGTAAGGTCACGGCGGCCACCGGCGGCCGGGTGGCCTACGTCTATGTGCCCAACACCTCGATCGCCGGCCACGAGTACTTCAAGCGCTACTTCTTCCCGCAGGCCGACCGCGAGGCGATCATCGTCGACGAGCGCCACAACGGCGGCGGGCTGGTGGCCGACTACTACATCGACATCCTCCGCCGCCCCTTCATCAGCATGTGGGCCTTCCGCTACGGGGCCGACCTGAAGACCCCGCTCAGCGCCATCCACGGGCCGAAGGTCATGCTCATCGACGAGACCGCCGGCTCCGGCGGCGACCTGCTGCCGTGGATGTTCCGCAAGCTGGAGATGGGACCGCTGGTCGGGAAGCGGACCTGGGGCGGGCTGGTCGGCACTCTCGGCTTCCCCACCCTCATGGACGGCGGCACGATCACCGCGCCGAACCTCGCCATCTGGACCGAGGATGGGTTCATCGTCGAGAACGTCGGGGTGCCGCCGGACGTGGAGATCGAGCAGACGCCGGCCGACGTGATCGCCGGCCGCGACCCGCAACTGGAGAAGGCCATCGAGATCGTCCTGCAACTGCTCCAGGCCAACCCGCCGAAGAAGCTGACCCGCCCGCCGTTCCCGGTGCGGGCGCTCGGCAGGCAGTGACACCGAAGGATCTCGTCCGGAGCTGGGTGGAGGCGTTCAACCGCCGCGATGCCGGGGCCCTCGCCTCGCTTTACGCACCGGACGCCGTCAACCACCAGGTCGCCGAAGAGCCGGTGGCGGGACGGGAGGCGATCCGGGCCATGTTCGCCCGCGGCTTCGAGACCGCGGAGATGGTCTGCATCGTGGAGAACCTCTTCGAGGACGGCGAGTGGGCCATCCTCGAGTGGCGCGATCCCCTCCGGCTCCGCGGCTGCGGGTTCTTCCACGTCCGCAACGGGCAGATCGTCTTCCAGCGCGGGTATTGGGACAAGCTGACGTTCCTGCGGCTGCATCGGTTGCCGGTGCCGGAGGGTTGATCGCCCGATCGTTGCGTTCGAGAATCAAAGACCGGGCTCGGGCTCGGGCCCGGGCTCGGGCTCGGGATCAGCGGCGCTTGACGCCGGTGACGATCGAGTCGAGCGACCAGTCGATGAACCGGATCAGGGCGCCCTTGACGCCGGGGATCTCGTCGTGCAGCGGCTGCGGCGGCGCCTGCGTCCTGGCGGGGGGCGGCGCCGCGGCCGCCTTCCGGATCACCACGCCGCACTGCGCACACGACTCCGCGCTCGGCTGCTCATGGCCGCACTTCGGACACTCCATCCGGCGGCCGGCCGTGGCCCGGTGGATCTCCTCGAGCTCTCCCGAGTCGAGCCAGATCCCCGCGCACCTCCGGCAGGCATCGACGATGGTCATGGTGCCGGGATAGGCGAAGACGAAGAGCGGCTCGGCGCAGTGCGGGCACGTCTCGTTCGCAGTCCGGCGCGCGTTTGCCGGGACGGCCAGGCGCGGCCGGCGGGGCACGCCGATCACCTGCTCAATCTCGCCGTCGTCGAACCAGACGCCGCCGCACTTCGCGCAGCGGTCGACTTCCGTGGCGCGGCCGCGCACGTTCCTCCGTTCCAGCTCGACTCTGCATCGCGGACACTGCATCTCACCAGCTCCCGCTCGCGCCGCCGCCCGACGAGAACCCGCCCCCGAACCCGCCGGCCCCGCCGGACAGCCAGCCGCTCGACCTGGTGCGCGCCCGCATCATCATGATCAGCAGGTAGATCAGCACCAGCACGAGGACGAGCGCGAGCCCGACCAGCACCCACCCCCACCCCCGCTTCCCGTTCCGGATGAGACTGATCCCTGCCAGCAGCAGAATGACGATGACTGCCGGGACGACGACCAGCGTCCACGGAAACCCGATGCGCACGGTGCTGAACTCGTTGACGATCGCCTTCACCCCGCGCGTGATGCCCCCCGCGTAATCGTTCTGCCGGAAGCGCGGGAGGATCACGTTCTGCATGATCGCGGCGGCATCGTGGTCGCGCGCGCCGGCATATCCCGCCCCCAGCTCGATGCGCGCCCGGCGATCCTTCACCGCGACGAGCAGCAGCACCCCGTCGTTCTGCGGCTTGTTGCCGACGCCCCACCGGTTGAACAGCGCCGTGGCGAAGCTCTCCAGCGTCGCATTCCTGGTGCCGGGGTAGTCGGAGATCGAGTCGATCGTGACGACCACGATCTCCGTCCTGCTCTTCAGCTCGACCTGCAGGAGCCACTGCTCGATCCGCTCCTGCTGGTCGCGGCTCAGCACACCGGCCAGGTCGGTCACGTAGCCGGCGTCGGGCTGCGGATAGGGAGCGTACTCCTGGCCGCGGGCGGGAGCGGCCAGCGCCGCGACGAGGCAGAGCGCCCTAATCGATGATGACCGCATTCGAGAGGCCGTCCGTGGGGCTGCCGTTCGATGGAAACAGCTCCGACAGTTTCTCGCCGAGAAGCCGGACGCCGGTGGAGAAGGCCTGGGCCGGCCGCCCGGCCTTGAAGTCTTCGACCATGGCGTCGCGCACCTGGTCCCAGAACTCCTGCCCGACGCGGCTGCTCACTCCCTCGTCGCCGTAGACCACGACCTCGTGACTCCGCAGATCGGCCACCAGCAGGACGGCGTTCCGCTCCGTCGTGGCGGCCATGCCGTGGCGCTCGAACAGCTTCCGCGCCTTCCGCCGGATCCCGAGCCAGCTCGGGCCGACCAGGGCGACGCGCAACTGTGCCGTGGTCGCCTGCTCGGCCGCCGCGATCTTCGCCTCGAGACGGGCGATGTCATCGCGTGAGAGGACACTCTCGTTGCGCACGTCAGACTCCTTCTCGGGGGATGGCACATTGTCGCCCGAGAAGAGGGGCAGCGCAAGCGTGAGGCTGGGAAGAAATCCGCGCTGCGGCGCGACGAGAACGTAGCGCGGCAGAGCCGCAACCAAAACGGGAAGGGTGTGCCCTCTCCCCGCTTGCGGGGAGAGGGTGGCGCGAAGCGCCGGGTGAGGGGCAATCCTCGAGAAGCGCCCCCTCATCCGGCCTTCGGCCACCTTCTCCCCCGCTGCGCGGGGGAGAAGGCTCTGCGACGTACAAATCTTCTCGGCGGGAGAAGAATTTAG
>DATLEX010000076.1:0-9107 GCA_035525045.1 Thermoanaerobaculia bacterium | reverse complement strand
CACGCCCTGCCGTTCTATTCGGAGGGGCGTCCCGATCAGGGCGGCATCGCCCGCGCCATCGGCTACCTCGCTCGACAGAAACGCGGCGGCGCGCTGATCTTCAGCGGCGGGGACATGATCAACCGCGGTGCGCCGGCGTGGTCGGACCGCTACGGTTGCGCCGAGTGGAGCTGGCTGAACGGCATCGCCGATGCGATGGCCTTCGGGAACCACGAGGCGGACTACGGCTACCAGGAGTTCCTGCGCTGCCGCGACGCCCTCACCTACCCGATCCTCAGCGCCAACACGGCCGGCTTTCCGCCGTACGCAGTGCTGGCGGTGAACGGAGTCCGCCTCGGCGTCTTCGCCGTGGCGGGACGGGATTTCGGATCGCTGGTCCGGCTTCCCGGGCTCCGTTTCGGCGACCCGGTGGCGGCCGCGCGCGAGACCGTCCGGCGCCTGCGCGAGGAGGAAAAGGCCGGCGCCGTCGTGCTCATCGGCCATCAGCATGCCGCAGCCGACTTCGAGCTGGCCCGGAGCGTGCCGGGGATCGACCTGATCCTCGGCTCACACGGTCACCTCAAGCAGGAGCTGATGCGGATCCCCGGCACGGAGACGTGGTTCATCTCCCCTTATCAGTACCTGACCTACATCAGCCGTGTGGAGCTGACCTTCGAGGGGGGAAAGCTCGCCCGCGTGGCCGGCGAGCTCGTTCCGGTCGACAGGCGGATGCCGAGGGACCGCCGGATCGCCGCGCGCGTGGCGGCGATGCAGCGGGCGCTCGAGCGCGATCCGGAGTACCGCCATCTGTTCGTCCCCTTCGCCACGCTGCAGCGGCCGATGGCGATCGACGAGCTGGGACGGCGGACGGTCGAGCTGATGCGGAAAGCGGCCGGCAGCGGAATCGCGCTCTCCACGGCCAGCAGCTTCCGGCGCGCGCTGCCGGCGGGACCGATCGACCTGGAGACACTTCGCGGCGCCCTGCCGTACGACAACGAGATCGTCGTGGCCGAGCTGCCGGCGGCGCGGGCGCGCGAGCTTCTTGCCTATGCCCGTTCGCGGCAGGGAGACGCCTTCGCCTACGCGGCGGGCGCCGTGTCGGGTGACGTCACCACGGTGGCCACCACCGACTATCTCGCCCGCGTGGCCGCGGGGTATCGCGATTTCTTCAGCGGCGCGGAGGTGAGGAAGAGCGGACTTCGCGTGCGCGACGAGCTGCGCAAACGGCTGGCCGACGGCTCTTTGCCACCTTGACCGTCCGCAGCGAGCGGCTATGATGGCGCGCGCTGGCGAGGTGAAATCCAGATGACGTGGGCCGGAAACTTCTATCGATCCGCCGTCGGCAAGAAGGCCGTCATGGCGGTGAGCGGCGCGTTCCTCTTCGGCTGGATCTTCCTGCACATGGTCGGCAACCTCAAGCTGTACCTGGGGGCCGAGCACCTGAACGAGTACGCCCGCTGGCTCCGCGCCATCGGCACGCCCGCCATGCCGGAGACCGGCACGCTCTGGGTGATGCGGGTCCTCCTCCTCGTCGCGCTGGTCCTGCACGTCCACGCCGCCGTGGCGCTGACGAAGATGAACCTCCACGCCCGTCCGGTCGATTACCACGACCGCGGCTACGTCGCCGCCAGCTACGCCGCGCGGACGATGCGATGGGGGGGCGTGATCATCCTGCTCTTCATCATCTATCACCTGCTGCACCTGACCACCGGGCAGGCGCATCACAACTTCATCCCCGACGATCCCTACTACAACGTGGTCAGCGGATTTCAGATCTGGTGGGTCGCCGCCGCCTACATCGCCGCCAACGTGGCCCTCGGCTTCCACCTCTTCCACGGCGTCTGGAGCATGTTCGGCTCGGTGGGGTGGGTGCACCCGCGGTTCAACGCCTGGCGCCGCAATTTCGCGACGACCTTCGCCGTGATCATCACCGCCGGCAACGTCTCCTTCCCGCTGGCGGTCCTGACGGGGCTGGTGAGGTAGCCGATCGATGGAACTGAACGCGAAGATCCCGCCCGGCCCGCTGGCCGAGAAGTGGTCGAGGGCGAAGTCGACCTGCAAGCTGGTCAACCCCGCCAACAAGCGGAAGTACGACATCATCGTCGTCGGGGCCGGGCTGGCCGGGGCCTCCGCCGCGGCCAGCCTCGGAGAGCTCGGCTACAACGTGAAGTGCGTCGTCTTTCACGACTCGCCGCGCCGCGCGCACTCCATCGCCGCGCAGGGGGGGATCAACGCCGCGAAGAACTATCAGAACGACGGCGACAGCATCGCCCGTCTCTTCTACGACACCATCAAGGGCGGCGACTACCGCTCGCGCGAGGGCAACGTCTACCGGCTCGCCGAGCTCTCGGTGAACATCATCGACCAGGCCGTGGCGCAGGGCGTCCCCTTCGCCCGCGAGTACGGCGGGCAGCTCGAGAACCGCTCGTTCGGCGGCGTGCAGGTCTCGCGCACCTTCTACGCCCGCGGCCAGACCGGCCAGCAGCTCCTCCTCGGCGCCTTCCAGGCCCTCGAGCGCCAGATCGCTCTCGGCACCGTCGAGCAGTTCAACCGCCAGGAGATGCTCGACCTGGTGGTCGTCGACGGACACGCCAAGGGGATCGTCACCCGCGACCTGGTGACGGGGGCCATCGAGGCCCACGCCGCCGACGCCGTCGTGCTCGGCACGGGCGGCTACGTGAACGTGTTCTACCTCTCGACCAACGCCAAGGCCTCCAACGCCACGGCCATCTGGCGCGCTCACAGGCGCGGCGCGGCGTTCGGCAATCCCTGCTTCACGCAGATCCATCCCACCTGCATCCCGCAGTCGGGCGACTACCAGTCGAAGCTGACCCTCATGTCGGAGTCGCTCCGCAACGACGGGCGGATCTGGGTGCCGAAGACCGCCGGCGACACGCGCCCGCCGCGACAGGTCCCGGAGCCGGAGCGCGACTACTACCTCGAGCGCAAGTACCCCAGCTTCGGCAACCTCGCCCCGCGCGACATCGCCTCCCGCGCGTCGAAGGAGGTCTGCGACGAGGGACGGGGAGTGGGCGCGAGCGGCCGCGGCGTCTACCTCGATTTCGCCGACGCCATCAAGCGCCTCGGCCGCAAGACCATCGAGGAGCGTTACGGCAACCTCTTCGAGATGTACCACGACATCACCGCCGAGAACCCCTACGAGTCGCCGATGCGGATCTACCCGGCGCCGCACTACTCGATGGGGGGGCTGTGGGTCGACTACAACCTGATGAGCACCATCCCCGGCCTCTACGTCATCGGCGAGGCGAACTTCTCCGACCACGGCGCGAACCGCCTCGGCGCCAGCGCCCTCATGCAGGGACTCGCCGACGGCTACTTCGTTCTGCCGGTCACCATCGGCGACTACCTGGCCACGCAGTTCGGTAAGAAGGTTCCGGCCGACCGTCCCGAATTCCGCGAGACCGTCGCCGCGGTCGAGGAGCGCGTCTCCCGCCTCCTCTCCGCGAAGGGGACGCGCTCGGTCGACTCGTTCCATCGCGAGCTGGGCGGCATCATGTGGGAGCACTGCGGGATGGCCCGCTCCGCGGAAGGGCTGACCACGGCGCGCACGCTGGTGGCCGAGCTGCGCGAGCAGTACTGGCGCGAGGTCAAGGTCCTCGGCGCCGGGGAGGAGCCGAACCAGTCGCTGGAGAAGGCCGGCCGCGTGGCCGACTTCTTCGAGCTGGCCGAGCTGATGTGCATCGACGCGCTCCATCGCGAGGAGTCCGCCGGCGGCCACTTCCGCGTCGAGTACCAGGAAGATGGAGAGGCCAGGCGAAACGACGAGCGGTTCCTCTACGTGGCGGCGTGGGAGTACGGCGGCGAGGGCCGCGAGCCGCGCCTGCACAAGGAGCCGCTGGAGTACGAGGAAGCGAAGCTGGCGACGAGGTCGTACAAATGAACCTGACCATCCACGTCTGGCGGCAGAAATCGCGCGAGGCCGAGGGCGGCTTCGTGGCCTACAAGGCGGACGACATCAGTCCCGACGCCTCCTTCCTGGAGATGCTCGACGTCGTGAACGAGCGCCTGATCGAGAAGGGGGAGGACCCCATTCACTTCGAGCACGACTGCCGCGAGGGGATCTGCGGCTCGTGCGGAATGATGATCAACGGCGTGGCCCACGGCTCCCGCGGCAACGGCCTGGCCACCTGCCAGCTTCATATGCGCCACTTCAAGGATGGTGATGAGATCCGGGTGGAGCCGTGGCGGGCCCGCGCCTTCCCGGTGCTGAAGGACCTGATCGTCGACCGCACCCCGCTCGACCGGATCATCCAGGCCGGCGGCTTCATCTCCGTGAACACCGGCAGCGCTCCGGAGGCGAACAACCTCCTGGTGCCGAAGCCGGTCCAGGAGCAGGCCATGGACGCCGCCGTCTGCATCCAGTGCGGCGCCTGCGTGGCGCAGTGTCCCAACGGCGCGGCGCAGCTCTTCACCGCGGCGAAGGTCTCGCACCTCGGTCTCCTTCCCCAGGGCCAGCCCGAGCGCTACGACCGCGTGGTGAGGATGGTCGAGGTGATGGAAGAGATGTTCGGGAGCTGCACGCTCTACGGCGAGTGCGAGGCGGTCTGCCCGAAAGAGATCTCCATCGACTTCATCGCCCGCATGAACCGCGACTACCTGGCAGCGAAGTTCACCAGGAAGACCCTGTCATCCAGAGCGTGAGCGATTCCTCGCTTCTCATGAAACGTGCCCTCTCCCGCTTGCGGGAGAGGGTGGCGCGAAGCGCCGGGTGAGGGCACTCCGTCTCGCGGTCGCGCCCCCTCATCCGGCCTTCGGCCACCTTCTCCCCCGCCGGAGGCGGGGGAGAAGGCTCTGCGATTCTGGGGGCTTCACCTCAGCTTCGACTGCACCGAGCGCGCCCGGTCGAGATGATCGCGCAGGACCGGCAGCGTCTTCCCGATCCAGGCCCGCACGTCGGCGTCCTGCACCGTCTTCGCCGCGTTCTCGAACATCGCCACGGCCGCCTGATGGTCCTCGACCATCCGGGTCATGTACTCGCGGTCGAAGCCGACGCCGCTCAACGCCTGCAGGCGTTCGAGCTTCTGCTCAGCGTCGCCGTCGAGCGCCGTGGGGAGGGCCAGCCCCTTGTTGGTGGCCAGGAGCTGCAGTTCCTGGTTGCTGCGGCCATGCTCGGCGATCAGTCGCCTGGCGAACGCTTTCACCCGCGCGCTGCGGCCCCGCTTCACGGCGGGCTCGCTGAGCATCACCTCGGCCATCACGGTGCCGGCCGCCCGAATCACGAACTCCTTGTCGGCGGGGAGCATGGCCGAAACCGTCCCGCCGGTGGCGGCGGTGGTGGTCGCCGAGAGCGTGACCGACGTGTCGGTCGTGGCGGTGGTCTCCACGGCGGCAACCATGTCGGGGTCGGCCGTCTCCCGCCGGCACCCGCCGGCGACGGCGAGGAGCAGAACGGCGATTGGCACGAAGGGCCGATGATCCATCTCGAACCTCCTGAGGGAACATGACCATCTGTTCGCCCGCTACTTGCGGCCTGTCAGCCCGAGCTCACCGAGCGCGCCGGCCAGCCGCAAGTAATCGGCTTCCTCGTTGTAGAGCTGCGCGGAGATGCGCAGGAGCCGTTTCGGCGGCGCCGGCCACGGAACGATCGGCACCTCGATCCCGTGCTCTTCGAGCAGCGCGTCCTGTGCGGGATCGCCGTAGAGCGCCGGCGCGGTCGTGGCGGTGCCGTCGGGGAGCGGCAGAGCGGCCATCGATCCGAGCATCGAGTCGGGCACGGGGGGCGTGACCGCCAGAGCGTCCGCGAGGATGTCGCGTCCGCGCAGCGCCAGCTCCCGGTTCCGCCGCATCACCTCCGGCCAGCCGCCCCCCAGGAGCGAGCCGACGAAGCGAATCGCCTCCGGAACCGCCAGCACTGCCGTCGGGTCGAAGGTCCCCGTCCAGTCGAACTCGATCAGGTACCGGCTCCGGTCCGTCCGCGTCGAGTTGGCGCCGTGGCTGATGGCGACGGGCCGGACCGAGGGGCGGCGGTTGGCCCGGACGTAGAGGAAGGCGCTCCCTTTCGGGGCGCACACCCACTTGTGCAGGTTGCCGGTGTAGTAGGCGGCGCGGAGGGCTCGCAGGTCGAGGGGAAGCATGCCCGGCGCGTGGGCGCCGTCGACGAGCGTGTCGATGCCGCGTCCCTGCATCTCCGCCACCAGCCGCTCCACCGGCATGACCACGGCGGTCTGGCTGGTGACGTGGTCGATCAGGAAGAGCCTCGTTCGCGATGTCACTCTCTCCATGACGCGCTCGACCACCGCATCGGGGCCGGCGATCGGAAAAGGGATCTCCACGACGATCACCTTCGCCCCCGCCGCGGCGGCCACGAACTCGAGGGCGTTGCGGCAGGCGTTGTACTCGTGGTCGGTGACCAGCAGCTCGTCGTACTTGTCGAGGTCGAGCGAGCGGAGGACCGCGTTGACGCCGGCCGTGGCGTTCGGAACGAAGGCCAGCCCCTCCGGATCCGCGCCGAGGAACGCGGCCAGCTCGCCCCGCGCCGCGTCGAGGAGAGGCTCCAGCTCGCGGGTGAAGAATCGAACAGGCTCGCGCTCCATCTGCAGCCGCAGCTCATCCTGCCTGGCCAGCACCTCCCGCGGCGTCGCGCCGAACGAGCCGTGATTGAGAAACGTGATCGCCGGGTCGAGCCGCCAGTGCTGCTTCATGGAACGACGAACGATATCCTCCGGAGCCCCTCGGAAAAAGTCTCGCGCGGCGTCAGAAGCGAAATCACCAGAAACCCTTCCCCCGGAAAATCGAAGAAGTACCCCGGCTGGACCACCACCCCCCGATCGAGCAGCGCCAGCGCCATCTCCTCGTCGGTGGTGACGGCCGGCACGCGGAGGACGGCCGACCATCCTCCCTCCACCGGAAGGAGCGTGACCGCCGGCTGCTCCTTCACCGCCTCGCGCAGCAGGCGCAGGTTCGAGACGATGCGCTCCCGGATCTTCGCCCGGATGGAGGCTCCAATCCGAAGCAGCTCCGGGAGCGCCGCCTGAACCGGCGTCGAGACCGAGAGGAAGTTGTCGGCGATCAGCTCGAGCGCCGCGAGCGCGGCTCGTCGCGCCGGCGCCGGGCCGGCGGCCCGGATCCATCCCAGCTTGTAGTGCGGCAGGCCGGCCGACTTCGACAGACCGTCCAGCCTGAACGAGAGCACCTCCTCGGGCGGCGTCGCGGCGACGGTGCCGTCGAGCGCGTACTCGCCAAAGACTTCGTCCACGATGAGCGGGAGGCCGTGTGCTGCCAGGCGCCGCATCTCCTCGTCGCGGACGAACGAGCCGGTCGGATTGTTCGGACTGACGATGGTGATGGCCCGCGTCCGCGCAGCAGGATGCACCTCGTGCAGCTCCCACCGGCCGTGCAGCTCCAGCGGAAACGTGCGGAGCGACACCAGCTCCAGCGCGGCCAGGTGCTCGAGCAGGGGATAGGAGGGAACCGCGGCGGCGATCTCGTCGCCCGGGTCGGTCAGGAGCTTGAAGAGGAACGAGTAGGCCTCGCTGGTGGACGCGGTGATGACCACGTCGGCGGGATCGCAGCGGAGATGTTCGGCGACCGCTTCGCGCGCGCTGCGGATGCCGAGCGGCTGGGGGTCGTACGGCTCGCGCGCCGCGCGGCCGAGGGCGTCGGAGAGCTCGTCCAGCGGATACTCCAGGCCGGCCGCGGTGGGGTTGGAGAGAGTGAGGTCGAGGATCTCGTCTCCCCGCCGGACGCGCTCCGCGCGGGCGGCGGTGAGACGGTTCACGGAGGCCTGCCACTCCGACCGGCGGGAGAAAGGTGTCATTCCGAGCCGCGGAGACGGCGAGGAATCCCCTGCGCAGGGACGTGAAGCGCTCCGCCGGCCGGGGATTCCTCGCCGCGCTCCGCCCCTTCGGGGCTTCGCCGGCTCGGAATGACACCACACGTTTGCGCGCGGGCCAGCGACTGCGAGATCGCGTCGCGCTCGCCGGCGCGCGATGCCGGCATGACCTCCAGGGCCTGCCGCCACGTCCGGGCCGCCTCGCTGCAGGCCCCCCGCTCGAGCTGGATGTGCGCCAGGGTGTCGAGCCGCATCCAGAGGTCGGGGGCCGGCGCCTCGATTGCCCGCCGCGCCAGCGGCTCCGCCTCGTCCAGGCGTCGCTGCTGATAGAGGAGCCAGGCCAGGTTGTTCAGCGCGTCGGCAGCGATGGCGTCGAGGGCGACGGCCTTGCGGAAGGCTTCCTCGGCCGCCGCGGCGTTACCGCGGCGCATCTCCACGTTGCCGAGGTTCGTCCAGGCCAGGACCGAAGCGGGATGGGCCTCGAGGATGCGCCGGTACTCGCGCGCGGCATCCTCTTCCCGTCCCTGCTCCTCGAGCGTGACCGCCGTCCGGATCAGGTCCGTCACCTCGTCGCGCGGCCGGATGACGATGGCCGCGAAGCCGCCGCCGCGCCAGGCGTTCTCGATCCGCTGGTGGCGGACCCACCGCGCCCTCCCGTCGCCGAACTGCGTGCGAATCAGGCTCCGCTCGGTGTCGATGCCGTCGAGCACCACGTAGTGGAAGAAGTCGTACGAGCGGCCCGGCGCCTGGATGACCTGCAGCATCAAAATGAGCGGGTTCCCGTCGAGGAGCTCACGCTCGACCATGAGCCGGTCGCCGGTCACCAGCCGGGCGTCGAATCCTCGCTGCCGGGCGGCCAGGACGAGGTCGATCGACATCACGCCGCCGCGCGTCTTTGGCAGGATTGCGTCCCACTCCTGCATGGTGGTGGGCTCGCCGTGGTGCTGCAGGACCGAGGAGAGCGATCCCGCGCCGCACGATTTGATGTCCCACACCTGGAGGGGGACGTCGGGGATGACTCGGGCGGCGTTGCCGGCCTCGCGCGAAGCGGGCGTCCAATAGACGCAGGAGGTGAGGAGGAGGGGGACGAGGATGAGGAACGGATTCTTCATTCACCACGCATGATCACGAAACTCGGGCGGGCCATGGTGGCCCGCCCGAGTCGTTAGCCTGCGACGCCGGGAGTCGTTATACGCCGCCGCTCAGCGCGATGACGAGGATGAGGGCGGCGAGGGCGCCGATGCCGATCCAGATCCATTCCTGACGCGTCATGCCGGCGGCCTGAACCTGGTCGAGGTTCTGGGCGAGCTGGTGGAGATCCTGATTGGAGAGCTGC
>DATLEX010000073.1:0-5018 GCA_035525045.1 Thermoanaerobaculia bacterium | reverse complement strand
TTACCGCCTCTCCGACCGGCCGCGGGAGTGGATGGAGATCGGGATCCCGGAGTTGCTCTCCGGCCCGGGGCTGAAGCTGGTGGAGTGGCCGAAGCGGGAGTTCGAGCAGTTCGAGGACTCGCACGTGGAGATCACCATCCGCGTGCTCGACGAGGGGGCGCGGGAGATCATCGTGACGTGACACCCCTCACATCCGTTGACATTCTCCCTCCGCCGCCGGAGACTGAGTCCCTCGAAACTACCTGGAGGATCTCATGCGACACTCGACTCGCCGGCTGCCCGTCCTGTTTTCCCTGGCATTTCTCGTCCTGGCGTCGGTCGCCGCGGCGCAGAGCCCCGTTTCCACCAGCCTGACGTTCAAGCCGCAGGAGGGGGTGGGATCGGACGTCCCGCTCTTCCCGGAAGGCTTCACCGAGAAGAGTGCCACCCTCAAGCTGGTCGATGCCCGCACCGCGAAGGACCCGACCACCATCGGCGAGGGGACCGACCGGAAGGACCGCCCCTTCCCCATCCAGACCAGCGACGACGTCAAGGGCTACGCCAGCGATGTCCTGAGCCGCGTGGCCGAGCAGTGGGGCGTGAAGAGCGGGAAGGACCGCCAGCTCACGGTCAAGCTGAGCCGCTTCTTCGTCACCGAGAGCAGGAAGGCGGTCGGCTCGATGTACTCGGGCGACGTGACGATCCACTACACGCTCGCCGACGGGAGGGGACGGACCCTGAAGAGCGGCACGGTTCAGGGCGACACGAAGCGCTACGGCCGTGCCCAGAGCAGGGAGAACTACAACGAGGTGCTGAGCGACGCGCTGAAGGACGCGTATTACAACATGTTCAATGACGAGGACCTGAAGGAAGCGTGGGTCTCGGGGAAAGCGAAGAAGTAGCGGCGCGCAGCTCGCGCCCCATTTCGTGCGACCATACCAGCCGGTGTCGAGACTGGAGAAGGTCGCGATCGCGGTCGTCGTCACGCTCGGCGGCGCGGTCCTGATGGCGCTGGAGGTGGCGGCCTTCCGGATCATCGGCCGCATCTACGGGACGGCCCTCCGCGAGACGACGACCGTCATCGCCGTCTTCCTCGGCGCGATGAGCATCGGGTATTTCGCCGGCGGACGGTTCGCTGACCGCCGGCCGCGGCTGGCCACGCTCGGCGGCGTGCTGGCCATTGCCGCACCGGTGGTGCTGGCGGTGTCGCGCTTCGACGTCCCTCTCACCGAGGCCATCGCCGGGTTGAGCACGGCGCCGGCGCTGCATGCCTTCGTGGCGACGATCATTCTCTTCGCCATCCCCACCGTCCTGCTGGCCTCGATCAGCCCCATCGCCATCCGGCTCCTGGCCACCGACACCGCCCACACCGGGCGTGTGGCGGGGGGGGTCTCGGCGCTCTCGACCATCGGCAGCATCGCCGGAACCGTCGTCACGGCGTTCCTGCTCATCGACCTCCTCGGCAGCATCCGCCTGACGGTCATCGTTCTCGCCGGCGCCACGCTGCTGCTCACCGCGCTGCTGGGAGCGGCCAGCCTGCCGCGCCTGCTCCGCACCGGTGCATCACGCCGTTCGCTGCGCAGCGCTCCCGTCCTCATCGCCTCCGCCACCGCGGTGGTGCTCGGCGGTCTCCTCCTCGAGCACTTCGCCGGCAAAGCGGGGGCCGGCCCCGGGGCCTCCTCCTGGACGCTCTTCGCGGCGGACACGCCGTACCACCACGTGGTGGTCACGGAGCGGCCGCCCGGAACGCGTCACCTCTACATCAACGGCACGCTCCAGTCGAGCTACATCGTCGAGGACCCGCACCGCCGCGGCCTGCCATACGAGGAATACAAGCACTTCGCCAAGCTCGTGCGGCCGGGTCTGCGGCGCGTTCTCGGCATCGGGCTCGGCGGCGGGACGAGCGCGCGGCAGTTCACCGCCTACTATCCGGAAGTCGAGTTCGACACGGTGGAGATCGACCCCGTGGTCGTCGACGTCGCCCAGCGTTACTTCGACGTCGTTCCCGACGACCGCCTCCGCCTCCACGTCGGCGACGGCCGGGCCTTCGTCCGCAGGACCGCGGAGCGCTACGACATGATCACGGTCGACGCCTACACGCGGGGCCGGTATGGGGCCACCATCCCGCCCCACCTGGTGACGAGAGAGTTCTTCGTGGAAGCGGAAGAGCGTCTCAACGACGGCGGGATCCTGCACTTCCACTGCTTCGTCGGCCGCGATGCAGGTTTCGCCCGTTCGCTGTTCAAGACCATGGCCGCCGTTTTTCCCGCGGTCGTCGTTCTGGGAGAGACGGAGCTGTTCGCCAGCACGGCCCCCCTCCACCTCGACCCCGACGATCTGCGCGAACGGGCAGGGGCGCTGCGGGAACGCCTGCCGGAGATCGACGAGAGGCTGGCCACGCTCAGGACGATCCCTCCGCGGACCGATGACGTCCCCCTCCTCACCGACGACTTCGCCCCCGTCGACGCCCTGCTGCGCGAAGCATTCCGGGAAGGCCGCTGGTCGCCGCCCGATCGCCGCGAGAAGTAGCGCGGGCGGGACGAGGCAGCCACGCTCGGGATGACAGGCGGCAAGCTAGAATCGCCGCCGCATGAACGAGCCGCTCGTCACCCCCGAGCTGGTCCAGTCCCACGGCATCAACGAGAGCGAGTACAAGCTCATCGAGCAGATCCTCGGGCGCGCGCCGAACTACACCGAGCTCGGCATCGTCTCGGTGATGTGGTCGGAGCACTGCTCCTACAAGTCGAGCCGCATTCACCTGCGCAACTTCCCCACCGAGGGACCGCTGGTCGTGCAGGGTCCGGGCGAGAACGCCGGCGTGATCGACATCGGCGAGGGGTGGGTGGCGGCCTTCAAGATGGAGTCGCACAACCATCCCTCCTTCATCGAGCCGTACCAGGGGGCGGCCACCGGCGTGGGGGGGATCCTCCGCGACATCTTCACCATGGGGGCCCGCCCCATCGCCTGCCTCGACTCGCTCCGTTTCGGCGCGCTCGACGCGCCGCGGATGAAGTACCTGGTCGACGGCGTGGTCCGGGGGATCAGCGGCTACGGCAACTGCATCGGCATCCCCACCGTCGGCGGCGAGACGTCCTTTCACCCCAGCTACAACGGGAACATCGTGGTCAACGTCTTCGCCCTCGGCGTCACGAAGCGCGAGAAGATCTTCAAGGGCACCGCCACCGGCGTGGGCAATCCGGTGATCTACGTCGGGTCGAAGACGGGCCGCGACGGTATTCACGGCGCGACGATGGCATCGGCCGAGTTCGACGAGGCCTCGGAGGAGAAGCGGCCCACGGTGCAGGTCGGCGACCCGTTCACCGAGAAACTGCTCCTCGAAGCGTGCCTGGAGATCATGGACGGCGACGCCATCGTCGGCATCCAGGACATGGGCGCTGCCGGCCTCACCTCCTCGTCGTTCGAGATGGCCGGTCGGGCCGGAACCGGGATCCGCATGCACCTCGACCGCGTCCCGGTGCGCGAGAGCGGGATGACGCCGTACGAGATCATGCTCTCCGAGTCGCAGGAGCGGATGCTGATCGTGGCCAGGCGCGGCCGCGAGGAGGAGGTCCTGCGGATCTTCGCCAGGTGGGACCTCGACGCCGCAGTCATCGGCGAGGTCACCGAGGACGGCTTCGTGCGACTCTTCTGGCACCGCCGGGAGGCGGCGGCCATTCCGGTCGAACCGATCTCCACGGAGGCGCCGGTGTACAACAGGCCTCTCGAGCGCGCCGTGTACGCCGATCGGGTGAAGCCATCGCTGGAGCGGGAGCGCGCCGGCGACGGCGACATCACCCCGACACTCCTGCGGCTGGTGGCCTCGCCGAACCTCTCCTCGAAGCAGTGGATCTGGGAGCAGTACGACACCACCGTCCGCACCAACACGATTGCCGGGCCGGAGCGGCGCGACGCCGCCGTCGTGCGCGTCAAAGGGACAGGCCGCGCCCTGGCCATGACCTCCGATGTCAACCCCGTCTATTGCTATCTCGACCCGTACGAGGGAGGGAAGCAGGCGGTGGCGGAGGCGGCGCGGAACATCGCCGCCAGCGGCGGCCGTCCGGCGGCGATCACCGACTGCCTCAACTTCGGATCGCCGGAGCGGCCGGAGATCATGTGGCAGTTCGCCGAGTGCATCCGCGGCATCAGCGAGGCCTGCCGCGCGCTGGAGACCCCGGTGGTCTCGGGGAACGTGTCGTTCTACAACGAGACGGAGGGAAAGGCCATCCACCCGACGCCGACCGTGGGGATGGTGGGGATTCTCGCGGACGAGAGTCTCGGAGCCGGCGTCACCTTCCCTGAAGAAGCACTGGAGGTCGTCCTCCTAGGCGAGACTGGTGACGAGCTCGGCGGCTCGGAGTGGCAGCAGATGCACATGCCCGACGCGCTGGCGATGCCGCCGCGGGTCGATCTCGACCGCGAGCGGGCACTGGTCGATCTCCTGATCTCGCTTCACAAGGATCGTCTCCTGCGCAGCGCGCACGACGTATCGAACGGCGGAGTGGCGGCGGCGCTGGCGGAGTCGTCGATGGAGGGAATCGGTTGCCACGTCGATCTGGCCGGCCACGCCGACGATCTCGATGCGGTGGGGCTCCTGTTCTCCGAGTCACAGGCCCGCGCCGTGGTTGCCTGCGCTGCCGAGCATCGCGACGAGGTCGTGCGCCGCGCGGTCGATTCAGGCGTGGCCGCGATGCGGATCGGGCACACCGCGGCCGGCGTCTTCCTGATCGAGCGAAACGGCGTGGTCCTCGTCCGCTCGACCGCCCAGGAGCTCGCGCGCATCTGGCGCACCGCCTTCGCTCTCCTCCTCGGGGCTCGGAGCTCGGGGTTCGGAAGCGTGATCCAGTCAGACGGGCGGGCGGGTCCGAGCCCCGAGCCCCGAGCCCCGAGCCCCGAATGAATATCCGTTACACTCTGTCTTACCTCTCGCCCCATGTTCGACAAATTCAAGGAGGAATGCGGTGTCTTCGGCATCCTGAACCACCGGGATGCGGCGAACCTCACCTACCTGGGGCTCTACGCGCTGCAGCACCGGGGGCAGG
>DATLEX010000067.1:0-4399 GCA_035525045.1 Thermoanaerobaculia bacterium | reverse complement strand
ACGTTGGCGGGTCTTCGGCGACTGCGCTTCGGCGGCTCGGAACGCGACGCCGCTGGACGCGCTCTTCTTGCGGCACTCTCGCTTCTTGCGCTCGCCGAGCAGGACGCACGAGGCTACGCACTGCGGTCGCGATGCGACCTGGTGCTCGATGGTGCAGCGCCTCTCCAGATCGTCCGGGCCGACGGGTCGACGCGCAACCTCGAGCTCGACGTCAGTTCCGCCCGCGACCTCTACGCTGAAGCCTATGCCGGTGCAGAGGCGGCCGGCTTCCAGTTCCGCTCTCTGCGGCTCACGCCGCAGGACAAGCTGGTCCAGATCGTTCGCCAGAGCAGAGAGCATGCGCTGGCCGGCGAGGGTGGCAACGAAGACGCTGCTTCGTGAGCCTCACCCTCGAGATCGAGTTCCTGACGGGGGTCTGCCGCGCCGCCCGCGGGCCGACCGGCGATGTGCCTGACTGGCCGCCGCAGCCGGACCGCGTCTTCTCAGCCCTCGTCGCTGCCTGGGCAGCGCGCGGCGGCAGACTGGACGAGCGGGAAGCGCTCGAGTGGCTCGAGGCGCAGTCCGCTCCTTCGATCCGTGCCGCTGAGGCGGCGCCCCGCACGGCTCCGGACGTCTTCGTGCCGCCGAACGACCCTCGGTCCTCCAGTGCCTCCCGCACATACCTGCGCGTGCTCCCAGAGCGCCGGCCGCGACAGCCACGCCGCTTCCCCGCTGTCCGCCCCGACGAGCCGGTGATGGAAGTCGTGTGGTCAGCGGAGCCGGAGCCGCCGGTCGTGGCGGCACTCGACGCGATCGCCCGCGACGTCGCCTACGTCGGGCATTCGGCCAGCCTCACGCGCTGTCGCTTCCGCTCCGCCGAGGTCGAGGGGCCACCAGGGCGGCCGGCGACCCGTCGCGTCTATCCATGCAGACTGGCCGAACTGGAGCGCGCGTACGCCGCCAATCCTGTGCGACCGGTCATCCGGGAGGGCGCAGCGGTGCCGGCAGACGTGGCGCCGGCCCCCGCAAGGACGTCCGGCGACTGGCTTGTCCTCGAGGCGCTCCCGGGCGGCGCGGTTCCTGACATCCGGGGCGCGGCATTGGTCTGCCGCCAGATCAGACGCGCGATCATGAGCGGCTATGAGCGTGCAGGGTCGGGCGAGGAGATCCCGGAGGAGATCTCCGGCCACACGGCCGACGGGGCGCCGACGAAGGAGCCGCATGTGGCGATCCAGCCGATGGCCTTCGCGGGGTTCCCGCATGCCGACGGCCGCGTCTTCGGGTTCGCATTGATCCCCCCTCGCGGTACGGTCCTTCTCGAGATCCCGGGCCTTCTCCAGGCCTTCGAAGCCATCGCCCCGTTCGATCCGGGGGAGGAGCGTCGCGTTCTGGCCCTGCGAGGCGGTCCCCTCCCCGATGACCTGAGGATGGCCCCAACCGGTCCCGGCGCGAAGCGGTCGCTGTCGTCTGCGCCATACATCGAGAGGGCGCGCGTCTGGGCCAGCGTCACGCCGATCGTTCTGGATCGACATCTGAAGGGGAAGGAGGAGAACGAGGTCGGCCAGCTGATCGCCCGCGCCTGCGAGAACGCCGGCCTGCCCCGCCCTGATGTCGAGCGCATCCAGACCGGCAAGCATTCGGCCGTGGAAGGGACGCCGCCAGCCCGTCCGCTGCGGGGCGCTCCCGCATGGTCAGGCTGGCGTCTGCCGGAGCAGCTTCGGAGCCGCTCCCTCACCCATGCGGTGATCGACTTCGGAGACGAGGTCGGAGGGCCGGTGATGCTGGGCGCCGGCCGCTTCACCGGACTGGGCCTCTGTCGCGGCGTACGGTGATGACCCTTTCGGTCGAGGACTTCTCCCTCTGGTTCGAGGCGGTCCACGGCGTCCCGCCATTCCCGTGGCAACAGGCACTGGTCGCGGAACTGGACGACACTGATACCTGGCCCGACATTCTCGATCTGCCCACCGGCAGCGGCAAGACGGCGGCACTCGACGCCGCCGTCTTCTGCGCGAGCGGCCTTGAGGATGGCGCTGGTGGTGGATCGCCGGCTGGTCGTCGACGAGGCGCACCAGCGGGCGAAGCGGATCGTGGAAGCACTACAGGACCCTGACAGCACCTCGGGGCGCGGCTCAGCGGTGGTCCGGGAGGTCGCGCGCCGTCTCTCGCGTCTGGCCGGGAAGGATGCGGCGCCGCTGGTGGCGGCGCGGCTTCGA
The DNA here is from genome assembly GCA_035525045.1 of Thermoanaerobaculia bacterium. Taxonomy (GTDB): domain Bacteria; phylum Acidobacteriota; class Thermoanaerobaculia; order Gp7-AA8; family Gp7-AA8; genus DATLEX01. Next base: position 2,207 of record DATLEX010000067.1, on the reverse strand, counting down.
GGCGGAGCGCCGCTCGAGAACGACTGGGCGCGCACGCCGACGCAGCCGACGATCCTCACGTCCACCGTCGACCAGGTCGGCTCGCGCCTCCTGTTCCGCGGCTACGGCGTGTCGGACCGGATGAAGCCGGTTCACGCCGGACTGCTCGGGTCTGACAGCCTTATCCTGCTGGACGAGGCGCATCTCTCCGAGCCTTTCCGTCAGACGCTGCAGGCGGTGAGGGACATCGGCGGCGCACGGATCAAGACGGCTCTCCTGACCGCCACCCCAGGCGTGGAGGGCGCCCGCCACCTGGCGCTGACGGAGCGGGATCGCGCCCATCCGGTGCTGGCGCGGCGGATCGGCGCCAGGAAGCCCGCCACCTTACGGAAGGTGGCCAATGCCGACGCCTTCGCCGAGGCGGCGCTGAGGATGATGCGGGACTTCCATGCTGCCGGCGTGGAGGCGCCGGCCGTCGCCGTGGTCGTCAATCGCATCGCCATCGCCCGAGCGGTTTTTGACGCCATCAAGGAGGCAGACTCGAGCAGGGCCCAACGGATGATCGGGCGCTCACGCGATGTCGACCGTCGGCGGATTGATGCATCCCTGGCACCGTTCCGGACGGGCGCGAGCCGCGAAGGGGTGGAGCCGCTGTTCGTTGTCGCCACCCAGTGCCTGGAGGTCGGAGCCGATCTGGACTTCGACGGGTTTGTGAGCCAGGCAGCATCGCTCGACGCGCTTCGCCAGCGTTTCGGCCGACTGAACCGCTCGGGAGAGCGCACGCACTGTGAAGGCGCCGTGCTGGCGCTGCGCGACGACCTCGCGAGCCGCTCTGATGATCCTGTCTACGGGGACCGCATCCGCGCAACCTGGGAGGCCCTGCAGGACATCACGGCGGACGGGGTGGTCGATTTCGGGTCCGACGCCCTGGAGAGGACGCTGCAAGCGAGCGGAGCGGAGGCGGCCGCCCTCTCCGCGCCGAAGGCCGATGCCCCCGTCGTGATGCCAGCCTATCTCGACCTCTGGTCCCACACCTCGCCTGTGCCCGCGGCAGACCCGGAGGTGGACCTCTTCCTCCACGGTGCCGAGCATTCGGCGCCCGAGGTGACGCTCGTCTGGCGAGGCGACATTGACGCTGGCGACCTACAGGGAGAGCGGGAGGACGTCCTGACTACGCGCCTCACGCTGATGCGCCGCGCTCGGCCGAGACGCTGGCGATCCCCATCTGGGCCGCGCGGGCATGGCTGGCTCGGAGCGGCGGGAGCGGCGATGTCTCCGACGCACCGGCCAGGGCGCTCGAGTCGGGCGCGGATCGACGTGGCCGTCGCGTGTTCCGCTGGGCCGGGCCCGATGCCGCCCGCACCGGGATCGCTCACGCCTCGGACCTCAGGCCGGGCGACCTGGTGGTGGTGCCGGCGGAGTACGGCGGCTGCGACGACTATGGCTGGGCGCCGGCGTCGACGGCGGGTGTCCGGGACGTCGCGGACGAGGCGGCAGGACCGTACCGAGGACGCCGCTACACGGTTCGGCTGATGCCCGGGCTGCTGAAGCCAGGCGAGTTGTCGAGGCTCGCGCCGATCCTGGCTGGTACTGACACGGCGGACCGGGACCTTGTCGAGCGTCTGCTCGCTGCACTTCCTGAGCGCTCCGAGGAGGTGGGGGAGAACCTTGACGTCGGTGACGATCCTACCGTCCGCTCGCTTCTCGAGGATCTTCTGCTGGCGAAGGGACGGCTCGATCTGCACCTCCCTTACGGCGAGGGGGGCGAAGAATCGGCGGGCGCCGTGATCGTCGCCCGCCACGGCCTGGCGGTGGCGGCAGGTCCGCTGCGGGATCGGCTCGCGTCACCCGCGTCGCCGGTGACCGAGGACGAACAGCTGGCGCTGACCGCTGACCGCGGCATCCGCCTCTCTGACCACTGCGACCGCGTGGCCGCCGTGGCGCGCGGCCACACGACGACGCTGGGCCTGGAAGAGGGCGAGGACCTGGTGCTCGCAGCCCGGCTTCACGACCTCGGTAAGGCCGATCTCCGCTCCCAGGTCATGCTCGCCGGCGGCGACCCCTGGAACCGGCCCGACGGTCCTCCACTCGCGAAGAGCATGCGGCCGGCGCCACCTGCTGCCTGGGAGCGCGCGGGCCTTCCTCGCCACTGGCGGCACGAGGCGCTATCGGTGCGCATCGCCCGGGCAGATCCTCGGCTTGAACACGCGAAGGACCCTGGGCTCGTG
>DATLEX010000066.1:0-15699 GCA_035525045.1 Thermoanaerobaculia bacterium | reverse complement strand
CGGAAGATGACCTGCCGGTTGCGCTCCAGCTCGTCGAGCACCGCTTCATCCGCGTAGTAGTTCCCTTCGCCGTGAGCGATCGGCACCCGGATGATCTGCCCCTTCTGCATCTCCGAGGTGAACGGCGTGCCGGTGTCCTCGGTCCGGAGGAACACATCGCGGCTGACGAACCGGAGGTGCTCGTTGCGCATCAGCGCGCCGGGCAGGAGCCCCACCTCGGTCAGCACCTGGAAGCCGTTGCAGATCCCAAGGACCAGCCCGCCGGCCGCGGCGTGGCGGCGGATCGGCTCCATGATCGGGGCGAACTTCGCCAGGGCGCCAACGCGGAGGTAGTCGCCGTAGGCGAACCCGCCGGGAATGATGACGCAGTCGCTTCCCTGGAGGTCGGTGTCCTTGTGCCAGAGCAACACCGCCTCGCACCCCAGCACGTCCCGGACGACGTGCAGGGCGTCGTGATCACAGTTCGACCCGGGAAGGAGGACGATGCCGAATCTCATGGTGTCAGTTTACAGGCGTCAACGAACGAGCGCCGGCCGCGGCACGCGATAGATCGTCAGGAACCCTTCCCGATCGGTGGCCACGAGGGTGTTGCGGTCGCGGTCGTAGGCCAGGGCGTAGGCGTTCACGCCGTAGAGCGACGCCGGAACGACGTGCCGGTCCGAGCCGGCCAGGGCTCCGCTGGCGCTGCAGCGCCGCTCGGCGTAGAGGAGCAGATCGCTGGCCGAGCCGATGGTGGCGATCTGCGGCCCGCTGTTCTCCGGAAGGCAGATGCGCTCGCTGCTGACGATGTCGCCGAACTCGATGCGCATCCGCAACTGCGCGCCGTCACCCTCGATGCGGGCCACGCTGGCGCGACGGCTGGTGACCGGCTTCTCGAACAGGTGCTCCCGGCTGAGGGCCACCAGGGCGCGGTCGGAGGCCGCGAACAGCGCCGCTTCGATGATCTTGTCGGTCTGCAGCGGCTCGCGCGCGATCTCCTTGAAGGCCGTCGTCTCGTACAGCGCGACCACCGTGGCCTTGGTGTTCCCGAAATCCTCGGTTCCCACCACCGCCAGCGTCGAGCCGTTCGAGGAGACGGCGATGGCCATCGGGTCGTCGAAGTTGAGGGTCCTGATCTCCCGCTGCCCGTTGCCGTCGAAGACGTGGACACGCCGGCCGAGGAGGTAGAGGTGCCGCCCCTTCGGATCGGGGAGCGCGTCGCGGATGGTCTCCCCCTCCATGGTGATCTCGCGGATGACCGCCAGGTCGGGGAGGGAGAGGATCATGGCGCTCTCATCGCTTCCGTTCGCCACGTAGAGCCGGTTGCGCGACGGGTTCGTGCGCAGCGTGACCAGCTCCTTCGTCGCGGCGATCTCCGCGGAGTCGAGCACCACTTCCCGCAGCACCGAGCCGTTCTCGGGGTCCACGGCGATGATCGACTGCCGCGCCGCCAGCCCGACGTAGAGCGTCCCGTCCGTCCCGACCGCCACGCCCCGCGGATCGCCCTCGAGCGACCAGCGCTTGACCACCTTCCTGTCCCGCGTGGAGACGCTCGTCAGCGAGGGGGTGCCGGCGTGGAGAGAAAATGCCGCGAAGAGAGTGAGCAGACCGAGAACTGCGAGCCTACTCCTCGATTGTGTAGGAGAAATCTTCAATGATCGTGTTCGCGAGGAGTCGTTCACACATCTGGCGAATGGTGATTTCGATGGCTTCTCTGGTCTGCCCACTTTCCGCAAGCACCAGTCGAAACAGTTTGCCGGCCCGGACATCTTCCACGCCGGCGAAACCAAGCGAGCTCAGCGAGTGCTGGATGGCCTTCCCCTGAGGGTCGAGGACGGAGGGCTTCAGCTCCACGATGACGGTGACTCTCATGCGAGGGGGGATTGTAAGGGCTCGGGGGTCGGGGTCGAAGGTCTCGTCCCCGGGTGGGTGGGTCCGAGCCCCGAGCCCTAAAACAACGCCATCTGCTCCCGCTGCGGCCCCCGGGTGATCCGCGGCCGGCGGCGGCGCGAGATCTCGAACACGCCGGTCGGCTCGAACTGCCTGGCGATGGCCAGCTCGAGCTGCACGCCGTGGCGCTGCAGCAGACCTGAGGCCATGTCGCGCACGATCGACTCGTGGTTATTTTTCTGTGACAAGTGGATCATGCAGAGCGTCTTCAGCTCCGCGCCCATCATCCGTTGCACGGCGGACATGGCGTCGTCGTTGGAGAGGTGGCCGAAGCGCGACATGATCCGCCGCTTGAGGCTCCAGGGGTACGTGCCCATACGCAGCATGTCGAGGTCGTGGTTCGACTCGAAGAAGAGCCCGTCGCATCCGCTCAGGTGCGCGGCGACCTGGTCGTCGACGTACCCCAGATCGCTGGCCAGGCCGACGCGGGTCCCGTCGCGGGCCTCGATCACGAAGCAGGCCGGGTCGGCGGCATCGTGCACGGTGCGCCGGGCATGGACGTTCAGCTCCCCGATGGCGAAGGTGGAGTTGTTCTCGAACACGACCACCTTCGTCCCGGCGCGGTCGATGCTGCTGGCCTCGAGGGTCCCGCGGGTGAGGTAGATGGGGATGCCGAACTTCCGGCCGATCTTCTCCGCGCCGCGGATGTGGTCGTAGTGCTCGTGGGTGATGACGATGGCCTGCACGCTCTCGATGGTCCTGCCGAGGGTCAGCAGGCGCTTGCGCGTGTCGCGCGGGCCGAACCCGGCGTCGACCAGGATGCCCGTTCCGTCGCTCTCGAAGTAGTACGAATTCCCGGCGCTGCCCGATCCGAGTGGAGCGACGATCATTGGATAGAGTGTCGCACAGAATCAGGGCTCGGGGCTCGGGGCTCGGGGCTCGGACCCACCCCCCCGGAGACGAGAACTTCCGGAGCGACCTCCGAGCCCCGAGCCCTCCTCCTCCCTCCTGAGCCCTCTGACATAATCCGCTCCCGCATGGCCCTGGAACGATTCATCGTGGAAGGCGGACGGCGGCTGGAGGGGTCGATCCGTCCGGGCGGCAACAAGAACGCGGCCCTCCCCATCCTCGCCGCCTCTCTCCTGACCGACGAGCCGGTCACGCTCCGCAATCTCCCCGACATCGAGGACGTGCGGGTCATGCTCCAGATCCTGGAAGGGCTCGGCACGAACGTGGAGCGGCTGGAGAAGAACGTGGTCCGCCTCCACACGAAGGGGGAGTGCTCCTCCACGCCCGACCCGGAGCTGTCGAAGAAGATCCGGGCCTCGATTCTCCTGGCCGGCCCGCTGCTGGCGCGCTGCGGCGCCGCCTCCGTGGCCAAACCGGGCGGGGACGCGATCGGGCGGCGGCGCGTCGACACCCACCTTCTGGCGCTGGAAGCGCTCGGCGCGCAGATCGAGGTCTCCGCGTACGAGTACCGGATGAGCGCGCGGGCGCTGGTGGGGAAGCACATGTTCCTCGACGAGGCCTCGGTGACGGCGACGGAGAACGCCGTCACGGCCGCGGTCCTGGCCGGGGGGGAGACGGTCATCTACAACGCCGCGGCGGAGCCGCACGTCCAGGACCTCTGCCGCTTCCTCAATCTCCTCGGCGCGCAGATCGAGGGGATCGCGACGAACTCCCTTCGCATCCGCGGCGTGGAGTCGCTCCGCGGCGGGGAGCTCACCATTCCCAGCGATCACATCGAGGCCGGCTCGTACATCGGCCTGGCCGCCGTGACGCGGAGCGAGCTGCTGATCGAGGATGCCGTCCCGCATCACATGTACGCGGTGCGGCACATGCTGGCCAAGCTCGGCGTGGAGATCGTCATCGAGGGGAACGACATCCGCGTCCCGCGCGAGCAGGAGCTGCGCGTGCGATACGACATCGGCGCGGCGGTGCCGAAGATCGACGACGGGCCCTGGCCGCTCTTCCCGGCCGACCTCCTCTCCATCATGATCATCGTGGCCACGCAGGCGGAGGGGACGACCATGATCTTCGAGAAGATGTTCGAGTCGCGCCTCTTCTTCACCGACAAGCTGATCGGGATGGGAGCGCGGATCATCCTCTGCGACCCCCACCGCGCCATCATCGTCGGCGGCAACCGCCTGGTCGGCAGCGAGATCTCCAGCCCCGACATCCGCGCCGGCATGGCCCTCCTCCTCGCCGCTCTCTGCGCCAAGGGCGAGAGCGTCATTCACAACATCCATCAGATCGATCGCGGCTACGAGCGCATCGAGGAGCGGCTGAACGCGCTCGGCGCCCGCATCGTCCGCGAACGAGACGTTTGAAAAGGATGAGGAATGAGGAATGAAGGATGAATGAGCCCGGCCGCGATTCATCCTCCATCCCTCATCCTTCATCCCTTCTTCACCTGCCGCGAGACCGAAGTCTCCGGCTGGGATCTCCCCCCCTCATCATGGCCATCCTCAACGTCACCCCCGACTCCTTCTCCGACGGCGGCGTGCACTTCGACCGGCCGAAGGCCGTGCACGCCGCGCTGCAGATGGAGCAGGAGGGGGCGGCGGTGATCGACATCGGCGGCGAGTCGACGCGGCCGGGGGCGGAGCCCGTCTCCGCGGAGGAGGAGATGGGGCGGGTGGTGCCCGTCATCGAGGAGATCCGCCGGCGCTCCGACGTGCCGCTCTCCATCGATACCCGGAAGGCCGCGGTCTGCGCCGCCGCGCTCGACGCCGGCGCGGATCTGCTCAACGACGTCACCGCGCTCCGCGGCGACCCGGCCATGGCCGGCCTGGTGGCGCGCCGCGGCGTGCCGGTGATCCTCATGCACATGCGCGGCGAGCCGCGGACGATGCAGGAGCTGACCCGCTACGACGACGTGGTCGAGGACGTGCTGCGCGAGCTCGCCGGCTTCCGCGACCGGGCCGTGGCGGCGGGCATCGACCCGGCGCAGATCGCCGTCGACCCCGGCATCGGCTTCGCCAAGACGTTCGAGCAGAACCTGGAGCTCCTGGCGGCGTGCCGCCGCTTCGCCGAGCTCGGCCCGGTGGTCATCGGGGCGTCGCGCAAGGCCTTCATCGGGCATCTCACCGGCAGGGCCGCCGGTCCCGACCGCGCAATCGGCTCGCTGGCGGCGGTAGCCGCCGCCTTCCGCGGAGGGGCGGTCATGGTGCGCGTGCACGACGTGCGCGCCACGGCCGATTTTCTGCAGGTGACGGCCGCCATCGCCGGGAAGGAGCGGGCGTGACGAACCTCGAGCGCCTCCTGGATCTGCAGCTCACCTGGCGCGACGCCGTCGACATCCTCGTCGTGGCGATCATCATCTACAACATCCTCAACCTCATCCGCGGTACGCGGGCCATGCAGATCTCCATCGGCCTGATGCTCCTCGGCTCGTTGTTCTTCATCGCCCGCGCCTTCGACCTCCGCGCGCTCGAAGTCATCTCCGGTACGATCCTCTTCTATCTGCCCTTCGCGGTGATCGTGCTGTTCCAGCACGAGATCCGGCGGGCCCTCGCCAGCATGGGCGCCAACCCGCTGATCTCCCTCTTCCGGAAACGATCCGGGCGCGTCCCGTACGAGCCGGTCGTCGACGCGGCCATGGTCCTGGCGGCGAAGAGGATCGGCGCGCTGATCGCCATCGAGGGAGAGCAGACTCTGCGCATGTACGAGGAGGGATCGAAGCCGGTCGACGCCTCGCTCAGCATGGAGCTGCTCGTGGCCATCTTCACCCCGGGCGGCCCGCTGCACGACGGCGCGGTGATCGTGCGCGGATACCGCATCGTCTCCGCGGGCACCTTCCTGCCGCTCACGGCCACGCCCGATCCGACCCTCGCCCACGGGACGCGCCATCGCGCCGCGCTCGGCCTCAGCGAGGAGAGCGACGCCCTCGTGGTCGTGGTCTCGGAGGAGAACGGCTCCATCGCCGCGGCGTCCGAGGGTGTCCTCCACGAGAACCTCGACCGGCAGAGTCTCCGCCAGCTCATCGTGGAAAAGTTCGGGGGACGGCGGTGAAGAACCTCGGCCTCAAGGTCACGGCCCTCGTGCTGGCACTGGTGGTCTGGTCGGCGGTCTCCGCCCCGCGGCGCGGGAAGGCCATCGAGCGTGCCTTCGCCGCCTCCGTCTCGCTCGTCGGCATGTCGCGCGACTACATCATCACCACGCCCACCACCGTCCCGGAGAAGGTCAGCATCCGCCTGCGTGGCCGGAAGGCGGACCTCGACGCCCTCACCTCACGAGCGCTGGAGGCCACGGTCGACCTGAGCTGGATTCAGCAGGCGGGGGAGGCCTCGATCACCCTTCGCCCGCAGGCGTTCAACGTTCCCGCCGGCGTGGAGGTCGTCTCGATCGACCCGAACAAGTTCCGTTTTCGCGTCGAGGAGTTGCGCCAGGGGACGGTCGCCATCCGCCCCTTCCTCCTCGGCGAGGTTGCCGACGGCTACCGGCTCGGCGCCGTGACGCTGGATCCCGACCGCGCCCTCGTCTCCGGACCGGCCACGCAGATCCAGGCCATGGAAGAGATCGCGACCGATCGCATCATCCTCACCGGCCGGATGGAAACCTTCACCCAGAGCGTCGCGGTCCTCTCCGACTCGCCGCTGGTGCGCGTCGTCTCCCCGCTCACCACCCGGGTGACCGTTCCGGTGATCGGGGAGATCGGCCCCCCCCTCCCGCCCTCGAGCGGCACGGGAGATGAAAACGAGCCGGCGCCTGCCGCGTCCGGCCGCGCGGAAGACACCGCCCAATGAGAGTCCTTTTCGGCACCGACGGCATCCGGGGCACGGCGCGCGAGTATCCGCTCGACACCGCGACGATGTTCGCGCTCGGCGAGGCCCTCGCTCACCGCCTGCAGCCCACCGGTCCGCCGGCCGTCCTGCTCGGCATGGATACCCGCGAGTCGAGCCCCGAGATCGCCCGGGCCCTCTCCGCCGGAATCGCGGTGGGGAAGGGGCGGGCGATCTTCATCGGCGTGATTCCCACGCCCGGGGTCGCCTACCTCTGCCGCACGACGGAGGCCGTCGCGGCGATCTCCATCTCCGCCTCGCACAACCCCTACCAGGACAACGGCGTGAAGATCTTCGGGCACGACGGGATGAAGCTGCCGGACTCGGTGGAGGAGCAGATCGAAGACGAGCTGCGCGCCGTCCGCCGGGAGAGCGTGCACGTCGATGCGGAGGAGCTGTCCGAGTCGCCGGAGCTGGTGGAGGCGTACGAGCGGTTTCTCCTCTCCGGCGTGAAGCCGAACGCGCTGGCGGGGCGGAAGGTGGTGCTCGACACCGGGCATGGAGCCGCCTACCGGATCGGGCCGGAGGTGTTCCGGCGCGCCGGCGCGGAGGTGGTGGTGATCCACGACCAGCCGGACGGCCGGAACATCAATGAGGAGTCGGGGGCGCTGCACCCCGGGAGGCTGACGGAGGTGGTGGTCGAGCGGAAGGCCGACTTCGGAGTCGCCTTCGACGGCGATGCCGACCGCGCCATCTTCGTCGATGACGCGGGGAAGATCCGCGACGGCGACGAGGTGATCTACCTCTGGGCGCAATACCTTCGAAGGAAAGGGAAGCTCGGCGGCGACCGCATCGTCACCACGGTCATGTCGAACTTCGGGTTCGAGAAGCAGCTCGCCGCCGACGGCATCCAGCTGATCCGGGCCCAGGTCGGCGACAAGTATGTCATCGAGCAGATGCTCGAGAAGCACGCCACCCTCGGCGGAGAGCAGTCGGGGCACATCATCGACCTCACCGTGCACACCACCGGCGACGGCATCCACACCGCGCTCGTCTTCGGCGAGATCCTGGCCGGGTCGGCGGCGAGGTTCTCCGACCTCCGGACCTTCGAGCCGATGCCGCAATTGCTCATCAATCTGAAGGTCGCCTCCAAGCCGCCGCTCGAATCCCTTCCCCGATATCAGGCCGCTCTGCGGGAGGCCCTCGACGAGCTGGACGGCCGCGGCCGCATCCTCGTCCGCTACTCCGGAACGGAGAATCTCGTCCGCGTGATGGTGGAAGGAGAGGAACAGGGAAGCATTCGAAGGATCGCGGAACGCTTGAGGGACGTGTTGAGGGAGGAGATCGGATGATGGCGAGTTTGGGTGATTTTGGATTTTGGATTTTTGGTTTTGGATTTTGAACGTCCCCCGGGCGGGCAATCCAAAATCCAAAACCCAAAATCCAAAATGAGCACGCGCTGGACCCTCAAAGGGAAGATCGCCCTCGTCACCGGCTGCACCTCGGGCATCGGACTCGCCATCGCCGACGAGCTGATCGCCTTCGGCGCGAGCGTGACCGGCGTGGCCCGCGACCGGGAGCGGCTCGAGGCGTGGTCGCGTGAGAGGCCGGGCACGCGCTTCGTTGCCGCCGACGTCACCACCGGCGCCAGCGCCATCTTCGATCAGCTCGACGCGCTCGACATCCTGGTTAACAACGCCGGCACGAACATCCGCAAGCCGGCCGCCGGCTACACCGGCGAGGAGTACGAGCAGTTGCGCCGGGTCAACCAGGATGCCGCCTTCGCCATGTGCCGCGCGGCCTATCCGCTGCTCCGGCAGTCCGGAGACGCCTCCATCGTCAACGTCGTCTCGGTCGCCGCCTTCCGGAACCTCGGGACCGGCGTTCCCTACGGGATGGCCAAGGCCGCCGTGGTCCAGATGACCCGCTCGCTGGCCGCCGAGTGGGCGTCGGATGCGATCCGGGTCAACGCCGTCGCCCCCTGGTACATCCGCACCCCTCTGGCCGAGCCGGTTCTGCAAGACCCGGAGCGGCTCTCCCGCATCCTGGCCCGCACCCCGGCCGGGCGGATCGGCGAACCGGCGGAAGTCGCTGCAGCCGTGGTGTTTCTGGCGCTCCCGGCGGCCTCCTACATCACCGGCCAGTGCCTCGCCGTGGACGGCGGGTTCAGCGTCGCGGGGGTCTTCGGATAACCCTAGCGGAACGGATGGGCCGCTGCTATATTGCGCCATTCATTTTTTCGGGCTGCTGCGGGGGGATCTCACTGATGGCTAAGGTGCAGGGGAAGAAGGCGGCTGCCGGTCCGGCCCGGCGCGCCACCCGCAAAGTCGCGGCGCGTGTGAAGGTTGCCGCCCGATCAGCGAAGAAGAAGGCCGTCAAGCGGGCCTCCGCCGCCCGGCCGGCCAGAAAAGCGGCCGGAAAAGCGGCGAAATCCGTCGCCAGGAAGGCGCCGCGGGGGGCCCGGCCGGCCCGGGCGGTCCGGCCCGCCAGGCGCGCCGCGGCGAAGCCCAAACCGGCGGCGGTCCCCGCCGCCAGGCCGCGGCCACCCGTGGCGCCGAACGTCCCGGCCGTCCCGAAACCAGCGGCGGCGAAAAAGACCCGCACGCGTCGCCCGCGGCCCCGGATTCACTCCAACGGTGCGCCGGTGGCCGCGTGGCTTCCGCAGGGAGAGAAGCCCCGTCCCTCCTCGTTCATCCCGGCGCCGGCGCGCGCCGAGGCGCCGTCGCTGATCGCCGCGGCGCCGGCATCCTCCGACCGCCTGATCCGGCCGGAGGACGTGACCGCGTTCGTCACCCGGACCGTCCCCATCCGCGTCGACTTCGAGCAGAGCGGCGGGCGGGTGTACATCGGGATCAATCCGGAGGAGTTGACGTTGCGAGCCGGGGAGGGGACGGAGTGGGACTTCCGCTACTTCGGCGGCGCGGACGTCACCGTCGACGAGGTGGTGATCGAGTTCGAGAAGCCGTCGCCCTTCTCGCACGCGACGTTCCGCTCGCGCAAGCCGGGAACGGCGCGGCCGCACCGCCAGCTCTCCGGCCCGGCCCAGAAGAGCGCCGCCGGCAAGCGGGTCCGCTACACGATTCGGGCGATGACCGCCTTCAAGACGGAGCTGGGCGTGGCGCGCCCCTTCGTCACCGTCGTGGTCTAGCGGCCCCGGCTGACCTGCAGCTTGTTCAGGTAGTTCTCGATGTCGCGCTGCCGCGAGTGGACGGTCTGCATGGCCTGCTCGTGCACGATGAGCCGCTTCTCCGCCGCCAGCAATTGCTCTTCGAGCGTCTTGACGCGCTGCGTCAGGGCGTTGTTCTTCGCCTCCAGCTCATCGAGGCGCGAGCCCGCCGACCCTCCGCACGAGGAGAGAAAGACGACGCAGACCACGATCGCCATCATCTGTTTCACGACGACCTCCTTCTTCACCGCGACGGTGGCGGCTGTGGTGGACCTTCCGGAATGTAGTAGCGGAACTTCGTCTCCTTCGTATCGGCGGCGAACTCCTCGCCGATCGCCTGTCGATCCTTCGGGCTCCTGAACAGATCGATCATCGTCGCGGCGAGCGCCTTCGCCGCGTAGAGCATTCCCGTATGCCCGATCGACATGCCGCCGCAGGCCACCACGCTCCAGCCGTGCCACGGCGCACCCGCCGGAGCGGTGGTCACGGAGAGGTTGAGCGTCGGAATGTTCCAACTGACGTCGCCCACGTCCGTCGACCCCCCCTCGGCCGGGCCGGGATTCTCCTCGAACGGCTCGATCCGCGTGTTCAGCCCCTTCTCCTCCACGCCGGTGGCGCGCTGGATGGCTTTGGCGAACTCCTGCTCCTCCGGCGTGAACGCCGGGGGGCCGAGCCACTCCAGGTTCCTCTGCACGACGCGCTGCCCGGCCGTGTTCACCAGCATGTTCCAGTCGCCGCCGCGGATGTTCAGCGTCGACTCCACGTCGGCGGCCAGGGCCGCTCCGGCGGCCATCTTCCGCAGGCGCGCCAGCATCTCCTCCACCTCGGGCATCTCCAGGTCGCGGACCCAGATCCACACCTTCGCGTACTCCGGGATCACGTTCGGGACGTCGCCGCCCCGCACGATCACGTAGTGCATCCGCGCCGTGGGGGGGATGTGCTCGCGCATCAGGTTCACCGCGTGCGTGAAGATCTCCGCGCCGTCGACGGCGCTGCGCCCGTTCCACGGATCGAACGCGGCATGGGCGGCGCGCCCGCGGAACTCGACCTCCAGATCGACCAGCGCCTGCGAGCTCCTCGTGTCGGCCTGCGTCCTGTCGGAGGGGTGCCAGGCCAGCATCATGTCGACGCCGTCCATGGCCCCGTCGCGGAGCATGTAGATCTTCCCCCCCACCGCCTCTTCCGCCGGCGTGCCGAAGAAGCGGATCGTCCCGTTCAGCTTCCCGGCCGCGATCAGCTCCTTCACGGCGATGGCCGCGGCCAGGCTGCCGACGCCGAACAGGTTGTGTCCGCAGCCGTGGCCGGCCGCCCCCGCTTGCAGCGCCTCCTTGACAGGCTGTGCCTTCTGGGAGATGCCGGGGAGGGCGTCGTACTCCCCCATGATGCCGATGACCGGCTTGCCGCTGCCGAATTCGGCGATGAACGCGGTGGGCATCGCGGCCACGCCGCGCGTGACGCGGAAGCCGCTCCGCTCGGCGTAGTCGGCGAGGGCCTTCGAGGAGCGGGTCTCGCGGAGGGCGGTCTCCGCGTAGCGCCAGATCTCGTCGCTCAGGGCGATCAGCTCGGCGCGGTGGGCTTCCACGGTTGCCGCCGCCCGCTGCTTCTCGGCCAGGTTGGCCACGCGCGGAGCCGCGGAGACGCTGCTGCAGACGAGTCCGAGAACGAGGGAAACCACCATCAGCCGTCTCTTCATGAGGCGGAATGGTAGGTGATCTGTGCCCGACTTCGCCAATCAGGCGTCGGCCGGCGGGGCCAGATCCTCGCCCGATTCGATCAGGTCGGCGAGATAGGCGGCCTCGTTGGCGCGGGCCCGGGCCTCCTCGCGCGCGGCCGGGCTCGGCGACGAGGCGAGAGCGGTGGATCGCCACATGGTGCTGCGCCGGCGGCAAAGCTCGGCACAGCGCGCCCGCTCCCTCCCCGTGGCCTCGTCGGGTTGCTCCTTCGACCTCATGGGATCGAGGCTCTCATGTCCGGCCTCACCACGCAACAGAGTCGTCGGGAGCGATTCCGAGGTTGTCCGATCAGGTCTCTCCGTGACCCAGCACCCTGGCGACCGCGGTGATGGTATTCCAGTTGCGCGTGGTGACCGGGACGCCAAAGAGCCGGTCGAAGGTGCCGAGGTAGCTGATGACTCTCATGTGGCGCCGGTACACTCCGAAGACGAACCGGTTGTCCCTCGCGAGGATCTTCAGCAGCCACTTGCCACGGGCAGGGAAGGTCATGGGCATCGACGGCGCCGAGCGGGGACGTCTGGAAAGGACGCTCACGAAGCGGACGATGTCGGGACGCACGGGCTGGTCCGCGAAATGATTCTGAGACATCAGCCTGACAATCTCGCTGCCCCGGCAGATCATGATCTCGGCATGAAACGGAAGCCTGCGTGCCAATTCGGCGCGGAGTCGCGCCCGGGTGACCGGCCGCCGGATCACGAAGGTCCCCGTCGCGCCGATGTTGACGGCATCGAGGTGCCTCAGTTGTTCGGCGAGGGTGGTAGGCCGGAAGGTCCTGTGACCGCCCACGTTGACCCCTCTCAGAAGAACCACGAGTGCCACGCGTTTCCTCCTGCTGTAGCTTCAGGGCTCAGGGCTCAGGGCTCAGGGCTCGGGGGCAGAGCTTTCCGGCCGGCGCCGGCGCACGATTTCTTCAACGTGCCAAATGGAGTCACGATGACCTTGTCGCTCCACTCGCTCGGATGAATCGTAACGTCGCTTCGGGATGCGCGAAATCCGTCCGTCCAACGCAGGCCAGCCGGCGTGCTCCTCGAGCTCAACTTCAGCCGGCTCGAGAAATACGACCCCATGCAGGTCATCGCCGCCTCCACCGCCGTCGCCGCGCGCGCCGCCGGCGTGGAGGGGGAGACGGGGACGTCGATGAGCTCAGCGCCATGACCGGCAGGATCTCTTTCCCGCTATTGCCGCGGGAAGCGCGGGTCCGCTTTCACTTCTTCGATCTGCTTCGTGTGGCGTTCGCTGTGCGCGGAGAGGAAGAGCAGCCAGCCGTAGGTATCGAGAGGATTGCCCCCCGGTCCTTTTGCCGCGTAAGCCCGAAGATCGCCGCCCTCGTTCACCAGCCTGATCGTCGCTGCGCGCTCGTTGCGGAAGGCGTCGAGCGCGGCGGCGGGTGAGCCGAAACGGTTCCGGGGCCGGAGCGGCTCGGGCGCCTCAAATTTCTGCGAGCGATCGGGGACGACCTGCAGCACGAAGTCATCGCGGCGGGCATCCTTCAGCATCTCCTCGCTGGCCGGCTCCTTCAACGCTCCCTCGGCGAAGCCGCGCAGCATCGTCTCCGCGGCGGCAATGTGCTCGGCTACTTCCGCGATCGTCCACCGCCCTTCCGCCGCCCGATAGTTCCATTGCCCCTGCGAGAGACCGTCGACCGAAGCGAGAAACGCTTGCCGCGTTCTCTCCAGATGCTCGAGGAGTTTCTCGCGCTCCGGCGCCGTGAGCGGCTGGGCCGAGACCGCGGGAGTGAGAGAGATCAGGATGAGACACGCAACGAACAAATGGAGAGCGCGCGCCATCGGTAACCACCTTTCTGAGAATGAAGACTTTTTGGCGCACAGCATAGTCGAGATCGCGGTATCAGCGCCGGCTGGTCTACGTTCCCGGGATCGCTGGCGCAGCGTTTGCCTGCAGCCGCTCGCTTCAATACGCCAGCAGCCGCCGCGCGGCGCGCTCGATCTCGTCTTCTCCGGGTCGGCCACATGGCGTTGGGCGGCAGCGCTATTTCCGCAGCCTTTCGAGACGCGTTCCCTTGCCATCACGAATGCTTTGGCGTGCTCGTTCGATGCGATGAAGAAAACCAGCATCTGATTCCAGACGATAGTCGAACCAATCATCTTCGGAACGGAAGCCGATGAGAACGCCAGCCGGTTGACCATGGCGCGTGATGACTATTTCTTCCCCTTCGGCCATCCGGAGATATCGCGAAAGATCATCTTTGACTTCGGACAGCGGAACCTTTTTCATTCTTCGACTCCCCATTTAGACAACGCTGAATTCTGTCCGCCCAACGTATCTCACGCTCAGCTGCGCGGCCGGTTCCGCGTGCCGAAGCCGTGGCAATTCAAGTTTACGCTGCTCGAGGCAGCTCGGCTGCCGGGCCGAAGCCGGGCCGCGACAACTGCTGCGTGGAGTTAGACAGCGCCGTGCGTGGGTGTGCCTCGCAGCCACGTGCAGTTCTGATGGAAGCGGGGCTCGCGGGCGGAGCCAGCATCTTCATCTATTCGAACTCGTCGCCGAGGCTCGCCACTGAATCAGAACTCCGCGACTTCATGAGAGTACTTGGCCCACTGCGCGCGGAAGCGCTCTACTTGGCTACCAGCGGCAGAAGTAACCAATATGCAATCGTTCCGACAGCAAGGAAGCCAACCATGAGCCACGCAACTTTAAGGGCGGCTTTTGCGGCCTCATTCTGCCGCGTGATAACGGCGAATGTAATTCCGAGTATCAGTCCCACGATGGCGCCCACAGCGCCGTATGCGGGACCTTGAAAGCAGAACCACCCTTCACACGAAGCATTGCCGATCAACCAACCGGTTATCAGACCCGCTGAGGCCGCAAATACGCCGCAGCCACTGCCGTACCCCAAGTTGGACATGTTCGCGCAGCTCCGATGCGGCTGTCTAGCGTATCTCCGGCTCAGCCGCGCGACCGGTCCCGCGTGCCGAAGCCGCCGTAATTGTTAGCTTGCGATGCTCAAGGCAGCTCGGCTGCCGGGCCAGCGCCGGGCCGCGTCGGCTGCTGCCGGGAGTCAAGCTGCCATTACAACGCAGGACTTTCCTGTCGACTCGTGTGCCAAAGCGCAAGAACTTCCACGACCTGCTCCTCCGCGTTGACGGAATAGTAGAGGTAGTGCTGGCTCAGACCCAGAAGGACTCGACGAAGATTCGGAATTGTTGGGTGCGGTACGGACTCTCCGGCGTTCGGCAGTTCTTCGATGAGCTGGAAAGCTGCTTCGAGATCATTTGCGAAGCCAGCCGGATTCTTGGTTCGATTGATCCTCCACCAGTTGGCAGCAGCTCGAATCTGCCTGCCCGCGTGAGGAGCAACTTTGAAGCGAAAGCTCAATTGCGATGCTTGAGCTCAGCGAGGACGGCATGACCGTCTTCGAACTCACCACGACGGATTGACGCGAGCGCGTCTGCCAGCTCCTGTTCATCCTCCGATGACAGCTTGAATCCGGTTTCGTCGGCCGCGAGGATTGCGACGGTGGTTCCGTCCTCCAGCGGACTTGAAAGCTGGATCTTCCCGTCAACAACTCGGCCAGTGATGACCTTCATGACTTGATTCTAGTATCTCACGCTCAGATGAGATGAGAAGGCCAACCTCCTAGCGCAGTCGCAAAATTGCGCTGCATGATTCAGACGCGCTCAAGGCGCAAGGAAAGGAGGTTGGCCGTGAAGAAATCTAACACATCATCGAGGTCTGGAGATCAGCGGATGTCCCGTTCAGCCTGGCACCGGGTGACCACCATCGGCATCGACGTCGGCGACCGATCGAGCAACTGGTGTGCTCTCGATGACGATGGGGAGGTCGTCGGAGAACAGAAGATTTCAACGCGCCGCGCAGCGTTCGCGGTTCTGTTCGACGGGATCGGCCGGAAGCGCATTGCCATCGAGGCCGGAATGCACTCGCGGTGGATGGCTCATCTCCTCGAAGCGCTCGGGCACGAGGTCCTCGTAGCCAACTCTCGCAAGCTGCAGCTCATCTCGAAGAGCCGGCAGAAAGACGATCGACATGACGCCAGGAACCTGGCTCGTCTTGCACGCTTCGACCCACAGCTGCTCCATCCGATCCAGCATCGATCGCAGACCTCCCAGCAGCATCTCGAGCTTCTTCGCGCGCGCGACGTTCTCGTCGCTGTCAGAACAAAGCTCGTCAATCACCTTCGTGGCGCGGCCAAGCCCTTCGGCATTCGGCTCCCCAAGTGCACACCGTC